>QHVS01000101.1:0-4252 GCA_003223635.1 Acidobacteriota bacterium | reverse complement strand
GCTGACTTTCTCGATCTCGAACATCATCCGCAAATCACTTTCGAATCCGAACGGATCGAGCTGCTGAGCCCCGTCGAGGCAAAGGTCCACGGACGGGTCACCATTCGCGGCGTCACCAGGCCGCTCACCCTGGATGCGAAATTCCTGGGGACCTGGCTGACGCCGTGGTGGGAAGACGGCGTGGACAAAGGGCCGAAGACGCGGGCCGGATTCGTAGCCACCGGACGGCTCAACCGCCATGACTTCGGGGTGAGCTGGAACTCGCCGCTCGATCGCGGCGGCGTCGTGGTCGGCTCCGACGTGGAATTCACGCTGGACGCGGAAGGAATCCTCGAGGCGTAATCCTGCGTCACTGCGCTCAGTAGACGAATGAGCAGCGCGAATATTTTCTCGAAATGGGGTCAGGCCTTTCCTTCGTACTTTCCTCTACCAGCGGGAGAAACAAGTACGAAGGAAAGGCCTGACCCCATTTCTCGAAACACTTCGGGCGGCCTCGCGGCCGCCCGAATGATGATCAACTGCGAGTGCAGTTATTTTCTGGTAATCGTAAATCTACCCAGCGCGAGCCCCAGCTCGACGCCTTTTCCTGTCCCCGAGAGCGCGAGGTGCACGTGGCCCTTGGTGAGTGCGGTGGCCGAGGCGGCCTTGCCCGCGGCTGCGCCGGCCGACGCTGAGCCGTAGCTTCCGAACAGCTCATTGATGCTCGACACCTTCGAGAAGCTGCCCTGTCCGTCGCGGATGTCCGTCTTACCTGCGGTCAACCCGCCGCCCTTGGCGGATAGTCTCACGTTGGCTCTCTGGCCGTTGTCGCAGCGGATCGTTCCCGAGCCGCTGGCTGTCTTGTAAAACGCTGACCATCCCTTGAGGTTGTATTTCATCGTGCATGCAGTCTCGCCCCTCGCGGCGTATGCACTCGATGCAGCCACAAACATCAAAAGCAGTGAAATCCCGAGCAATGATTTCGTTCTCATGACTCCTCCTCCTGTTCTGAGAGAGACTCAATCGGACGGTACACCCGACCCGGGAGGCGCCTTGTGTCCCCGCTCACGTCATTCGGAGACCTGGCATTGTTTTCGCGGGCGCTATCCTGCTGTTATTACAGCGAGCAAGCGGGAGAGAAAGTGAGCGAGATGTCGATGAAGCGCGCCCATGGGCCTGCGGCGGCCAACGCGGCGACCAGGCGAGACCACCTCAAGGACCTCTTGTCTTCGATCGAGAATCGGACGGCGGTGGTGGGGGTCATTGGCCTGGGCTATGTCGGATTACCGCTGGTCCTTCTGTTTGTGGAGGCTGGCTTTCCAGTCGTCGGTTTCGACGTGGACAAGAAGAAGACCGCGGCATTGCAGCGCGGCGACTCGTACATTCGCCACATCGGCCCCGAACGCGTGGCCGATGCCGTCCGAAAGAGCCGCCTGTCGGCCACCACCGATTTCGAACAGATCCGGCGCTGCGACGCGGTGATTATCTGCGTTCCCACTCCCCTCGGCACTCACCGCGAGCCGGACCTGACGTACATCCGAGTCACGGCCGAAGAAATTGCGATGCGACTTCGTCCCGGTCAGTTGGTCGTACTGGAATCCACAACGTATCCCGGGACCACTCGAGAGGAGATGCTCCCTCGGCTGGAGAGAAATGGTCTTCATTGCGGTGCGGACTTCTTCCTGGCGTTCTCTCCGGAGCGTGAGGACCCGGGAAATCGCGAATTCTCGACGCGCGACATCCCGAAGGTCGTGGGTGGGATCGATGCCGCATCACGGGACGCGGCTGTCGCGCTTTACAGCTCGATCGTTCGTCGCGTCGTGCCGGTTTCATCCGTGGAGGTTGCCGAGTCGGCGAAGCTGCTGGAAAACATTTTCCGAGCGGTCAACATCGCTCTGGTCAACGAGCTGAAGATCGTCTTCGACCGGATGGGCATCGATGTGTGGGAAGTGATTGAAGCTGCGAAGACGAAACCGTTCGGCTTCATGCCCTTCTATCCCGGGCCGGGTCTGGGCGGCCACTGTATTCCGCTCGATCCGTTTTACCTGACATGGAAAGCGGCGGAGTACGGGGTATGGACACGGTTCATCGAGCTGGCCGGCGAAGTGAACACCTCAATGCCCCGATATGTCGTCGGCCGGGTCACCGACGCCATCAACCAGCAGGGGAAGAGCATCGTCGGAGCAAAGGTCCTGGTGCTCGGCCTTTCTTATAAACCCGATGTTGATGACGACCGGGAATCGCCGTCCTTCGAAATCATCGAGCTTCTTCAGGAGCGCGGCGCAATCGTTGCCTATTGCGATCCGTACATTCTCGCCGCGCGCAAGGGTCGCAAGTACGATCTGGGCCTCTCGTCGACGCCGTGTTCCGCCGAGGAATTCGCGCGCTACGACGCCGTGGTGCTGGCCACCGCGCATCGCCAGTTCAAGGATCCTGCGCTGTATGCGGGCGTGAAGCTGGCCATCGACACGCGGAACGTCATTCCGCCAGGTTCGGGACGGGTGGTCGTCAAGGCGTGACCCGAGTCGGGGATCTACCTTAGTTTTCCCGCTAACAGGTACAGACGCAGTCCTTTGCCGTGCGCACGCGTGATTGCCCCTGTGAGATGAGTCACGTTGCATGTCGACTTATCGGTGAGAACAGTCACCAAGAAGCTGGGACGTTCCGCCTACTATCAATAGTTAATTCCGAGAGCAGAGGGAGGCTAACGATAGGCGAACGATAAGGAGTATCCGATGAACGCCACGCGCACACTGTTGGTCGTCGGGCTCGTCTTTGGCTCTGCAATCTGCTCTCCTCTCAGTACCAATGCTCAAACGTTACCTGCTCTACCGCAAAGTTACGTAGACACCTCGTATCCAGTTCAGACCGGCCAAACCATTCCCGTTTCAGCCGGCGGTGATTTTCAGGCCGCCCTCAATTCGGCGAAGCCGGGTGACACCATCACATTAGCGGCCGGCGCCACATTCGTGGGGCCGTTCAACCTGCCCGTGAAGAGTGGTTCGGGGTGGATCCTCGTTCGCACTTCCGCTGCGGACAGCAGCATCCCTGGCCAGGGGAAGCGCATGACGCCGTCTTATGCGGCCCAGTTGCCGAAAATCGTTGCGCCGAGTACCGGGCCGGCCATCCAGACGGACGCAGGAGCGCATCACTTCCGCTTTGTTGCTGTTGAAATCGCCCTGGCGAGCAGCGCCACGTACAGCTACGGGCTCATCCAGCTCGGCGACGGTTCGGCCAACCAGCTTCCTTACTCCCTGATCTTCGATCGCGTCTATGTACACGGTCGCTCGGATGCCACCGTGCGTCGCGGTTTCGCGCTCAACTGCGGTACAGCCGCCGTCATCGACTCCTACATCTCGGAGGTTCATGAGGCGGGGGCCGATTCGCAGGCCATTGCCGGATGGAACGGCTCCGGGCCGTTCAAGATCGCCAACAACTACCTGGAAGGGTCGGGAGAAAACATTCTGTTCGGCGGAGCCGATCCGAAGATCTCCAATCTGGTTCCTTCGGACATCGAGATTCGCGGCAACTACATCTTCAAGCCGGAGAGCTGGAGAGGGAGCTCCTGGACAATCAAGAATCTCTTCGAGCTGAAAAACGCGCGCCGCGTGCTTGTCGACGGAAACATCTTCGAGCACAACTGGCCCCAGGCTCAGAACGGCTTCTCCATTCTCTTCACGGTCCGGAACCAGGACGGGACTGCGCCGTGGTCAGTGGTGGAAGACATCACGTTCACCCACAACATCGCTCGACACCTTTCTTCCGCAGTGAATGTCCTGGGCACGGACAACCTACATCCCAGCGGCCAAACCAAGCGACTCCTCATCAAAGACAATCTCTTCGATGACGTGAATGCCACCAACTGGGGTGGGAGTGGCCGTCTGTTTCAGATGCTCGACGGGGCTGGAGACGTCACCATCGACCACAACACTGCGTTTCACTCTGGTGAAGTGATCATGGCCTCCGGTGCGCCCAACTCCAGCTTCTACTATCGGAACAATCTCAGCCCACATAATCAGTACGGCGTGGCGGGCGACGGAACGTTCGGCAACCCGATGCTGACGCTCACCACATATTTCCCGGGCGCGGTCTTTGTACGAAATATTCTGCAGGGAGGAAACCCGCTCTCCTATCCGCCCGATAACTTCTTCCCACTGACGATGGCGGATGTGCTCTTCGTCGATCTCTTGGGCGGCAACTACAGGCTGCAGTTGATCAGTCCTTACAAGAACGCTGGAACCGACGGGAAAGATGTCGGAGCGGACATTGATTC
>QHVS01000100.1 GCA_003223635.1 Acidobacteriota bacterium | reverse complement strand
ATTTCCTGGGACACGACGAAAACCTCAAACGGCTCGCACACGCTGACTGCAGTGGCGCGGGATGCCGCGGGAAACAAGAAAACCTCTGACCCGGTCACCGTCACGGTCTCCAATGGCGCTCCCGATACCACGCCGCCGACGGTGTCGATCACCGCGCCGCCCAACGGCGCAACCGTCTCCGGTACGACGAACGTGACGGCCGACGCCTCAGACAACGTGGGCGTTGTTGGAGTGCAGTTCCTGCTCGAATCACCGTTGGGTGCCGAGGACACCACTGCGCCGTACCAGGTTCCATGGGACACAACGCAGACCTCGAACGGCTCACACACGTTGACCGCAGTGGCGCGGGATGCCGCGGGAAACAAGAAAACCTCTGCACCGGTCACCGTGACCGTTTCCAACAGCGCGCCGCAACAATCACCCTACAGCGGAACGCCCTATGCGGTGCCCGGTCAATTCGAGGCCGAAAACTTCGACAATGGCGGCGAAGGCCTGGCCTATCACGACAACACGCCTGGCAATCAGGGCGGCTTGTACCGAACCAGCGAGGACGTCGACATCATCAGTCCTTATGCCGGTGGATATGTCGTCAACAATTTCGAGACCGGCGAGTGGCTCGAGTACACCATCAACGTGACCTCGTCGGGAACCTACCTCATGGAGGCGCTAGTCAGCAGCCAATACAGCAACAGCACCTTCCACATGGAAGTGGATGGCACGGACAAGACCGGTCTGATCACGGCGCCCAACACCGGATCGTGGGCAACGTTCCAATGGGTAGGCAAGGGTGGAATCAGCCTCACCGCGGGTCAGCATGTGCTGAGAATGTACGCGGACAACCAGTACTTCAACCTTGACGCGATCCGCATCAGCACGGACGCGCCTCCCCCGGATACGACGCCGCCCTCGGTCTCGATCACTGCGCCGACCAACGGCGCCACCGTATCGGGTACGACGAACGTTACAGCCGATGCCTCAGACAACGTCGGCGTTGTCGGCGTGCAATTCTTACTCGACGGATCACCGTTGGGTGCCGAGGACACTGCCGCGCCTTATCAGATTTCGTGGGACACGACCACGACGACGAACGGCTCTCACACCCTGACCGCAGTGGCGCGGGATGCGGCCGGAAACAAGACAACCTCTGACAAGGTCGTGGTAACAGTCTCCAATAGCGCTCCCGATACGACGCCGCCGACGGTGTCGATTACCGCGCCGACCAACGGCGCGACCGTATCGGGTACGACGAACGTTACGGCCAATGCCTCAGACAACGTCGGCGTTGTCGGCGTGCAGTTCTATCTCGACGGATCACCGTTGGGTGCCGAGGACACCACTGCGCCGTACCAGGTTCCATGGGACACAACGCAGACCTCGAACGGCTCACACACGTTGACCGCAGTGGCGCGGGATGCCGCGGGAAACAAGACCACCTCTGACAAAGTCACCGTGACAGTTTCCAACGACGGGCCGCAACAGTCGCCCTTCACCGGCACGCCATTCGCGGTGCCCGGTCAGTTCGAGGGCGAAGACTTTGATAAGGGCGGAGAAGGCGTGGCCTATCACGACAACACGCCTGGCAATTCGGGCGGGCTCTATCGGACCACCGAGGATGTCGACATCATCAGCCCTTATGCCGGCGGGTATGCCGTGAACAATTTCGAGACCGGCGAATGGCTCGAGTACACGATCAACGTGTCCCAGTCAGGAACCTATCGCCTCGAGGCGCTGGTCAGCAGCTCGTTCAACAACAGCAGCTTCCACATGGAGATCGACGGGACAGATAAGACCGGTCTGATTGGGGTACCCAATAGCGGATCGTGGTACACGTTCCAGTGGGTTGGCAAGGGTGGCATCAGCCTCGCCGCCGGCCAGCACATCCTGAGGATGTTCGCGAACAAGCAGTACTTTAATCTCGACGCGATTCGGATCTCGGATCAGTCGCCGTCGCAGTCACCCTACAGCGGAACGCCCTATGCGGTGCCCGGTCAAGTCGAGGCCGAAAACTTCGATAAGGGCGGAGAAGGCGTGGCCTATCACGACAACACGCCCGGCAATCAGGGCGGCTCATACCGAACCACCGAGGACGTCGACATCATCAGTCCGTACGCCGGAGGATACGTCGTCAACAATTTCGACACCGGCGAGTGGCTCGAGTACACCATCAACGTGACCTCGTCCGGAACGTACCGCATGGAGGCGCTGGTCAGCAGCCAATACAGCAACAGCACCTTCCACATGGAAGTGGACGGCACGGACAAGACTGGTCTGATCACGGCGCCCAACACCGCGTCGTGGGCTACGTTCCAATGGGTGGGCAAAGGCGGGATCAGCCTCACTGCGGGTCAGCATGTACTGAGGATGTACGCGGACATGCAGTATTTCAATCTCGACGCGATTCGGATCTCCACCGATAAGTCGCCATCGGGACCTTCGGATACGAAGTTACCCACAGTAACGATCACCGCGCCGAGCAACGGCGTGACGGTGTCCGGAGCCGTTCAGGTTTCGGCCAATGCGTCGGACAACGTGGGCGTGGTGGGAGTGCAGTTCTATGTAGACGGATCGCCGCTGGGAGCGGAAGACATTACCGCGCCGTACTCGATTTCGTGGGACACCACGGCGACGGCGGACGGCTCCCACACGCTGACAGCCCTGGCGCGGGATGCTGCGGGCAATCGCAATACGTCCGCGCCGGTCAGCGTCGCCGTCTCAAACACGCGTCCGACTGGGGGGCAGCGTTCGTCGTTCAAGGGCGTGCCCTCTGCGGTACCGGGTCTCTTCGAGGCCGAAGATTTCGACAAAGGCGGCGAAGGCGTGGCGTATCACGATCTCACTCCCGGCAATCAGGGCGGCTCCTATCGGACAAGTGAGGATGTCGACATCACCAGTCTTCTTCAGGGGTATGCCGTCACCAGTTTCGCGACCGGCGAATGGCTCGAGTACACGATCAACGTGTCCCAGTCCGGAACCTACCGCCTCGAGGCGCTGGTCAGCAGCGTGAGCAGCACGAGTCGTTTCCACATCGAGGTCGACCGAGTGAACCTGACGGGCCAGATTACTGTCCCCAACACGGGATCGTTAGCGAACTATCAATGGGTGGGCAAGAGCGGGATCACCCTCTCCGCCGGCCAGCACATTTTGAGGATTTTTGCAGAGCAGCAGCTCTTCAACGTCGACGCAATCAGGTCGTCGGCTGAGGTGTCCAAGACCAGAGGGCGAGTGGCACATTGAGTGCTGTCGTCATCGCAGTCACGTGGCGCAGGCAGGATTGCCTGCGCCACATCGACGCGGTTCTGCAATCGCGCTAGACCCGACTCGGCGCCATTCGTCGCTGACAACACAGCATCGATGTCGGCCCCGGGGTCCTTCCCATCGCTTCCCGCATTCTTGTAAGGGCTGTCGCTGCGCAGGCGATAGTCGCCACCGTCGAGGTCTACAAAGCCGACATCAGCCAGAGCGGGTGGGAAGAAGTTGTCCTCCGGATACAGAAGCGGATTGCCTCCCGGCTGAACGTTTCGCACGTAGATGGCATCCGGGAAATATGTGCGCAGCGTGTCCAGTCCTGGAGCGGTGCCGGACCCCAGGAAGCCAGTCCCTTCGGGAATGATGTTGTTGCGATAGACCAGTCCGGGCGACTGCGATCCGTCGGCAACCATGATGGGGCCTGACTGGAATCCTGTGTTGTGTTCGATGGTGATGTCGACCGGTCCGGTCAAGCCGGTTGGCCCGACGAATTGAAAAAGACGTCCATCACCCGCTGTGCCCCACCCAACGCCACTGATGTCCAGCAGCAGATTGTCGCGAATGAGGACCCGCCGGGTCGGCTCGCTCGGGAAGTTGTTGTCCGACCCGAGAAAATTGAAGCCTGATGCGCTTTGCCGCAGGATGTTGCGAACGAAAATGACATCTTCGACCACCGACCACGGCGCCGTCCCGTCCTGATTACGCACGGTGAAGAGCACGGCAAACCCGTTCTGCGCGTGCACCCAGTTGTGTTCGAGTATGTTGCCGGTGATCAATACACGGCGCGCATTCTTCAACTCCAGAATGTTTTTGACCCGCCATGGTGTGCCGCCATAGGCGGGATCGCCGATGCGCCAAGATAGCGGCTTGAAAAAGTGGTTGTGAACGATCTGGATATCAGACGGTACGAGACCGGGGATCCGCGGATCAGCGCCGCCGAAAAGGATATTGTCGCCGGCAGCTTCCAGGTAATTGTTGGCGATTGTGAAAGGACCCGATCCGTTCCACCCAGCAATTGCCTGCGAGTCACTGTCCGTATCCTTGAAGTCGGACAGATAGGAGTCGATCACTGAAGTCCAGCTGGAATTCAGGGCGATGCCGCGCCGCGAACCGCGGAGCGGGTCGCCGTGGATGTAGCATTGGTCAAAGATCAGATGATGCGGGAGGTCCGTTAAGCTCGTTTCACTGGCTCCGAGTTCGACCAGATTGAACGTGAATGCTCCCGCGACCGGGAGGATCTCCACACCGCGGAACCAGTAGTGATGAGCGCGCGGGGCGGCCTGAAGCGCCGGGAGCGAGTTGGGAGCGGCGAGCTTTGGAAGTCGCGGCGCGTATGACGGATCGATCCTGCGGCCGGCCATCGGAAGGCTGCTGTCGGGAGCGCTGGTGCGCACGCCGATCCAACCCGAGCCGGCCTTCACCGGTAGTACGAAGGGGCCGGTGAATGTCGCGCCGGCTTCCAGGGTGATGATGTCGCCTGATTGCGCCTCGTCCAGAGCGGCCTGGAAATCGCCGCCCCCCGGCACTGGGATGATCCGGCACGTCGCTTCCCCCGAACTCAGCAGTCCCGCCACTACGATCGAGATCAGGATCAAAGAACGTCGTTTGTTCATGGTGCCCTCTTCAATGGGGCAGGTCTCCGGTTTCCGGTGACTTGACCCCAATCCCGCCCATCCCGGCGACCGCGAAGCCTTCCGCCTTCTCCCACGTCACGGTTTGACGACCGTTGTTGCAGCGAATGAATCCGACTACCGTCGCCCAACTCAGCAGGCAGAAGGTGTAAGGGAACGTCACCGGCCAGTACTTTCTCTGACTGCGCAGGAGCATGCAACCGGCGAGGGCTCCTGCATAGAAAAGAATCTGCAGGAAAAGAAAGAACTGATAAAACGTCGAAGTCGCTGCCAGCGCCACATTCGCAGCCAGCACGGTGAGCTGAAGTGGAGGGAACAGCAGGCGAAGGGCCTTATGAGAGATCGTCTGCCACCATAGGCGATTCCGCGCGGGACTGAGCAGCCACTTCTCTCGATTGAACAGTTGAAAGTTTCCGGCAAGGGTGCGCACCTTCCGCGTGAACTCCTGATGGGCAGTGGCGGGCGGCAGATCGCAGACGCGGGCGCCAGGCTCGAAGAGGATGCGGTATCCGCGACGGGCGATTCTCAAAGGAATCAGAACATCGTCCAGGATGGTGTCCTCCGGAATCGGCTCAAAGAGTGCTCGGCGAATGGCGTAAATGGCTCCGGTCGCTCCCACAGTTGAATCGATGCGGCTTTCGCGCGATCGGATGAACTTCTCGTAGCCCCAGTACGCTCCCGCTCCATCACCGACGGTGTTGCAGGATGAATTCCGGTTGAGCACCAGTTCACCGCTCACGGCTCCGACCTGTGGATCGGTGAAAGGCCGCATCAGCGCGCGCAAGACCTGTGAATCAAACTCCTGGCGGACGTCGGCCAACACCACGATCTCGCCTCGGGCCTTCGGCACGAGCCTGTTCAGCACGGCCGGCTTCCCACGCCGATCGGGAAGGACGAAGATCCGAATGCGCTGCTCGGAGATGGCGCGCAGACGTTCTAGAGTGCCGTCGGTCGAGCCGTCCGAGCCGACCAGGATTTCCAACCGATCCGGCGGATAGTCGAGCTTCAACAGATTCGCGATCTTCCGACCGATATGCGCGACCTCGTTATGCGCAGCGATCACCACGCTCACGCTCGGCTCGATCGACCCACGCTGGTATGGACGGGGCCTGACCATCGCCCAGCCCGCGATCACCAGCGGATACCCGATCACGATGTAGATGAGAAGACCGAGCGAGCCCCAGAAGAGAATGAGCGCCAGCGAATGGCCTGATAGGTTGATGCCACCGGCGATCAAGCTCGCATGCTGCGGCGTGCCAGCCCCACTGAACGCCTTCGCCAGTGTTGCGGCGTGATTCTCGCGGTGCGCGATCGGCGGATGGGAGCCGCCTTGCGCCGCGGCGAGCGCATCGAGGTCGACTCCCACATCGCGACCGTCCGTTCCCTTTTTGCGAAAATGGCTGGACGAAGCCAGCCGGTAATTGCCGTCAGCAATATCCGCAAATTTCACTTCCTCCAGCGAAGCCGGAAAGAAGTTGCCGGGCGGATAGCGACTGGCATCGCCGCCGACGATGGCGTTCCCCGTCATCATCGCGCGCGGAAAGTAGCGTTCCAGGCTCGGGAGTCCGCTTCCCGTGCCGGAACCAATGAGACCGTACTGCTGGTGTTGCACGATGTTATTGCGAAAGACGAAGCCCGTGTTCGGCGCGCCATCGCCCACCACAAAGCTTTCGGTCTGGAAAGCGGTGTTATGTTCGATGACCACATCGGCCGCTCCGGAGAGCAACTGAAACAATCGTCCCCCTCCCCACCCGCCCCCCACATCCTCGAAGAGATTATTTCGGATGAGGATGTGTTGTGTCTCGCCGCTGGGGTGGATGTCGTCTCGTCCAAGGATGTTCACGCCGGCGGCAACATGACGGACGACGTTGTTCGTGAAGGTCACATCTTCGACAGTCGACCATGGCGCATTGCCATCCTGGTTCCGAACGGTGAAGAGGATGGCAAACCCGTTCTGCGCCTGTGGCCAGTTGTATTCGAACAGGTTGCCGTCGACCACTACGTGGCGGGCGCTCTTGAATTCGAGCAGGTTCTTCACGCTCCATGGCGTGCCGGCGTAGGCAGGATCGCCCATTCTCCAGGAGAGTGACTTGAAGAAGTGGTTTCTGCGGATCTCGATATCCGATGGGATCAAGCCCTTGATGGAGGGATCGGCTCCGCCGAACATCACGTTCTCGCCCGCAGCCTGCAAATCATTGTTGGCGATGATGATTGGCCCGGATCCATTCCAACCAGCGATGGCCTGCGAATCCGCTCCTACTTCCTTGAAATCAGTCAGGCAGGAGTCGACAACAGCGGTCGATCGCGAATTCATGGCGATCCCGCGTCGGGTGCCGCGATTCGGATCGCCGTGCAGGTAGCAGCGCTCGAAGACGATGTCGTGAGGGAGCTTCTCGACGGACGCTTCGGCCGATCCGAGCTCTACCAGGTTGTGAAGAAAGGCGCCTGGCCTGGGGCGAATCTCGAGACCAGTGAGCCAATAGTGGTGCGCGCCCGGTTCGGTGCCCAGCACGGATCCATCTCCTGCCTCCAACACCGGCATCAGCCGGGAATGGGATGGACCCACCCGTGTGGCGGCGCGGGGCAACTGCTGCAGCGCGCTGCTCTGGATGACGATCCACCCCTGGCCCGACTTCTTTCGGAGGGTGAACGGACCGGTGAAGCTTGCGCCGGCTTGAAGGACCAAGACGTCGCCCGTCTGAGCGGCGTCAAGGGCATCCTGCAGATTGGCACCTGCGGCGACGAATCGGACGCGCCCCGCTGATGTGGGGCGCTTCAGGTTGCTCAGTCGAAATGATGCAGATGCCGCCGCCTGTTCGGCGGAGTCGCTTCCATCACTCCGCTGAACGCAACAGGGGACGACTATCAGCAGGCAAATTCCAAGAGCCCCGAAAATCAGCGGGTCGAAACGTCGATTCATATGGTGGGCCGCAGGGATGTCATCCCCGAGCATGGTGAGGGATCTGTGGGTGGGCGATGCGCGCGAAGCAGACTTCTGTGCTTCTGGCGCCGCCCACCCACACCGATCCCTCGCCACGCTCGGGATGACATGATCATTTCCGTTCGCTCAGCATCACGGAACCACGGCGACAGCGATACCGATCAGGTCGAGCTCCCGGGAGGTTGACCGGATGCGTCGCTCAGAACGCCGGTGATCCGGGAAGGGTATTGGCTCCAGCGCCTTTCGGCGCTCGTTCCAGCGCCGATCGACAATAATCTCGACATTCTCGGTGTTGCTTCCCCGCTCCAACCCCGGCACCAGGTCAAGATGATTCCTGGAAACCACGAAGATGATGCGTTTCATGAGATCGCATGCTGAATTGCGCGCCAGGCAATGTTCTGTTCTTCGCTCGTCTGTGCAGAGACCGGGGGCCGGATAGATCCTCGGGTCAGATCGACGACAATCTGATCGGATCGACACTGCGCGAGCGCGCGGGTGGCATCCTCCCCCGGACTGCCGATCACCACGACGTCGGCATGGGCGAGCAGACTCTCCATGTCTTCGCACATCAGCGACGTGATGTGCGGGATCTCCTTTTCGATGTAGAGCCGGTTGGCCCCCACGAGTGCGGCGATGCGGACCTTCGGGTCGAAGATGCGCACCGCACATCCCTTGCCGATGAGCGTCTCCACCAGCGTCACCATCGGACTCTCCCGCAGGTCGTCTGTCCCCGCCTTGAATGCCAGGCCGACGACGCCAATCCGCCGCTTCCGCGTGTCGAGCACCGCCTCGATGCCGTGGCGAATCTGCTGTTCGTTCGAGGGATCGATCGCTGAGAGCAGCGGCAGTCTCACGTCCGCTTCCCGAGCGGCGTGGAGTAATGCCCTCAGATCCTTGGGAAGGCAGGAACCGCCGAACGCAAAGCCCGGACGCAGATACGCTTCGGAGACATTGAGTTTGCGATCCATGAGGAATGTGCTCACTACTTCCTGAGCGTTGACGCCCAATGACTCGCAAAGGTCGCCAATTTCGTTGGCGAAGCAGATCTTCAGCGCGTGAAAGGCGTTCGAAACGTATTTGGTCATCTCGGCAACCCTGACCGACGTGTGGACAAACGGCGCATTGATTTGCTCGTACAAGGCGCGGAGCACGCCGGCGGTGTCGTCGTCAGAGCAGCCAACCAGGGTGAAAGGAGGATGCTCGAAATCGGAGAGCGAGGATCCTTCGCGCATGAATTCAGGGTTGACCGCAACGGCGATCGCTTCCTCCGAGCCTTGTCCGAGTCCGTTGCGCAGGGATGGAATAAGCAGGGTCTCGGTAGTGCCGGGAAGGACCGTGCTGCGCAGCACAACGGTGTAAATCTCGGCGCGGCCATCCAATGCTCGTCCGATGTCGCGGCCGACGCGCTGGATCGCGGTGAGATCGATCCGGCCATTCCGAGCGCTCGGTGTACCGACACAGATCATGGCCAGATCGGATTGTCCGATGGCTTCGTCGCTCGAAATGGTGGCTTTCAAGCGGCCATGACTGACCGCGTCGGCCACTAAGTCACCAAGGCCAGGTTCGATCACCGGAGAGATCCCCGCGTTGATCATTTCCACCTTTTCTGAATTCACGTCGACACCGATGACTTCGTGTCCGGCCTTGGCCAGACAGGAGGCGGTCACACATCCAACGTATCCGAGTCCAAAAACGCTGATTTGCATTACGCAATCTCCTTGGATGGGTTCAGGCCTTCGGTTCCGATGCAACCTGACCCCGCAATGCCTCGCAGTGAGCCTCGAACTGTCGACTCACCTGGGGCCATGAGTAGTGGGTTTCCACGAGCTGTCGCGCCGCCTGACCGAGAACGTCACGGCGCACCGGATCGCGCAGCAGCGAGATCACGGCGCGCGCAAATTCGTCCGGCGTATCGGCCTGAAGAAAGTGCGCGCCGGGAGTGAGTGTCAGACCTTCCGCTCCGACGGTCGTGGAGACCACGGCCTTTGCCATCGACAGCGCTTCGAAAATCTTCAGGCGCGTGCCGCTGCCGATGCGAAGAGGGACCACGAATACCGCTCCGTTCCGAACATAGGGACGCACATCCTCGACCGTGCCGGTGAGCCCGACGCCAGGTGCTTTGGCGCAAGCGGTCCTCAGCCGTGGCGTTGGATTGCGCCCGACGACGGTGAATGTCGTGTCAGGCACCGCTGCCCTGATCGCCGGCAGGATTTCGTTGAGGAAATAGACGATGGCGTCTTCGTTTGGATACCAGTCGAGTGATCCGGTGAATACGAGCGAATGATCCGCTGTGGGGGCACCGTCTGGGGTGAAATACGCAGTATCGACGCCGGTGGGCACGGCCGCGGTCCTCGCTTGCGGCGCGATCTGCTCGAACAGTCCACGATCGATCTCCGAGACAGCAAGAGTGAGATTTGCACGCCGGCAGGCCTCCGCCTCCCAGCGCCGCATCTTCGCCGATTCGATTTTGAGCAGGAATCGTCGCCATGGCCGGCGCTCGTGCTCGCTCATCCGTTGCCAGATGAGATGTTCGACATTGTGTTCGAAAAGCAGGACCGGTACGCCATCGCCCAGGGGGACATTGGGCGCCGCGGCAAGGAAATCAGCGATGCAAACATCGACCGAACCGCTGTCGATCCGGCGCTTCACCTCATTCGCCAGCGGCGCGACTCGGCATTTCCAAAGGTCTGCCGGATAGGCAGAGAACCATGAACGCATGAGCGATGTTGCGAAACGGGCGCTCCCAACCTTCGGGAGCTGATAAGGCATAGAGATGATCCGTTCGCAGGCAGGTAGCTGTCGGGTGAGCCCCTCCGGATCGTCGCCGGAACCATGAGTAGTCAGCACGGTGACCCGATGTCGCTGGGACAATTCCTTGATCAGGTTGAAGCTTCGCAGGCGACCACCGGTATTCGGTGGCCACAATCCTCCAACCTTTACCCAAAGAATGCGCATGTTCAGTGTTATGGGATCAGGCCGCGACAGCGCGGCCGATGGATCGATTCATGATCGCTTCGGAATCTTCGCCGTCCAGGAAGATGCGCTGCCAGATCTCGAGGTTGGTCAGCAACCACAGACGAGTGCCGTGCTCCGCCTGGCCGGAACGATGCTCGTCGGCGAGACGGCGGAGATGGTGAGGCTCCAGGAGTCCCCTTTCGGTGGCGCGCGGACCGGTCACGAACTCGTCGATGACCGCGCCGAATGGTCCGCGCAGCCAACTGCCGACGGGTACAGGGAAGCCCATCTTCCGGCGGGTGCGAATCTCGGCAGGTATCAGATCGCGGAGAGCCTCGCGCAGGACAACCTTGGTCTGCCAGCCTCGAAGCTTACACTCGGCAGGCAATCCAACTACGTACTCGACCAACTCGTGATCGAGGTATGGCACGCGGCTCTCGATCGACGCGGCCATGCTCATCTGATCCTGCTTCATCAGCAGCTCGACCAGATACGTCTGCAGGTCTGTATGAGTCATTCGATCGAGAATGCCACCCGACCCTTCCTCGTAGCAGCGCAAGAGATCTTCGAATGGATCGTGCGTCTGCAACGCAGCCGAATCGACAAGGATCTCGTGGAGTGCGCGCTCGCCGAAGACAGAAAAGTTTTCGAAGAAAACGGTGCGGGGATCGGTCGAGAGTGCCAGAAAGGTCCGACCGAGGTAACGACGCGCGTGCCATGGCAATCCATCGATGGTCCGGGAGAGACCGTCTCGGGCGAACCGCGGCACGACCCGGCTGTAGGCCTCGCCCAGTCGCTGATTCCACGCGGTCACCCGATATCGGTTGTACCCGCAGAAAAGCTCGTCGGCCCCTTCTCCGGTCAATACGACCTTGACGTGCTTTTTCGCCCGCGCGGAGACGAAGTAGAGTGGAACACTCGAGGGGAAGGCGATCGGTTCATCCTCATGCCAGATGAGGCGAGGCAACGCTCGAAAGAACTCCTCAGAAGTGATCACCACTTCGTGATGCTCAGACCCGATGGATCGAGCGGCCAGCCTGGCATAACTCAGCTCATTTCCTTCTCGATCCGGGAAGCCGACAGAGAACGTCTTGATCGGCTCCTT
>QHVS01000320.1 GCA_003223635.1 Acidobacteriota bacterium | reverse complement strand
GACGCGCACGTCGAGCAGTGCGTGATTGATCGAAAACGCCTTCGCGTAATACTCGATCGCCGCGTCGTTGTTCTGCCGCCGCTCCTCGACCAGTCCGAGCTGAAACAGAGCGGCGGCGTGGCCCGGCTTGTAGTGGACGGTTCGATGGAAGGCGAAGCGGGCGCCGGTGTAGTCGCCGCGAGCGGCGCGAACCAGGCCGAGGTTGTACCAGGCGGGGTAGAAATGAGAATCGGAGTTGACCGCGCGCTCGAACTCCACCTCGGCGTCCTTCGGAAATCCCTTACGCAGGAGCAACTGCCCGAGCTGATTGTGCAGAGTGGCCGAGCGCGGGTCGGCGCGCAGATCGTTAATGGTGCGTTGAATCTGCGCGTCGAACGGATCGGCGGGATTGAGATACTTCTCTACGAAGAGACGCTTCTCATACGGATTCTTGTTGTTGTGGTGGACGGCGGCGCAAGCGAAGAGGGTCAGCACGATCGCGCCGAGGACCAGGGTTCGTCTCATCATCATTCCTGAATGGGTTTCGCTTTCAGCTTCACTTTTCCATCGACGACATCCACGCGGAAGGCAACCGCGTTGACGTTGTAGCGGGCGCGCACCGCTTCGCTCTGCTTCTCGATCATGTTTCGAAGCTGGTCGAACGTGACGCCCGGCTGCTTGCCCAGTTTCTGCTGCTCCTTCTCGATCTTCTCGTAAATCCGGCGGATCTCTTCTCCGTTCGAGCCCGCCACCAACTTTACATACGGATCGGACTCGCTCGACGTTACGCGAGGCGCCGCCGCTCGCTCCCGGTGCGGAGGTTCGGACGGCTGATTGAGTGCCGCCCGCCGACGCCGGAAGTCCATCGGCCCTTCCTCTCGCTCGCGCATCTTGCGCCCCCACATCTCACGGTATTGGTTATAGCGGCTCAGCACGGTGCTCAGGCGGAAGCGCCGCGCGTTATCGCGAATCTTCTGTCTGCTCAGCTCGTGGATGTAGACCTCCACCAGGTGCCTCTCGTGCGATGGCGGCACCTTCTGGATTCCGGCGAAGAACTGGTCGTACTTGTTCTTCAGCTTCCGGATGTCTTCCTCGAGCTTGTCGAGTTCGTCGTCCTGCTTGATCACTTGGCAGCAACTACAATAACCGCTTCTGGCGGTGGAGCAATATGTCAAAAGGTAGGGTTGCGGCCGGAGATTCCGCTTCCATGCGGTCGATCCCGTCGGTGGAGCGTCTGCTCTCCGGCGCCCTGTTCGAGCCGTTGATTGCCACATTCGGGAGGGCCCACGTGAAGGAGGCGGTCGTCCGTCACCTCGACGGGCTGCGCCTGGCGCGCAGGCGGTACGACGAGTCGCAGGCTCTCGCGGCCGTGGAGGAGGCACTCCACGAAGCTACGTCATCGACGCTCCGCCGGGTCATCAACGGCAGCGGAGTCATCATCCACACGAACCTGGGACGATCTCCCATCGATCCGGCGCTGTGGGATCGCGCGGGGAAGATCGTGGAAGGCTACTCCAACCTGGAATTCGACCTTGATGCCGGCGAGCGCGGCGCGCGTGACGAGCATCTGCAGTCAATCTGCGCATCGCTGTTCAGATGCGAGGCTGCGCTTCTGACGAACAACAACGCGGCGGGCACGTTGCTGCTGCTCGCGTCCGTTGCGTCAGGGCGCGATGTGCTCGTCTCACGCGGGGAGCTGGTGGAGATTGGCGGCTCCTTTCGCGTCCCGGAGGTGATTCAGCAGGGAGGGGCGAACCTGCGCGAGGTGGGAACGACGAACCGCACCCGGGCCCGCGACTACGCCGCAGCGGTGACGAAAAAGACAGCGGCGATTCTGCGCGTCCATCGCTCGAACTTCGACATCGTCGGATTCACTGAAACGCCGACCATCGACGAGTTGGTGGAAATCGCGCGGTCGAAGAAGCTCCCGCTGCTGTACGACGAGGGGAGTGGACGGGTAGTCGATCTTTCGCCGTACGGTTTTCAGAGACGGGACACGATCCGCGAGCTGATCGCGAAAGGCGTGGACGTTGTGACCTGCTCGACTGACAAGCTGATCGGCGCAACGCAGGGAGGATTGATCGTCGGAAGAGCAACGATGATCGCGAAATGCCGGAAGCATCCGCTGATGCGCGCTCTGCGCGCGGGGAAGGAGAGCTACGCGGTCATCGCCGAGACGCTTCGGGCCTTCGCTGCGGAGCGGTACGAGTTGGAGATTCCGATCTATCGCATGCTTGCCACGCCGCTGGACCATCTGCGTGCGCGCGCCGAGCGTCTGATAGCCGGCACGCGTTGCAACGTGATCGACAGCGACTGCGCTCTCGGTGGAGGCACCACGCCCACGGAAACGATTCCCTCTGTGGCCATCGCCATCTCCGGAAACGCGAGCGATCTCTACACGCGTTTTCTGCAGAACGATCCGCCGATCGTCGGGCGGGTGGTGAAGGATCGGTTTACGATCGAAGTTCGCGCGCTCCTCGAGGACGATTTACGCGAGGTAGGGACGGCACTGAAAGGGTTAACGGTCTAACGGTTAACGGTGCCAAAGGCTCTGCCACCGTTAGACCGTTAACCGTTAACTTCCTGCTTTGCCCAACATCGCGAGAATCTGGGCCCGCGACTCTTCCAACAGTCGATCCTTGTCGCGCACGGTGAGTCCCGCCGTTTCGATTGCGCATCCGACGCGAATGGTCACCCTTCCCGGCTTCACGCGCGTGGCCCCGGCTGGGAACACGTCGTAGGTCCCGTCGATGGCCACCGGCAGGATCGGTAATCCGGAGCGCAGGGCGAGCAGATATCCGCCCCGCTGGAACGGGCGCATCTCGCGCGTGCGCGATCGGCCTTCTTCCGGAAAGACGACGATGGTGTTTCCCTTGCGGATGCGTTCGATGGCCTGCTCGAATGACCGCACCGCGGTGCGTCGATTCTTCCGGTCGATGGGGATGAATCCGGCCCGTCCCAGGGCCCAGCCGAAGATGGGAATCTTGAACAAGCTGACCTTGGCCATGAAACGGATCGGTTGCGGAATGGCGGCGAAAATACAGGGAATGTCGTAATAGCTGGAGTGATTGGCGATCAGGATGTAGCGCTGCTGCCGATCGACGAGTTCGGTTCCTTCGGCGTGCAGATCGATTCCCGCCCCCTTCACCACGATCCTGGCCCACAGGCGGATCAGGCCGTCGATCAGCTGCGAGGTTGACCGCAGGGCGGCGATGCACAGCACGGCCACGGCGAAGAAGACGCTGGCCAGAATGCCTACGAATGCCGCCCAGATGGTCCGCAGCATCGGGGCATGATAGTCGCAGCCCGCGGCCCGCGAACCGCGATGCTAAAATGTTCCGCCACTATTAATAAGGAGCAGCTCAGTGTCTGACACCGCCACCGCAACCGCCGTTCTGGAAGAGGAATCTGCCGGCGGTACACCGGTCATGAACGATCTGACCATTCACGTCGCTACGGTGAATGGCTCCGGATCGCAGTCTTCGAACAATGTGCTGATGCGGTCGATCTTTCAGATGGGTGTGCCGGTCAGCGGCAAGAACATGTTCCCATCGAACATCGCCGGTCTGCCGACCTGGTTCACCATCCGAGCGAACAAGGACGGCTGGATCGCCCGGAAGAAGGAAGTCGATCTGATGGTCTGCATGAACGCGCAGACCGCGCGCGAAGATGTGGAAGCGCTGCAGCCCGGCTCACTCTGTATCTACGACGCGCCGCTGAACTGCAAGTCAATCCGCAAGGACATCATCTTCTACGAGGTCCCCTTCGCCAAGCTGGCCGGTGAGCTGTCCACCGACTCCCGCCTGCGCAAATTGCTGACGAACATGATTTACGTCGGCATCGTGGCGGAGCTGATCGGCATCGATCGCCAGGAGATCATCGCCGCCATCGGCAAGCAATTCAAAGGAAAACAGAAAGCCATCGATCCGAACGTGGCGTCCATCGACAAGGGGATGGAGTTTGCCCGGGCGAATCTTCCGCGGCAGAACCACTGGCGAATCGAGCGGATGAACAAGACCACCGGCAAGATCATCATCGAGGGCAACGCCGCAGCGGCCATCGGCGCCATGTTCGGCGGCGTCTCCGTGGTGACCTGGTATCCGATCACGCCGTCGTCGTCGCTCTGCGAATCGCTCATCGACTACATGAAGCAGTACCGCATCGGTCCCGACGGCAAAGCGACGTTCGCCATCGTCCAGGCAGAAGACGAGCTCGCGGCGATCGGCATGGTCCTCGGCGCGGGTTGGGCGGGGGCGCGGGCGCTGACATCCACCGCCGGACCGGGCATCTCGCTGATGGCAGAATTCGCCGGCCTCGGATATTTCGCCGAACTGCCGGGTGTGATCTGGGACATTCAGCGCGTCGGGCCCTCCACCGGTCTTCCCACGCGCACATCGCAGGGCGACATTCTGCAGGTCGTGTTCCTCTCGCACGGCGACACTCAGCACATCGCGCTGATCCCCGGGAATGTAGAGGAGTGCTTCCAATTCGCGGCCGAGGCTCTCGACCTCGCCGAAGTTTTCCAGACTCCTATCTTCGTCCTCTCCGATCTCGACCTCGGGATGAACAACTGGATGTCCGATCCGTTCCAGTATCCGGACAAACCCTATCGCCGCGGAAAAGTGATGACCAAGGAGAAGCTGGAGGCACTCGGTGGAAAGTGGGGCCGCTACGCCGACGTCGATGGCGA
>QHVS01000099.1 GCA_003223635.1 Acidobacteriota bacterium | reverse complement strand
TCGTTGATGAGGTATGAGAGGTGTCGCACTTCCTCGCGGTCCGCAACGTCGATGAAGTCGTACACCGAACGGCCGATGAGCTCCGCCGGCTCGTAGCGCAGCAGGCGGCGGCAGGCGTCGGAGGCGTAGAGGATCACGCCCGAGGTGGTGCTGCGCCAGATCATGTCGGTGGAGTTCTCGGCCATCAGCCGATAGCGCTCTTCGCTGTCGCGAAGCGCCTGCTCTGCGAGGCGACGCTCGGTGACGTCGTCGTGCACACCGATGGCTCCGATGATGTTGCCGGCGGCATCGGCAACCGGGGCGCCGCCGATTTCCATCCAGATGACCGCGCCGTCCTTGCGACGGACGCGCACTTCGTACTGGCCGGCCACTCCGCGCAGATGCAGGGCCAACTTTTCGCGCAGCAGTGTCGCGTCTTCGGGGTGGGCCAGCAGAAAGTCGCCCGGCCGGCCGATCAGCTCTTCGCGGCTGTATCCAACGATCTGGCAGTAGCGGTCGTTCACGAACTGGACGACGCCATTCGTGTCGACCTGGGCCAGCCCTTCCCGCATGCGCTCGATGAGCAGGCGGTATCGCGCTTCGCTGCTGCGCAGCGCGCGTTCCACGCGGTTGCGCTGCAGCGCGCTGACGAAGATCTCGCCGGCGATGCGCAACAACGCCACGCTCTCCTCCGACCAGGTGCGCGGCGCAGACGTGCCCACGCCGACCACGCCGATCAGGGCCCGATTCAAGGCCATCGGCACGACGGCGAACGCGCGGTTGCCCGAGCTTTCGATCAAGGCGCGCTCGGGGGCGGCTTCGGGAGGAAGCTCGTCAACAGAAACGGCCACGGCGTTGAGATTCAGCAGACGCCCCATCGTCCAGGGAAAGTTGGAAAGCTGAAACGTACGCGCTTCGGTGCGGCTCTCACCGATGGCCGACCATTGATGCGTCAACGTGACGGCCTGCTGATCATCGGCCAGCAGATAAACGTACGATCGATCGACGCCCAGAAAGCGCCCGATCGCCGCCAGCGCGTCGCGAATGCCGGCATCGAGATCCTCGGGCGTCAGGTTGATGAAGTTCGTGGAAATGCTGGAGATCAGCTTCTCGAAGTTGACGCGGTGGCGCAGCGACTCCTGAACTTTCCGGCGCTCGCCAGCGTCCATCGCCGAGGAGACCAGTTCGGCGATGGAGACGGCGAAGTTCTCTTCCTCCACCATCCAGTAGCGCTGCGGCCCCACCTGCTCGTGGCAGACGACGCCGGAGACTTGACCGAGGTGCCGGACGGGCGCTTCGATCATGGAGCTGATTCCGAGCGGACGCAGATAGGAGTCTGTGAAACCGGCGGTGCGCGGATCGTGCTGCGCATCGTTGGCGGCGATGCTCCGCTCGCTCTCCAGCGCGCGGAAATATGCCGGATTGCCGATCGCTGTCACTTCCATTCCGGATGAATGTCGGTTGGGCGACCGCTCGTAGAGGTCGAAGCAGCGGAGCGACTTTCGATCGGGAGAAAAGAACCAGACGCTGACCCGCTCGAGCTCCAGCGTGCGCGCCGCCGATTCGGTGATCTCCCGGATCGCCTCCGTCAGATTGCCGGCGTGAATGGCCTGCCGTTTGGCCAGCTCGACGAGCACCTGATTATGGCGGCGCAGCCGCTCTTCTGTCTCGTGCAGAAGCGGCTCGACCCGCGCATCTCCGCGGCCGGAAACGGAACGAATGTCAGACACCGAGGCATGGTAGCAAAGCTCTCAGCTCTTAGCTGTTAGCTCTTGGCTGTTAGAGGGGATGTGTGAACGAACCGCTAACAGCTTTCCAGGGGATACACCTTAACGTTGACCTCACGAGCATAGTGGCGGAGCGGGTGGCCCTCGGAGCGGCGGATGCCGGCGGCCCAGATCAACGTCTCGTCCAAACCGAGTACCTCGGCGCGCTGCAGCGGGTAGGGCTCGTGGTGGACGCGCGCCCGGCGCAGACGATGCTCATCGTCGATGGTGTAGAGGATGTATCGCTCGACGAGGAAATGTTCGATTGTGCCCGGCGCGGCGTGCGTCACGATTCCCTCCATGGCCCGGTACTGGATGCGCGCATTCGCCGGCGTCGGTCCGCCGGGGTCCGTGCGATGCGCAGCGAAGTCGATTGTCGGAATCGGATCGCTGGAGGCCAGGAAGTCGATCTGCGATTGAAAGTACGGCAGCTTGTACGCCGCGCGCGCCGCGGCCACGGCGATGGCGCTCGACGCGTCGAGGCTGAAGAACCAGATCCCCGGGTCGCGGCCGCGATTGTGCACGTACGTACGGACATTCACTTCGTGAAAACTCGAGATCCACGGCAGCGGCGGCGTGAGCACCGGCCGCACTCCTGTCAGTGTGAACGCGACCAGGCTCACGTAGCCGTTTCCCTCGAACGTGTCGATGGTCAGCTCGGCGGGAATGAGCCGCTGTAGTTCGGCGGGCGGGATCGGCCAGTGCAGAAAAAGAAGGTGATGCCAGTTTTGATGCATCACCACCGGAGCGTCCGGCTCGCGCGTCGGGGCGATCCGATCGAGCACTTCAGCCGAAGTCATGGGAATGACTTGTAGCAAGATTCCGTCCTACTCACTATGAAACAGGCAGCCTTCGCGTTGATGCTTCTTCTGGCGGCCGCATGCGCAAGTTCGAAGGCCCAGAACGGAAAGCCCGCCAGGCCCGATGTGGCCATCGACGTCGAGCAAGTCGTCGGGCCGGCGCAGCTCAACTATCCATACGGGCCGATGGAAGTGCAGTACGAGTTCCTGATTCAGAATCGCTCCGCCCAGCCGATCACGCTCACGCGCATCGAAGTCAGCACGCTCAATACGGCTGGAGGGCCGTATTTGTTGAGGCGCGATTTCTACAACGTCAACAAGACGATTCCTGCCAACGGCGCCGACACCGTGAAGCTGTGGGCGAAGGCGTTCGGGTTCGGGCGAGGAATGCGCGAAAACGAGCCGATCACGCTGCGAGTCATCGCCTACTTTCAATCGCCGAGCGGAACCTTTCAGAAGATCTTCATGCGCGAGCTGTCCCAGTATCCGGACTAGGTACCGCCGCCAACTTGGCGGCCGGTGCGCCGGCAACTTGCCGGCGCGTGTTAGCGCATCCGCTGCTTCAGGAGCCACTTCACCATGTCCGCGTCAGCGTAGGCGAGGTCCCAGGCGTCATGGCCGACGCCGGGATACTCGGTGTAGCGAACATTCCCGCCAACCCGACGGAGCGCTGCCACTATCGAACGTGATTCGGTGACCGGCACCGCATCGTCATCCGCGCCATGAAATGCCCACACCGGCGTTCCGTCGATCGCGCCAGCCAGAGCGTGATATGGATCGGGCGCGCTGAGGATGCGAGCGAGATCGGGCGGGAGGGCGGCGGGGAAAGGATCATCAGGCTGGCGCACCACCTCGCCGCAGATGGGAACGACCGCGGCGAAGCGGCGCGGATGGCGCGCCATGTACCACGCCCCCGCCCCGCCCATAGAGATGCCGGTCAGATAGACGCGCTTCGGATCGCCGTGAAACTCCTTGACCGTCTGGTCCAGCGCAGCAAGGGCCTGCCGCTCCATCTCCCCGTACCACTCCTCGCCGTCGCGGCACTGCGGAAAGACGATCACGCACTTGTAGCGGCGCCCGAAACTCTGCAACGCAGGTCCGAGACCGACGCTGATCTGTCGAAGGTTGTCATCGCCGCGTTCGCCGCTGCCGTGCAGGAACAGAACGACCGGCCAGCGGCGCAGCTTCGTGTAGTGCGCCGGAAGCCAGACTCGATATCGATAGGCGTGATCGCCGAGCGCGACCCTGCGCTCGAGGAAATGCGAGCGGCCGCTGCAGGAGAGGAGAAGTATTGCGGTGAAAGCGGCGGCTATTCGAATAGATCGTATTCCGCCGCGCGAAGCGGCTCCTGATCGACCTCCGGCCGCCAGGTGGCGAATACGTAGAGGTCGAAATGCAGCAGAAAAACCTCCCGCGACATCTCCCAACGCGCGGACAGACCGGGGAACAGGCCGCGCTTGCTCTCCTTGATCAGATGGCCCAAGTCGTAAATGACGGTCTGCCGCTGGCGATAGCCGGCGTGGGAGCAGAAGAAGTTCAGTGCCGCCTCGATCTTGAATCGCTCCTGATAGCGAACCGGCACTGTGTCCCACACTTCGCGGCGCATCACGCGGATGCCCGACAACACCGGGCCGACCTTCATCTCCAGATGGAAGAAGTTGCGAATCGGTCCACGGTTGCGCACGCCGATGTTCATGTCGCATTCGTCGCGCAGAACGGGCACCAGGAGCGAGGCGATGTGCTCGTCGGTGAGATTGAACATGTCGCCATCGACAAAGAAGAGGATCTCGTGCTGCGCGTAGTCGACGCCCACGCGCATGGCGTAGCCCTTCCCCTGGTTCTCTCGCAGAGCAATCGTGGTCACTCCGCGGGAGCGCGCGATGTCGACCGTGGCGTCGGTCGAGCCATCGCTGACCAGGATCACCTCATCGATGAGCGGATTGTGCGTCAGGACGCCGAGGACCTCGGCGATCGTCTTCTCTTCGTTGTACGCGGCAATGATGGCCGAAACCCTCAAGCGCTTCTCCTTGAATCGTTTTTCGACCAAAGCCGGTTGCAACCGGCAGACCATACCACAACAGTGCTGAGTGCTCAGTGCTCAGTAGGGGACGCAGAGGTGCACCCAGGATCACCGAGCATCGAGCACTAAGCACCTTTCTTGCACGGCTCGCGTTCGTCATGAAACACACACTCGTCTATTCGTCGCTGCTCGCGGTTCTGTCCCTCTCAGGCTGCAGTTCACTGGGGAATCTGAACATCATCAACCCGTCGTACTCGCTGCGCGAGGTCCGGCCGCGGGTGAACCTGGCCCTGCCGCCGTCAATCGATTTCGATTTCACCGTCGGCGTCGACAATCCCAATACGGTAGCCCTGCGCCTCGACCGCTTCGACTTCGATCTCCTGATCAACAACAATCCCGTTTTGCGCAACGTGAGGAGCGATCAGGGGATTCACATCCCAGCCCGCGGCATCGGCGACGTTCACCTCACCAGCCACGTGAACTACAACGAGATCCGCACCATCTATCGCGAAGTGGCGGAGGTCGTTCAGGGAAACCGGGCTCGCTATGAAATTCGCGGAAATGCCTACTACAACACGCCCATCGGGCAAATGCGGTTTCCGGTGACCGTCACGCGATAAACTGAGTTGGAGCGGCGGCCTTCAGGCCGCCGGCAGGCTAAAGCCCGCCGCTCCACTACCTGTCATTCCCTAACTGCGCACGTTGCGCGTTACCGTGATCGTATCGGCCACGTACCGCCCGCTGCTGTTGTATCCGCGCACGCTGATCTGATCGCCGCGTTCCAGATCGGTGACGTTGTAATTCCGACCCTGATACACGACCTGGGTGCGATTGTCGTAATAGATCGACTGCGCGTTCTGCGAGGTTTGCAGGTTGTTGACGTAATTCACGTTCAGGTCGATTCGCTGATTCTGCGTGTCGACATAGTTCACCGTCCCCTGCACATCCGACGGTTGGGTGCTCGACGGGCTTCCGAGAATACCGCCGAGGTCGCCGAGTCCGCCGCTGCCGCAAGCGGTGAGAAGCAGCACTACAGCGAGCAACGAAAGCTTTCGCATAAACAACCTCCTACGCCAAAATGAAGAGCAAGGATTGAGCCGTCAGCGCACATCGTGGGCCGTGGCGTCGATCGCCGCCGCGCTATATTTTTCCGAAGGCCTGCCGTTCGGAATTGTCACGGAGCTGATGCCGCTCTACCTGCGGCTTCATCATGTCGCGCTGACCGCCATCGGATCGCTCAGCACGGTCGGGCTCGCCTGGACGCTGAAAGTCTTCTGGTCGCCACTCGTCGACACCTTCGGCACGTACCGGAGATGGATCGCCGCGGCGGTGCTGACCATGATGGTGGTCGCTGTCGGATTTGCGTTAATGCCGGAAACTGTCGGCCGCGAATTCTGGATCCTCGTCACGATCTTCGTCATCGCCTCCGCCACGCAGGACATCGCCATCGACGCGTTCACCATTCGCATTACGCCGAAGGAAATGCTCGGCCCCGTCAATTCGATTCGCGTCACCGCGTATCGGATCGCCATCATCGCCGGCGGAGGCGGACTGGCTGCTGTGGGCGGACGGTTCGGCTGGAGCAGCGCATTCGGGACCGGTGCGGCGCTCTTCGCCATCGTCCTGATCGTCGCGCTGTGGTTGCCTGACGATCGCGGTGAGCGCGCGGAGCGGCAGAGTCTCTTCCGCGATCTGGCGGAGTGGGCGCGGCGCCCGCGAGCAGCCGTCCTTCTGACCATCGTCTTCCTCTATCGCCTCGGCGAGCTGGCCATCGTCACCATGATCAAGCCCTACTGGGTCGATCGCGGCTACTCGCCGGCGGAGATCGGCACGATCACCACCGTCGTCGGTGTCACCGTCAGCGTGGCCGGAGTGCTCGCTGGCGGCGCGATCGTGGCCCGATTCGGTCTGTATCGCGCGCTGCTCTGGCTCGGCATCGCCCAGACCATGTCCAATCTCGGCTATGCGCTGGTGGCGACGATCCATGCCGGACGCTGGGCCATCTACGCCGCGGCGGTGGTGGAGAACTTCGGCTTCGGCCTGGGCACCGCAGCGTTCCTCGCCTTTCTGATGGCCATCTGCGATCGAGAGCGCGCTGCCACCGAATATGCGATGTTGACCGCGACCTTCGGCCTTACGCGCGCACTGATCGGACCGGTCAGCGGCTGGATCGCGCAGAATGCCGGCTATCCGACATTCTTCTGGTCGACGGTCTTCTTCGGCGCGCCGGCCCTCTTCCTGCTGCCGTTGGTGAAGAACGTCATCGCCGACCGCGAGGCTATGCCGGCATGAGAAACCGTTTCTTCATCGACGGGGATCTGACGTCCGGCGCGGTCGTCGCGCTTCGAGATGACGAGCGGCACCACGCGCGCGTGCTGCGTGTGCGAGAAGGAGAAGAGGTGGAAGTGTTCAACGGGCGCGGCGACTCGTACCTCGCGAAATACGAGTCATCCGATCTCATTCGCTACCGCGAAGCCCGAACCGCGATCCACCTGGCCATGTCCATCATTCAGCTCGACAAATTCGAGCTGGTCCTGCAGAAGGCGACAGAGCTGGGAGTGCGATCGATCATTCCACTGATCGCGGAGCGCACCGAAGTGAAGCCGGAGCGCTACCGAGGAAAGGAGGAACGGTGGCGGAAGATCATCTTCGAGGCGGTGAAGCAGTCAGGGCGTGCGGTGATTCCGACGCTCGAAGCAGCCGTCCAATTCGAGGAAGTCGTCGGCCGGCCAGGAGCGAAGATCATCTTCGACGCGGATGCTGAGGCCACGGCAATCCGGCCACCCGACCACCCGACGACCGCGTTCATCGGCCCCGAAGGCGGCTGGAGCGACGACGAGCTGCGCATGGCGCGCGATCACCGCTGCATCTTCCAAACGCTCGGAACGCGCCGCTTGCGCGCCGAGACCGCGGCGATCGCAGCGACGGCCATCCTCTCGGCGCGAAGTGAGCACATCTGATAGATTTCGCGCCCACCATGGGCAGCAACACCCTCACCATCACCGACAACCGGACGGGGAAAAAATACGAGGTGCCCATCAAAGAGGGCACCATCAAGGCCACCGATCTCCGCCAGATCAAAACCGGCGAGGATGATTTCGGCGTCATGACCTACGACCCGGCCTTCATGAACACCGCTGCATGCCGCAGCGCTATCACCTACATCGACGGCGACAAGGGAATCCTGGAGTACCGCGGCTATCCGATCGAGCAGCTCGCGGAGAAGAGCACCTATCTGGAGACTGCATACCTTCTCGTATACGGCGAGCTTCCGACCGCGACTCAACTGTCGGAGTGGCAGTACAACATCACGCACCACACGTTCATCAACGAGAACCTCAAGGGCGTGCTCGACGCCTTCCGCTACAACGCGCATCCTATGGGCATCCTGATCGCCATGATCAGCGCGATGGGCACGTTCTATCCCGAAGCGAAAAATATTTTCGACGCCGAAATCCGCCAGCGCCAGATCTACCGCCTGGTGGCCAAGATGATCACCATCGCCGGCTTCAGCTATCGACACATGATGGGGATGCCGAAGGTGTACCCGGACAACGACCTTTCCTATCCCGGCAACTTCCTCAACATGATGTTCAAGACCACGGAGCTGAAGTACCAGCCGAATCGGGCTCTGGAGCGGGCGCTGGAGGTCCTCTTTATCCTTCACGCCGATCACGAGCAGAATTGCTCGACCAGCGCGATGCGCGTCATCGGCAGCTCGCAGGTCGATCCGTACTCGGCGGTGGCCGGCGCGGCCGCCGCGCTCTACGGTCCGCTGCACGGCGGGGCGAACGAACAGGTCATCCGCATGCTGACGGAGATCGGATCGAAGCAGAACATCCCCGCCTTTATCAAGAAGGTCGAAGCCGGCGAGGGCGTGAAGTTGATGGGGTTCGGACACCGCGTCTATAAGAACTACGACCCCCGAGCCAAGATCATCAAGAGAGTAGCGTATGAGGTCTTCGAAGTGAACGGCACCAATCCGCTGCTAGACATCGCTTTGGAACTGGAACGCATCGCGCTGGAAGACGACTACTTCATCAAGCGCAAGCTGTATCCGAATGTCGACTTCTACTCCGGCCTCATCTACCAGGCCATGAAGTTTCCGATGGACATGTTCCCGGTGCTCTTCGCGATTCCACGTGTTTCGGGCTGGCTGGCGCAGTGGCAGGAGATGCTGGAGGACCCGGATCAGAAGATCTCGCGCCCGCGTCAGATCTACGTCGGAGCGAAGCGCCGCGATTTCGTTCCCATCGAGCGCCGCAAGTAAAGTGTTCCAACTCCGCAAAGCGACCATGGCCGACGCGGCGGCCATCGAAAGCCTGATGAAGGATTCGATCGCCGGACTGGGCCCCGCCACTTATGACACCCGACAGGTGGCCAGCGCCGTCCGGTACATCGCCAAACCCGATACGCAGCTCATCGCCGATCGGACCTACTTCGTCGTCTTCGACGGTGAGGAGATGGTCGGCTGCGGCGGTTGGAGTCATCGGGCCAAGTTCTTCACCGGCGGCGACGTCGAAGCCGATCCTCGTTCGCTCGACCCGGCCAGCGAGGCCGCGCGGATCCGGGCCATGTTCGTCCGCTCGGATCAGGCCCGCCGCGGAATCGGACGGGCCATCCTCGCCGCATGCGAAGAGGAAGCGCGCCAGGCGGGATTCCGCACGCTGGAGCTGATGGCCACCCTCCCCGGCCTCCCGCTGTACCAGGCGTGCGGATATACCGTCGAGGAGAGCGCGGAGATCGTGCTGCCGGATGGCGTCCGCCTCGGCGCTGCGAGGATGAGGAAGGTGCTTGGTGCTTAGTGCTCGGTAGACCGCTCTACACAAGCACCGAGCACTGAGCACACGGGAATGAGACCTTTACGGTGACGGTTGCGCATGTTGCCGGTACCGGGAAAGGTTTCTTTATGAAAGCTTCCAGGTACGTTTTTCTTTTTCTCCTCAGCTTCATCCCCACCATGCTCGCCGCCCAGGTGAATGACACGTACGTCATTCCTGCGGCCAGCAATGCATCCGGGTCGTTCGGCACGCGCTGGATGACGCAGTTCAGCCTCTTCAATCCGCAGACGTACGCCCTCGTCGTCAGCGTGACGTTCCTTCCTTCCGGTGGCGGCCATGCGTTGGAAGCGCGGATCACCGTTCCGTCGAACAGCGTGGTGTTCGCCGACAACGCCCTTCAGGAGATCTTCAACATCGGCGGGTCGGGGGCGTTTCTGGTGGCCTCATTCCCCGAGGACAATCCGAGCGTTCCGAACGACGTCATCTCGCGCTCGTTCCTGGTGGTGACCAACACGCTGAACAAACTCTCCAACGGAGGGACGTTCGGGCAGACCATTCCTGGCGTCTGGGCCGGCCTGCAGGACTACAACACCGACGGCATCAGCGCGATCTCGCACGGGCTCCGGAACATTTCTCGCTTTGGATGGCGCACCAACTTCGGCGGCGTGAACCTCGGCACCTCGTCGGTGGGATTGCGCATCCGCATCTACGACCAGAACGGCAACACGCTCCTCAAGGATGTTTCGTACACGATTCCAGGTCAGGGGCACATGCAGTGGACGCTGCCGGTGGAAGTCGATCGGGGTTCGGTCGAGTTCTTCGTCGACGATCCGACCAAGAAGGCGGTCGTTTTCGCGTACACTTCGACGCTCGATCAGTACACCAGCGATCCGATGTATCAAACGCCCACGCTGCTGGCCACGGCGAACGTCCTTTTCAAGAAGGGCATCGTCGATCCGACGACGCTGGGCAGGAAGATCGACATCACCATCGCGCGCGAGGTTCGCCGCAACGCGACGTCGCTCGGCGAAGTGACCCTGTCGAGTCGAAGCGACTAGAATCGCCGGCGCATGTCCGCCGCCCTTCTCGAAACCAGCCTTCCCCTCCCGCTGGCTCGCCGTGGCAAAGTGCGCGATATCTACGACCTCGGCGATTCGTTTCTCTTCGTAGCCACCGATCGCATCTCCGCGTTCGATGTCGTACTCTCGCCCGGCATTCCCGACAAGGGACGCATCCTCAACCAGATCTCCGTCTTCTGGTTCGGGCACTTCGCCGGGATCGAGAACCACCTCCTGGAGACGGAGTTCGATCAATTTCCGCTTGAAGTTCGCGCCCATCCCGAGCTGCGAGGGCGCAGCGTCATCGTCCGAAAGTGCAGCGTGATCCCGATTGAATGCGTCGCCCGCGGGTACCTGATCGGCTCAGGATGGAAGGAATATCAGCAGTCGGGGACGGTCTGCGGGATCAAGCTCCAACGCGGGCTGAAGATGGCCAGCAAGCTGCGCGAGCCGATCTTCACGCCGGCGACCAAGGAAGAGACAGGACACGACGAGAACATCTCGTTCGAGCGGATGTCGAAGATCGTCGGCGCCGAGCTCGCCGCACAGCTTCGTGATCTGACGCTGATGATCTACGGCCGGGCCGCCGACTACGCCGCTTCGCGCGGCATCATCATCGCCGACACGAAGTTCGAATTCGGCCTGCACAAGGGACGCGTGGTGTGGATCGACGAGGCGCTCACGCCCGACTCCTCGCGATTCTGGCCCGCCGATCAGTACGCGGCCGGCAGCAATCCGCCATCGTTCGACAAGCAGTTTGTGCGCGACTGGCTCGAATCGACCGGCTGGGACAAGAACCCACCCGCCCCGGAGCTGCCGCCGGAGGTCGTGGCCAACACGCGAGAGAAATACATCGCCGCGTACCGCCAGCTCACCGGCAACGAGCCGTAATGGGGTCAGGCCTTTCCTTCGTACTTTTTTCTACCTCTCGTGGGAAAAGGTACGAAGGAAAGGCCTGACCCCCATTACACACTGCGGATCAGCACGGCGCGCTGCGCGTGCCCACCCTCCCATCGAAAATCGACGGTGAAGCGGTAGAGGTCGGGGTCGATGTTGTGATGGATGTTCGCCCGGCGGATCAGCACTTCGGCTCGAACGCTCTGCATCGGCACCTGCGTGTTGCCACCGCTGAGACTCACGTTCGCCACGCAATTGGGCAGCGGAGATCCATCGGCGGCCATCGCCGAAAGTCGAAGGCGGACGTCGCGCGAGTAGTCGATGTAGTCGTCGCCGTCCGCTGCCGCGCAGATAAACGGCACGCGCGGCCGGTCATTGAGCACTTCATCGAAGAGCTGCAGCACCGGCGGAGAGTCCCAGATCTGGGAGTGCACGCGCGGGATGAAGTTCGTAGCGTACGCGCCAATCGGCAGATACATCGAGCGCACGCCGCTCCCCTGCAACCACTCCGATGACACCAGCGGAACGGTCCCATCGCCCAGATTCTGATTCGTAGCCTGGAAGGAGAGCTTGCCGTTCTTCAGCGCGCATCGTTCGAATGTCGCCACTCCCCATCCGCAGACGTTCGTGACCGGCAAGGCGTCGAAGCGCCGCGCGAACGGCCCATGCGCGTTCGCGGCAAGAGTGCGCATGTAGTTGTTGGGCATCCACGACTGATCGGCCACGAACAGACTGGTGGACGGATCGGTAGGAAAAAGGTCGTACGCCGCCTGGGCATGGCTAATCATCCAGGCGCTCTCCTTCGCCGAAATCAGCTTGATGAAGAGAAATCCCTCCGACTCGCCTTCGGTGATCGCGTGCAGCGAGGCCAGCGTGCCGCACCATGGAACTCCGAATGCCAGCACCTGCTCGAAGCAGCGGGCGTACGACGGATTGGCCTCCAGGAATGCGCGAAAGACGAGGCCCCCTGTGGAGTGGAGGATGGCCACCACGTTGCGGGTCTTGTTGGGCGAGACGAGATCGAGGACGTCGCGAATGTCGCGCTGCACCTCGCCATCGCTGATGCTCTTGCGCCAGTCCCACCCGATCGGCGCGAACTCCATCGGATTCACGCCGGAGGTGTCGTATCCGAAATGGCCGCCCATGATGTCGTAGAGCGACTGGGCCTGCTTGGCGATGCCGAGGATGGTGGTGATGGGCGGGCCGGCGATGAGCGCGCCGGGTACATCGATGACCTCGCCGATGAACTTCTGCTTCTTCGCCGAATCGAGGAGCGTCGTCAGCGACGGCGGGAAAACCGTAAGTCCGCTGGCGCCGTCATGCAGCTCGCTGGCGGGAAAGCCGGGGATGAAAATGACCGGCTTTCGCGCCATCCCCTAACTCCGAGTCGCCTTCTTCCGGTGCTCCACTTTCACCTTCGTCTTGATTCCGCCGCGCACGTAGAAATCGCCCTCCACCTCGATGAACCGTGGATCGAGCGTGCGAATCAGATCGTCGGCGATCCGATTGGTCACCGCTTCGTGAAACGCTCCTTCGTCGCGGTAGGACCAGAGGTAGAGCTTCAGCGACTTCAGCTCGACGCATTTCTCGTCGGGAACATACCGGATTCGAATCGTGGCGAAGTCCGGCTGCCCGGTCATGGGACAGACGCAGGTGAACTCCGGCGCCTCGAAATTGATCTCGTAGTCGCGCTCGGGACTGGGGTTGGGGAACGTCTCGAGTTTTTTGGAGGGTTTGCTTCGCAACCTATCTCTTCGGTCCCGGCTGCTGTCCGGCGGCGATCAATTTCTGATTGAGCTCTTTGATGCGCTCCTGCAATTGGCCGATCTTGGCCTGGGCATCGGAGCGAAGTCGCTCCATGTCCCCTTTGACACGGGCGATCTCCTCATCCTTTGCCCCGAACTCGTTCTGCTGCATGGCGACGGCCTGCGAACGATATTCGACGTCCTTACGTAGGTTTTCGAGCTCTGCGTCCTTGTCTGCCAGACGCTGCTGCCACTGCCCTTCTTGTTCCTCGTAGAGCCGCTTGATGTCCATCAGTTGGGTGATCTGTGAGAAATCGGAATGGCTCGGAGCCATATCTCCTCCCTGCCGCACGCGCTCTTCGATCTGGGGGAAGAGCTTGCGCAATTTGAGCGATAAGTCGTCGGGATCGCTGGCCAGGCCCATGGCGTCCTGGTAGGTGATCTTCTGATGTACGAGTAGGGCGATGAGCGACTGATTCATCGACTGCATTCGGTAGAGGCCGACCGAGCTTTCCATCTCTTCCAGGATGTCCTTGGTCGTCCCGTCCTCGATCAGTTTGGCGATGCGCGGTGAATTCTTGAGGACCTCCACCGCCGCGGTCATTTTCCCTTCCGTGTTCTTGATCAGCTTGAGGGAGATGATCCCTCGCAGCACCAGCGCGAGCTGACCGCGAATCTGCTTGTGCTGATCGACGGGAAAGGCGTCGATGATGCGGTCGATGGTCTGCGCCGCGTTGTTCGTGTGCAACGTGGAGAAGACGAGATGGCCGGTCTCCGAGGCGGTCAGGACGGTCTGCATGGTCTCCACGTCGCGCATCTCGCCGACCATGATCACGTCCGGGTCCTGGCGCATCGCGTTCCGCAGCGCCTCCTTGAAATTCGGCGTATCGGTTCCCACCTCGCGCTGGGAGATCGCGGAGATCTTGTCGATGAACAGAAACTCGATCGGATCCTCGATGGTCACGATATGCAGCGGCTCTTTATCGGCGATGTCCGAGATCATCGCCGCAAGGGTGGTCGACTTGCCCGATCCGGTCGGTCCGGTCACCAGCACCAGCCCGTCGGGGATGTGCGACAGATCGCGGATGGCGAGCGGCAGCTCGAGCGCGTCGATGCCCAGGATCTGGATCGGGATGCGGCGGAACACGGCGCCCACCGTGCCGCGCTGCATGTACAGATTGGCTCGGAATCGGGCTACCCCGGGCACGCCGTAGCCGAAGTCGACTGACTGCACCGTGTCGAACTTCTCCCGCTGCGGCCGATTGAGAATCGGCAAGAGCATCTTCTCCAGATCGGCCGGCTTGAGCGGTTCAGTCTTGATCGGAACGAGCTTCCCGTGGATGCGCACCAGCGGCGGGCGCATCGGCTTCAGATGGAGATCGGAAGCCTGCTGCTTGGCCGCGTAGATCAGCAGATCGTTGAGGGTGAAGGAAGGGCCTTGCTCCGTTGCCGCGGGCGTCGGGGTTTGAACCGTCACGCTGCCGATTATAAAGGGATGAGGGCTGAGGGATGGGGGATGCGTGTCACTCTCCGCCCTCATCCCTCATCCCTCATCCCTCTATCTCCGCATAACGGAATCCAGAATCATCAAGAACGCCTCTTGCTGCCTGGAATCCGTCTTGTTGATCACGGCGATCGTCTCTCCGATCCGAAAGCGCTCGTGCAGCTCCTCGGCGGAGTGGGATGAAGTCACTACGATCCGCCGCGGAGAGAGGCCCTTCTGCCGCGCGTATTCGACGAATTTCGTGCCGTCCATCCCCGGCATCTCCAGGTCGACGATGAGCAGGTCGATGGACGAATCGATCTTCGGCAGCGCGTCATACGGGTGGCTGTACGTCTCCACCTTTGCGGCATCGGGGTAGCGCTCCGCCATGAAGTTTGCCCAAAGGTCACAATACGAGGGGGAGTCGTCGACGATGACAACGCGCTTCAGGCCTTCCGATTTGATCGAGCTCATCGACGTCGCTTTGGCTTCGGGCGCGGCGGGGTCACCGGCGCGCGGAGGTCGTATTTCATCACGCCTCCGACGATCGTTGCCACTACGCGGCCGTGCAGCATCTCCCCGATGAAGGGGGAATTGGACGCCTTCGATCGGAAAGTATTCGTCACCTGAAACCGCGTCTCCGGATCGAGGAGCGTCACGTCCGCGGGCGAGCCGGCTCGCAGCGTACCGCCCGGGAGGTTGAAGATCCGCGCTGGAGCGGAGGACATCAGCTCGATGAGCCGCGGAAGGTCGATCACCCGCTCGCGCACCAGACGGTCATGGCAGATCGCGAATGCGGTCTCGAGGCCGATGACGCCGAATGGAGCCAGATCGAACTCCACGTTCTTCTCGTCGAAGTGATGCGGCGCGTGATCGGTGGCAATGGCGTCGACCGTGCCGTCAGCGATTCCCTCCAGCAGCGCCTTTCGATGCTCCTCCGAGCGCAGCGGCGGATTCATTTTCAGATTCGTGGAGAACGACTGCACGGTCTCATCGCCGAGGGCAATGTGATGGGGCGTCACCTCGCAGGTGACGTGAACGCCGGAGGCGCGCGCCTCGCGAATCGCGGCGATCGCCCCGGCGGTGGAGACATGCGCGACATGCAGATGCGCGCCCGTCATGCGGGCCAGGATCACGTCGCGGGCCACCATCGTCTCCTCCGACGCCGCGGGAATCCCGCTCATGCCCAGAAGAGTGGAGTGAAACCCCTCGTGCATGACGCCGCCGTCGGTGAGATTCAGATCCTCTTCATGGGCGATCACCGGCATGCGCAGCATCGACGCATACTCCATCGCCCGGCGCATCAGTTGCCCGTTCGACACGGGCTTACCGTCATCGCTGACGCCCACGCAGCCCGCGGCACGAAGATCGGCCAGCTCCGCCAGCTCTTCCCCTTTCAAGGCCCGGCTCACCGCACCGATCGGATACACCCGGCACGCGCCATTCCTCGCCGCCTCGGCGATGATCATCTCCGTTACGGCCCGCTCGTCGTTCGGGGGAAAGGTGTTGGCCATCGCGCAGACAGCGGTGTAGCCGCCCGCTACGGCTGCGCGAGTTCCGGTGGCGATGGTCTCCTTGTGCTCCTGCCCCGGCTCGCGCAGGTGCGTGTGCAGATCGATGAATCCCGGGACGACGACGAGGCCCGTGGCATCGATCATTTCAGCAGTTTGTCGAAGTTTTTTCCCGACTTCAGAGATCTTGCCATCTTCGATGAGGATGTCGACTTTGGAGTCGAGGCGCTGGCTCGGATCGATAACGCGACCGTTGTGAATCAGAACAGTCATGGCTGAAATGCAGAATGCAGAAAGCAGAATGCAGAAAGCACAGCGAAATCAATTCTGCATTCTGCATTCAGCATTCTGCATTCACTCTGCAGCATGCGCTCCACCTAACAAATACAGAACCGCCATTCGCACGGCCACGCCATTGGTCACCTGATCCAGAATCACGGACCAGGGTCCATCGGCGACGTCGGATGCGATCTCCACGCCGCGGTTCATCGGACCGGGGTGCATGACCACCACCCCCTCGCGCGCGCGGTGCAGGCGCTCGGGCGTGAGGCCGAAGGTGTTGTAGTACTCGCGCAGCGAGGGAAAGCTGAGCTTCCCCTGCCGCTCGAGCTGGATGCGCAGCATCATGATCACGTCCGCGCCTTCGATGGCCTCATCGAGCGAATGCACGACGCGCACGCCGAGGCGTTCCACTTCCACGGGCATCAGCGTCGGCGGTCCGGCCACCGTCACGTTGGCCTTCATCTTCGTCAGCAGATGGATGTTGGAACGGACCACTCGGGAGTGAGCGATGTCTCCGATGATCGATACGTTCACGCCGTGAAGGCGACCGAGGCGCTCGCGAATGGTGAAGGCATCGAGGAGGGCTTGGGTGGGATGCTCGTGCGCGCCGTCGCCGGCGTTGATGATCGACGCCGGCAGCCGGTCGGCCAGCATCTTCGGCGCGCCGGGGTGCTTGTGGCGAATCACGATCATGTCGGGATGCATGGCCATCAGGTTCTGCGCGGTGTCGATCAGCGTCTCCCCTTTTTCCACCGAGGAGCCGGAGGCGGAGAAGTTCAGCGTGTCGGCCGACAGGCGCTTCTCGGCGATCTCGAACGAGACTCGCGTGCGCGTCGACGCTTCCATGAAGAGGTTGATGACCAGCTGGCCGCGAAGCGCCGGCACTTTTTTCACCGGCCGCTCGCTCACTTCCTTGAAACCTTCCGCGGTGTCGAGGATCAGCGTGATTTCTTCGGGCGTGAGCGGCTCGATGCCGAGGAGGTCTTTGGAACTGAGTGAGGTTTGGGCGGCGCGCATTCGTTGGTTGCTGGGTTGCTCGGTTGCTGGGTTGCTCGGTGGACTAGCAACCTAGCAACTCAGCAACCTAGCAACTATTTTTCCATGATCAACACTTCATCCTCGCCATCCAGTTCAGCCATCCTTACCTTGATCACCTCGTCCGCGTCGGTGGGAACCGTCTTGCCGATCACGTCGGCGTGGATCGGCAGCTCGCGATGGCCGCGGTCGATGAGCACGGCGAGCATCACCGCTTTCGGACGCCCGAAGTCGATGAGAGCGTCCATCGCCGCGCGGACCGTGCGGCCGGTGTAGAGCACGTCGTCGACCAGAACGACGACCTTGTCATCGATCGGCTCGGGAAGCTTCGTCGGTTTGACCACCGGCTGCGGCGCGATGGTGGTCAGATCATCGCGATACAGCGTGATGTCCAGGACGCCGAAGGGAACCGAATGTCCCTCCATCGTCTCGATCTCTTTGGCGATGCGCTCGCCGATGGGGACGCCGCGACTGCGGATGCCGACGATGATCAGATCGCGCAATCCGCGATTTTTTTCCACGATCTCGATCGCCATCCGGCGGATTGCGCGGGTCATCCGCGGGCTATCGAGCAGCCTTTTCTTCACATTCATTCGCGAGCAGAAGCGCCCCGGACGGAGCCGCGGGAGAATAACATGACTGACCGGTGGCGAGTCGCAGGTCGCAGGTCGGAGAAGTGTTATTCAGTGCATCGGACGAGAAACACTCATCGAAGGCGAAGAATATGGTGGATTCTCATAAATAACTCGACGGAAAGGCTTTTTTTCTGTGATCTGACGCACATTATTTCCGTTGACTCCATCTCACTCTAGTCAGCACAATACGCGATTACCTCTCGGCCAAAACGCGATCCAGTAGCTGGTGTATGGGGAGCTTGGAATGGATAGACGCTACTCAACGATCATTTTTGTCCCGCACGCACGGGCCAAATTCAGGAAGTTAAAGGTCTCCCACCGGCTGCTCTTCTCCATCGTCTCCATCATCACCTCCTCACTGTGCCTCTCAACCTTCTTCTCCGTTCAGTACTTCACATCGCTTTCGCAAACGCATGAACTGACGAAGTTGAGCCACGAGAATCGCGAGCTGCAGACGGCCAATGAACAGTTCAGCAAGTCGGTCGAATCGCTGCGGACGCAGTTGCGCACCGTAGAAGATCGCACGCGCAAGCTGGCGATCATCGCCGGCATCAGCACGCTCGATGAGACGAGCCAAGGCGGCGTCGGCGGACTTCGTCCCCCCGACCTCGGTGACAACCCGTATCGCGACGACCTGGACAAGATGGCCTTCCGCTCGCACCGGCTGGACAAGGATCTGTCGGTGCTGGAAAAGAAGTTCGTGGCGCAGGCCCAGCTCCTCGCTTCCACGCCGTCCATCGCCCCGGTCCGCGGCATCCTGACCGACGGCTTCGGCGGCCGCTCCGATCCCGGGAACGCATAACGCGATCGACATTTCATCGGCGGTAGGACAGGCAGTGCGATCCCCGGCCGATGGGATCGTGGTCAAGGCGGAGTGGGCCAACGGCTACGGCAACGTGATCTACATCGCGCATCCCTACAGCGGTTACTCGACACGCTACGGTCACCTCTCGCAATTCGCCGTTCAGCCGGGCCATCACGTGAAGCGCGGCGACATCATCGGCTACGTCGGCTCCACCGGCCGCTCGACCGGACCGCACCTGCACTACGAGGTGCGCCTGAACAACAATCCGGTCAACCCGCTCGAGTACATCTGGAACGCGTTCTAGCTACCGTTTCAGGCACGCCATCGGCACGCCACTGCGTGGAGGTTCGCCATGGCCAAGTGCGACGTCTGCGGTAACGACTACGACAAATCCTTCCAGGTCGTGCGCGGGAGCGAGCGGCGCACATTCGACAGCTTCGAGTGCGCCATCCACGCGATGGCCCCAACCTGCGCGCATTGCGGCTGCAAAGTGATCGGCCACGGCAACGAGACAGGCGGGAAGATCTACTGCTGCGCGAACTGCGCACGGCTGGCGGGGGTAAA
>QHVS01000319.1 GCA_003223635.1 Acidobacteriota bacterium | reverse complement strand
GCGGCGACACCCGCGTGATCCGCGCAATCTACGGACCGGATCGAATCTACGTCGAAATGGTGAAGAGGGCCTACGAGCTGTGGGCCACGATCGATACTTCGAAAGATGAGCCTCTCTATATCGAGACCGGCGCTCTGTGGATGCACCGAGGAGACGACGCGTACGTTCGATCGTCACTGCCAGTCCTCGAGGAACTCGGCTTCCCCGTCGACAAACTCGCGGTCGCCGACGCGGCGAAGCGGTATCCACAAATCGATTTTCACGGAGTCAAATCAGTCTACTTCGAACGACGAGCAGGAGCATTGTCGGCGCGACTGGCCTGCGTTGCTGTCCGCGACGCATTTGACAAAGCCGGTGGAAGCTATCGCACCGGATACGTGAAACCGGGTTCGATCGTCAATGGTTCGATGTCCGCTCTTCAACTCGAAGACGGTTCGCGAATCGAGGCGGACGTCTTCGTCTTCGCGTGCGGTCCATGGCTCGGGCGGCTTTTTCCCGAGGTTCTCGGCGACCGGATCCGGGCGACGCGGCAGGAGATCTACTACTTCGGAACTCCTCGAGGGTCGGATCGCTATCTGCCCGGCCATCTTCCGATCTGGATCGATTTCGGCGCGCGAATCGTCTACGGCCTTCCCGATGTCCATGGTCGCGGGTTCAAGCTTGCCGACGATACGCGCGGTGAGCGATTCGATCCGACGAGCGGCAACCGAACCCCGAGCCAGGAAGGCATCGCGCGAGCGCGTCACTTTCTCGGCGAGAGATTTCCCGAGCTTGCGAAAGCGCCGCTGGTGGCGGCGGAAGTCTGCCAATACGAAAACAGCCCCGACGGCAACCTGATCATCGACCGCCACCCACAGGCGAAGAACGTCTGGCTTGTGGGAGGGGGTTCCGGTCACGGGTTCAAGCTCTCGCCGGCGGTCGGCGAGATGGTTGCCGAGCAGATTCTGTCGGGGAGGGACGTCCCCAAGGTGTTTCGCCTCGATCGACTTCGGGATCAGCAAAAGCCCTCGACGCAATTTGAGAGGAAGGGGAATAGCTCTTAGCTCTTAGCTCTTAGGTATTAGCTCGCAACCTTTCGCCTCGCTAACCGTTCATAATTACCGTCGTGAAACGCCCAAGCAAGAAACTTCTGATGCTGATCGGCGCCGCGGTGCTGATCATCATCACTCTCGTGTCGATGGTCGCCGCGCGCAAGCGCGAGAAGGGAATTCCTGTCACGACCGACAAGGCCTTCCGCAAGACCATCACCCAGCTCGTCACGGCGACGGGGAAGATCCAGCCGGAGGTGGAAGTGAAGATCGCCCCGGAAGTGTCCGGCGAGATCGTGGCCATCCCGGTAAGAGAAGGGCAGATCGTGCATCGCGGCGATTTGCTGCTGCGGATCAAGCCGGACAGCTACCAGGCGCAGGTGGAAGCGCAGACCGCGGCGCTGCGATCGGCCCAGTCGGCCAGCGTTCGCAACCGCGCGGAGCTGGCCAAGGCGGACAACGACTACAAGCGCGCGCAGCGTCTGTTCCAGGCGCACCTGCTCTCCGAGGCCGATCGCAACGCGGCCCAGACGAACTACGACATCGCCCAGGCTGCGCTGCAGTCGTCGCTCTTTGACATCCAGCGTGCCGAGGGCGCGCTGCGGCAGATTCGCGACGCGCTCTCGAAGACCGTCATCTACTCTCCGGCCGACGGGACGATCAGCACGCTGCCGGCGCGAGTGGGCGAGCGCGTCGTCGGCACCAGCCAGTTCGCCGGCACCGAGGTGATGCGCATCGCCGATCTGAACAACATGGAAGCGGTGGTCAACGTCAACGAGAACGATGTTGTGAATGTGAAGAGCGGCAACAACGCGCGCATCAGCGTCGATGCCTATCCCGATCGGCAGATCACCGGCGTCGTACGCGAGATCGCCAGCACGGCCACCACGAGGAACGCCGGCTCGCAGGAAGAGGTCACAAATTTCGAAGTCAAGATCCGCATCGCCGATCGCTCCGTGGTCTTGCGGCCCGGCATGAGCGCTACGGCGGACATCGAGACGGCCACCGTGCAGAATGCTGTCGTCGTGCCCATCCAGAGCGTAACGGTGCGCAACACGCAGAGCAATCTCTCTCCAGAGGAGCGGGAGAAGCAGAAAGTCCAGCAGCAAGCGCGCGACGGCAGCGACAACCGCGCCGAAGTGACCAATCAGACCGCCGAGAAGCAGAAGGCGCGCGAGCAGCGAGAGCAGTTGCAGCGCGTGGTCTTCGTCAAGCAGGGCGACAAGGTGCGCATGCAGAAAGTGGAGACCGGAATCGCGGATAACACCTACATCGAGGTGAAGACCGGCGTGAAGGCGGGAGAAGAAGTTGTGTCGGGGTCGTACACGGCGATTTCGCGAAAGCTCAAGGATGGGTCGAAGGTCCAGATTGAGAAGCCGGGGCAAGGATAAGAAATGCAGAATGCAGAATGCAGAATGCTGAATTGGGAAATGAACATTCTGCATTCTGCATTTGCGCATTGAATGATTTTCGAACTCGAAGAAGCCTTCCGCATCGCTTTCCTGATCATCCGCACGCACAAGATGCGTTCGATGCTGACTGCCCTCGGCGTGATCATCGGCATCATCGCCGTCACGCTCATGGGTTCTGCCATCGGCGGGATCGAGCGAGGATTCGAGCGCAGCCTTTCGGTCATTGGCGACGACATCCTCTACGTCGAAAAGTGGCCCTGGCATCACGTCGATGACTGGTGGAACTATCGCAACCGGCGAACCATGCAGGTGCGCTACGCCGAAGACCTGAAGCGCATCATTCGCGACACGCCGAACAGCCAGCTCGTTACCGCCGTTCCCACGCTCAACACTGTGCGCAACGTGAAGTTCGGCGACAACCAGGTGAACGCTGTCTTCACGCAGGGGACCACTGACGAGTTCGTGATCACCTCCACCTCGCCGCTGAAGGAGGGGCGCTTCTTCACCGAGTTGGAGTCGCGGGGCGGGCGCGGCGTGGTTGTCCTCGGTTATGACGTGGCCGAGGCGCTCTTCCCCAATCAGTCGCCACTGGAGAAGATCGTCACCGTCGACGGCAATCCGTTCCGCATCGTCGGCGTCTACGCCAGGCAGGGCACCTTCCTCGGCCTCTTCAGCTTCGACAACTACGCGGTCGTGCCGCTGCATGAAGGTCTTCAGCTCGCGCCTGGACACATCCATCCGGGTGAAGGTGAAAGACAAGGAGCGGCTCGATGCGGCTCGCGACGAGCTGCGGGGCAGCATGCGCCGCGTCCGCGGCCTGGCTCCGGAGCAGAAGGATGACTTCGAGATCAACGAGCAGCAAGGACTGCGCAGCACGATCGGTCCGGTGAAGGCTGCCGTCG
>QHVS01000318.1 GCA_003223635.1 Acidobacteriota bacterium | reverse complement strand
TGCCAATCTGCTCCGGTGCCGCGGTCCCGTCGACGTGTCCGGGACCGAACGCCAGGTTCCGTCCGCTGGCGCCGGCGAGGACGATGTAGCTGCGGCGCTGACGCGGGAACTGCAGGCGGGCGATGGGGCAGGTGTCGGCCCATCTCCACGGCTTCACGTCCTGTTCGCCGTGGAGCGTTCGCGCCCACGCTCGCTCGAGGAGGACCTGGGCCAACTGCGCTTTGGCGTACAGCCACATCCCGTTGCCAAAGAGCATCAGGCCGGCGACGGCGAGCGAACCGATGAGGACGAGGCGCTTCTTCATGATCAACTCCGCACCGCAATCACTGCGGCGATGGCCACGAGCACGATTCCGATCAACATCTCCAGCGGCGCGGGCGTGGCCGTTGTCGGAAGCGATCCTTCGATGCCGCCCCAGCCCAGGGGAAGATTCACCGGCACCGCTCGCGTCTCACACGTCTGTTGCGGAGCGCCGCTCGGCGTGTGATCCACAGCCACCAGGCTGGTGAACTCGGTGACAAGATGATGGTCGAGTCCCAGCTCGACAATCTGCTGATGAACGTCGCCGCCGGTGTCGGTGAGCGCTTCGATCTTGCGGCGCGCCCACAACTTCCCCACACCCGACTCATTGCCCGTGACTTGCAGCGATTGAACGTCGTTCCACTGGTGATCGCCGAGCTTCCCGGAGGCCGTCACTCTTCCTGTCGGCGAAGAGAAGCGCACAGCGACGACGACCGGCTCGCCCACATACAGATCAGGAATCCGCTGCGGCCACATTTCCGCTCGAGGGTCGTCGAGGTGCAGCTCGACGTTCGTCAATACCGGACTCTCCAGCTTTTCGAAGAGCGCGGTCATCTTCTCCTGGACTTCCGTGACGCTGCCGATGTAGGTGAACGTCCCGCGGCCGAAACGCGCCGCGCCGCGCATGAAGTGCGAGTTCGGCGCAGAGCCGATGCCTACCGTGAAGAGACGGCTCTGGCCCAGGTTCGTGCGGATGAAGGTGAGCAGTTGCTCCTCGTTGCCTACTCCGCCATCGGTCATGAAGACGACCTGACGGACCACGCCATCCCCGGGAGATTGATTCAACAGCGCCGCCTGCAGCGCCGGCAGCATCTCCGTCCCCCCGGTCGACACCAGGCTATCCACCCACTTCTTCGCCCTGGCCACGACATCAGGCGAGGCCTGCTGCGGCTGATTGAAGAGAACGTGCGTCACCGAATTGAACTCGATGACGTTGAAGCGGTCCTGTGGCGAAAGGCGATCGAGTGCGAGTTGCAGCGCATTCTTCGCCTCGCTGAGCGACGTGCCGGCCATCGATCCCGACGTATCGACGATGAAGATCGATTCCTTCGGCAGGCGCACACCGGTCGACGCCTTGGGCGGCATCAGCATCAGCAGCGCGTAGGTGTGTGGGCCGCTCTGCTCCGTAAACATTGCCGCTTTCGGCTCGTTGCCGAGGTCGGGCTGCCAGACGAGCTCGAAGTCGCGATCGGCTGGAACGTCACCGCTGGCCAGCGTCACGTTGTAACGCGAGCCGGAGACAACGGTCGTTGCCACCTTCTGATACGAGCTGTCGACGCGCCGCAGCGAAACGCCGGAATCGAGATCGACGCTCAGGCGCAACCGGTTCTCGCGTCCGGATCCCGGCATGTTGACCGGCGGCGTCACCCGGCTGGCGTCCGGCACCTGATCCGTGTCCACCGACCAGCCGACGCTCTGCTTCGCGCCGCTCGGCTGTCCGGGAATGTAGCGCGGAGCGATGGTCATGGGAAAGCGGAGCCGGAAAACGCCGTCGCGATAGTCGACGTTCTGCTGGTAATCGATCGTCACCACGACCTCCTCGCCCGATCCGATGTTGGCGATCGACACCGTGAACAGGTTCGGCCGCTCCTGCGTCAGCAGCGACGCCTTCTTCCCTTCGCTCTTCGCCTGCTCGTAGACGACCTGAGCTTCTTTGCGCTCCTTGATCTCTCCTTCGATCACGCGCATACCGACGGTCATCCGCAGGCGATCGACCGCTGCGTCTTCCGGCAGCGGAAACGCGTAGATCGCCTCCGCGCACGTCGATTCGGGATTGCGGAACGTCTGACGCACTTCGCCGCGCAGGACCAGTCCGCGAACCTGGAGCTTGACGTCGGTTTCCACGGTGGGGGCGACGACGTAGACGCCCTGGTGATTGGTTTTCAGCAGCATCATGCCGCTCTTCACCTGGTTCAGAGTGACCAGCGGTCGCTCGTCCTCCTGGGCGAATACGGCAATCGGAATCAGCAGAAGAATCAGCAACGTGAGTTTGCGAGTCATGTCCTTTCCCTCCACCCATCAATAGAGGTCCGGCAGATGGCGTGACCGCGGCGGGCTCGCGGCGGGAGCGAGGAATGTTTGTGGCGAAAATGTGGCGGCGCGTCGCTGCACGTACAATCGATTCGTGACCGCCATTGCCGTCGTCGACGATGAAGCGAACATCCGCGAGACGGTGGCCTTCGCGCTGCGGCGGGAGGGCTACGACGTTCGCGCGTACGCCGACGGCGTCGAAGCGTGGACCGCGTTCGAGTCGGCCATGCCCGAGCTGGTCATCATCGACATCCTGATGCCGCGCATGGACGGCCTCGAACTTTGCCGCAAGATCCGCGCGGCCTCGGAGACGGTCCCCATCATCTTTCTCACCTCGCGCGATGAAGAGCTCGATCGCGTCCTCGGCCTCGAGCTCGGCGCAGATGACTACCTCGGCAAACCGTTCTCCATGCGCGAGCTGATCGCTCGGGTGCGCGTGCTCTTCCGCAGAGCGGCCCGGCGGGCGAAAAGCGCCGGCGACGACGATACGGTGGTCTCCGTCGGATCACTGGACCTCGATCCGCAGCGTTTCCTGGTGCGTTGGAAAGGGCATTCGATCGAGCTGACGGTCACCGAGTTCATGATGCTGCTGGCGCTCGTTCGTCATCCCGGACACGTGAAGACTCGACAGCAACTGACCCGTGAGGGCTACCCGCACGACAACTACGTGAGCCAACGGACCATCGACAGCCACGTGAAACGGATCCGGAAAAAGTTCGAGGCGGTCGATCCGCAATTCGATCGGATCGACACCGTCTACGGAATGGGCTACCGCTATCAGCCTGAGGCAGCCGGAGGAAGCTGATG
>QHVS01000317.1 GCA_003223635.1 Acidobacteriota bacterium | reverse complement strand
GCGCTCGGCTCTAGCCTCGACAAATATCGATGTCGTCGATGAAGCGGTTACCCTTACCCTGGCCCGATCTTCCGGTATCGAGGCCGACGCCTACCTCATCGCGTCCGAGGGGCAACAGCCAGTCGATGAGCCGCTGACAGCGAGGGAAATGGAGGTGCTCGAGCTGCTCGCGCAGGGCATGGCCAACAAGGCGATTGCTCAGCGCCTCGCCATCAGCGATCAAACCGTAAAGTTTCACGTCGCGTCGATCTGCGGCAAGCTCGGAGCGTCGAATCGTACCGATGCTGTCCGACGCGCCGCTCGGCGCGGGATCATCACGCTGTGAGCGCCTTCCTCCCCGGGGGCGTGACGCATCGGTCGTCAGACTGAAGAGCGTCACGTCGCGAAAGCGGGCTTCCGGTTTCCATGCAGGTTCGGTGTGGATGAATGCGTCATTGACTTCGAATGCTGACAAAAGCGCGAACCATCGCCGTTCCGCAATTCCGGCGTAGGCGCGTACGACCTGAAAATCATCGCCGTTTAAAGCATCCCAACGCACCGTCGTGGTCCCGTTGTAGTAATACCAGGCGCCGCTCATCTGCATCGTCACGACCAGCGCGTTGGGTGGTAGAAGACGCCGGGAACCTAAGATGGACTGCCGGTAGAGGTCATCAGCGTCAGCGGAGTCGAGCACACCGAAGTGTTTTGTCACGGCCCACTCCGTCGAGGCAATGATCCCGAAGACGATGAGAGCGACCGTCGTCCGCAACCAGCGAGGGCGATCCGAGAGCATCACGTGCCCGGCCCGAAAGACAATGATGATCAGCGGCGGCGTCGCGGGCAGCAGGAACCGCGTGTACCACCACGTGTCATAGGGAGCATAGAAGCAGTAGAAGAGAAAGAACGGGAGAAACCACGCAAACAGCACGACGCGATCGCGCAGCGGAATTCGCGTCACTCCAAAAGCAAGAATCCCAAGCGGGAAGATGATGGGCGTCAACTGCGCCGCCAGCCAGAACGTGTAGTGCGTGATCCGCGGAGCAAAGTTCGTCCACGCAAGTAGACTGCGGATATCCCCATATCCAGTCAGGAATGGCGAACCGTAGATGTGGTTGCTCAAGGCCATCTGAAAAATCGCACACGGAGCGAGGCCTGCCACGAGAGCGAGAATCGCGTTGCGGCGGCGACCGACAGCCAACGCGACCGCGGGCAGAAGCAGGATATTGGTCGGCCGGACGAGCACCCCGACGCCTGCACAAAAACCTGCAACTGCAGCCCAAGTGGCGCCGCGAGTACTGCGCAGCGCGCACGTGATCGCGGCGACGCTCCAGAAAGTCGCCAGCACGTCGCTCACGGGCTGAATGCCGTGAAATACAAAGACGGGACAGAGGCCGACCACGGCAGCGGCCCCCGCAGCCCAGGTCTGCCGAAGCTTGAGATCTCGTGAAAGGACATACATGAGCAGAACGGTCGCCACGGCCGCGAAAGGAACGACCAGGAAAGCAGCCTGTCGTCCACCCAGAATGTCGAAAAGCGCCATGTGCAGAGGCAGGCCCGCCGGATAGCTCGGAACCATCGTGCCCGCTCGTGGTCCTGGCACAAATCCCAGCGGGATGAACGCGTTGAAAAAGTCGAGCGGCACTCCGAGTTGTCGGGGAAGATCCAGCGGAACGATGAGATGACCTCGACGCCATAAGTCGGCTTGGTTGAGATACCCGGATGAGTCAGCGCCACCGGGAACGCGAACACGATTCATGACGAGAACGATCGCGTACGCGGCGACGAGCAAGACGGCCGTTGCGTTGCGAATCCTCAAGAGCCAATCGCGTTGTCGCTGCCAGTCGATTCCGCGCATCAGCGCAGCGATCCGAATCCGCTGAGGCCGGGCTCGTCGACCGACGCGTACGAGCGCTTGCGCGCTCTTCCCCATCAGACGCGCGGCATGCTCAACCCAGGGAACCGCCAACGCACTCACGAGCAACAGCAAGCCGAGGGCAGCCGCTCTGACGCCGATATCGAATTCGTTGGGCCGATAGCGAAGTTCGAGCGTTCCGACGCCGGGAGGAACGAAGGTTCCAAGGAAAGCGCCGTTCACGACGACGGGCGGTAACCGCTCTCCGTTCCAGTACACGCGCCACCCGCGCCACCATGGTTCGCTCGACACGAGGAGGTTCCAGCCGAGGCTGCGCACAGAGAGCGTGCGGCTATCGCCTTGCGCTCGAGTGATGACAGCGGTGCCGCCAGCACACGCCTGGCGCACGCCGACTCGTGATGCGACGTGCGCACCGCTGAGATTTCGCACTTTCTCAGGGATGTGATCGACAGTCGCCACCGACCGGAAGTCGACCACCGGCCCCAGCGCCTTCACCGATTCCTCGGCCGAGTGCAACACGACGAATGAACGTACGAGGAAGTAGCGCGGCAGCGCTTCGGTGTTCTTCCACGCCCCCGCCCCAGTTCTGATGAACCCATTCACTGTGCGCACCGGTGCGGTTCCGGGGAGATCGTGAATGTTCAAGAAATCAAAAAACGGCGAGTCGAATCGCCAGTCGCCTGCGCCGGTCGCGGTCAGCGAACGCATTGTGGCGAGGCGACG
>QHVS01000321.1 GCA_003223635.1 Acidobacteriota bacterium | reverse complement strand
CCGCTCATGGAGACTGCGACGCATTGATGGGAAAAGGAGCCGTCCGTAGCGCCGACAGCGAACTGCGTCAGAATCCAGCGGTCGGCCAGAAGGTCGTACTGGGAGATGGGATCGCCGTCGTTGTGCGTGGCGCACGTTCCGCCGAGACTCTGAAAAAGTGTGTTCCCCTTGATCGGGCCGTAGAGCAGAGTTCCCGATTTGTCCCATACCGCGAGCTGCGTGTTGACCCACTGCACGTAATGGTTCTTGCCGACGCGGCCGTTGGTGTCGGGCGGTGCGGAGTTCAGCACGCCGACGCCTTCGAAGTTGACGCCGAGGACGTCGCGGCGCCGGCCGCGCGCGGCTTGATCGGCACCTCGAAGTTCGGCACCACATACTTCACGTCCGCCGACTGATCCGACTTCTTCAGAAGTCCGAGTGGTGGAGAAATCACCGGCTTGACCGGATCTCCGGGCGCCGCCGCTATCGGAATGGAGAGCACACAAATAAGACCGATGCACCAGAAAGCCACGCGTGCACGCATTCAACCTCCTCCTGTATTAACTTCCACAATTCAGGGCTGGTAGCGGTACCACGACCGACACGCGTGGCGCGGTGCAAATGGTTTGCCCGAGCGGGCTCAGCAAAGTTATTGGAGTGCCAGCCGGCGGAGCGGCGGCCTTCAGGCCGCGGGCGGGCTAAAGCCCGCCGCTCCACATCACCGAGGCCGCAACTGCAGGACGATCGTCGGATCCTTGATCTTGCGGTCCTCGGCGAGCAGAAAGGCTTTGCTCACGATCACCGAGAGCATCGAGTCTCCCTCGAACGGCACGTAGAGCTTCTGATCGGGCGGCGCGCTCTTGCCGCGGCCGGGGACGATGCACAGATACTGGTCGTCCGGCTCCATGAGGATATTCGAGCTGCCGAGGTGGATCTTGTAGGTGCGGAGGTCGCCGCGGACGACGAGGAAGCGATCGTCGAGCGAACGGCGATCGGCGATCTTCAGCTTCGGCACCATCGCCTCCAGAATGCTGCGACGTGTGCTGGCGCTGCCGGAAAGCTCGCCAAACGAATAGTTCGTCCAGTAGCCTACGTAGCGCGTGTCGCCATGGTCGTGCCAGGTCGGATCGTTACCGATGCTGGCCACTCCAACGAAGAGATCAACGTGACGCATCACCTCGGAGAAGACGATCGGGGGGACATCGATCAGCGCGACGTTCGCGCCGTGCGCGTCATGGAAGCGGACCTGATCGGTCGCTACGTAGAGATAGATGCCCGCTTCGGTCGTCTCCGGCTGTTCGCCCATGCCTTCGACCCAGAATTCTGCGGAGAGGTTCGATGCGCGAAGTTCGCGCGTCGGCGTGTTGTGCGAATCGAACCCGCCCTGCAGCGAATACCGCCAGCGGCGGTCGCGGCAGAGCGCGGCGAACTGATGCTGCTTCAGGATGTGCGCGGCGAAGCGATTCGAATACGTCGAGGTCTGCAGCTCCGCCTCGGTGATCACATAGATCTCGCGGTGGGCCTGCTTGAACGGCTGCGTGATCTGCTGCGCCTCCAGGCTGCGCCTCCACGCGAGCACGACGTCGGGCGGGCTGTCGATCGGATGCCAGAGCGAGACCGTGGTCTGCGAGAGATCCGGCAACTCGACGCCGTAGGGATCGCAGATCGTTGCTCGGTGTGGCGCAGGCAATCCGGCCTTCGTTTTTCCATCCGGATATTCAAACTTCCAGATCAGCCGGCGGGCGATGACGCCGACGAGCGAATGATCGAGATATCGCTCGCGCCAGTCCCTGAAGCTCCAGCTTCGAGGAGCGAGATAGAACGCGTCGATGCGATCGCGCTGCGCAATCAGCATCGTCTCCAGCTCGGCCGCAGTCACCTTCAACTGCTTCAAGTCCGCGGATTTCTTCAGCGCTGCGGGAACGGAGGTCTGATGCTTCCCGTTCGGCAGGACCCATTCGATAGGGCCCCCAGCCACGGCTACGGCCGTGAACTTTCCAATCGCCTGTCGAAGAACTCCAACTTCGGTCATCCCCATCGTCGGCACGAACAACTCTTCCAGATCTTCGGGTGAGAGGCCGGCGCGCTTCGCTGCCTCGGCGAAGGCGCGCTCGAGGATCTTCGTCGCCCCCGGCGCTTTCACTCGCGTGCGCAGGCGGCTCAACTGCGCAGTCGCCTCGGACGTCCCCAGCTCGCTGAGGACCAGCACGCACGCGTTCCCGATCTTCGGCGACATGGCGCCGACGCCGGGGACCTTCTTGAACGCGCGCTCCGCAGCGTCGCCGATGACCGTAGCGATCGACGGATCGCTGATCAGCGCGCAGCAGAAAATGAGGCCGCGCAGGCTGTCGACGTTCGCATCATTGAAAAACCCATGGAAGGTGCCATGCGGCTTGCTGCCGAAGTCGCGATTCCTGGGCGGATCGAAGAGCGGGAGCCATCGCTGCATCGTCGCGGCGAAGCGATCGTTTCCGATCTGCTCGACGAGCGAGCGGGCTTCCTTCAGCCATCTCTTCGACGGCTTGTTCGCGGCCGATTGTTTGACGAAGGCGAAGAGATCGCGCCACGCCGCCTTTTCCTCGCCGTGCAGCCCGCGGTAATCCGAAAGAGCTGCATCGGCCCACAGATCGCCGGGGGCGAGCGGATTCGCGTCGATCCCGCCGCCGAGGAGCGTTTCGATGCGCGATGCGGCACGACGGTTGTCCGCCACGCTCACATACGGTGCGACGCGGCGGTGCATCTCTTTCAGCGCGGAGCGAAGCGGAGCGGACAGGCCACTGTTCTCGATGTGCTCCTCGATCACGCCGAGGAGCGGGGCGATGGGAACGATGGAATCGAAATAGTAATGGGAGCGAAGAGTGCCGGTCAGCTCCGCGAGGCGAATGAGATCCTGCTCCTTCAGCGGAAGTTTGCGGCGGAGCATCTGGCTGAGCAGACCCTTGACCAGGTGCGCCGAGCTCCAGCGCGTCTTGCCTTCCAGCAGCTCCAGCGCCTCCTCGGCGATCAGAGGAAGCAGAACCACCTGATCGGCAGGATCGGCTTCCATGATTTCCTGGCAAATGGCGATTTCGGCCGGCTTTGCATTCCAATGCCACGACGCGGTTTTCAGATCGGCGACGAGGCGAGCGAGAAGATCGCGTGCGCGATCGGGGATCGGTTCGGCTTTCGGTGTTTTGCGAATGAAATCGAACAGCGTCACGCTTAGCCTCCCACCAGCGGCACCAGCTTGATGAACGTGACCTCGGTGTGATCGCGGAGAACGATCGGATCGTCGAGCGACTCGATCTGCAGATCGTTCACCAGCAGGAGGAACCCGTTGTGGCCGAAGGCCTCGATGGCCCGTTTGCTCTGGTCGTCCGCGTCAATGGCATGCGGCTTCTTCAGCCGATAGCCGTTCAGCAGGCGCTCGGCATCGGCCGGCTGGACCAGTCCGTAGAAATGCTCGCTGCGATTCTGGTTGTATGCCGCGACTTCTTCACGCACGCGGCGCTCGATGATCTCGCGGGCGCTGACGCGCTCGGATGCGAGGCGCAGGGTGAAGCGCTGCTCGCGCTGGGCTCCACCGATGAATTCGTCGTAGATCGACAGGGTCGCCGCGGCCATTGCTTGTGCGGTGGATCACAGCGTCAGCATGCGAGCACCCTCTCCCCGCTTGCGGGGAGAGGGTGGCCGAAGGCCGGGTGAGGGGCCCCTCATCCGCCGCTTCGCGGCACCTTCTCCCCCGCCGAGGCGGGGGAGAAGGAACTCGAAATTTCAAAACCTGTAGCTGACGCGAGAGTAGACGAAACGTCCGTTCATGCCGAAGGGTGTGTTTCTCGGATACGTGAAAGCGCCGGCGCTGCCCGCCTGCTCGGAGCCGTTTGGGGCCGCGATACCGGCTCGAAGGTTTCGGGCCGGAAATACATCGAAGATATTTTCCGCGCCGATGGCGAATGTGTACTTGCTCCACACATAAGACAAATCGAGATCGGTCAGCCAGGCCGCCGGATACGTCTGATCATCCTCTGGCTTTGTGTTCAGGCTGCAGTATGAACCGTAGCGGCTCTCCCGCGCGGTGACATTCACCGGTCCCTGACTGTAGCTCTGCATCACCCGGAGGTTATCGCGCGGCTGGCCACACTGGACCGTCCGCTGCTCGCGGCGGTCGAAGAGTACTGCGCCAAGACCGGTGAGCTGCGGCGGCGTCGGCGCGAAGCTGACGATCTTCGTCTTGTTGTTGCTGTACGCGGCGGAGAGATCGATGCGCCCGCTGAAGATCGGCCGCTGATGATTGACCACCAAATCGTATCCATTGGTGCGCGTGTCGATGGCGTTGCTGAAGAACCGTGCGCTGTTCGCGCCGAACGGCGCCAGGAGCGGCGCCACTTGCGACCCGGTGAAGTTGCCCGTCAGAACGATGCGGTGCTTGATGTCGATGTGGAAAAGGTCGGCGGTCATCTCCAGATTGGACATCGGCTGCCACACCACTCCTCCGCTGTAGTTGCGGGAAGTCTCGGGACGAAGCGGCGTCGCGCCGAGAGCGATGGCGATGGGACTGCTGACCGGAGCCGTCCAAACTTCGAAGGGGGTAATAATTTTGGTGACCGGGTCAGGCAGGAAATTCGTACTCACCGCCGAGAACCATGACTGCCCGAGAGAAGGCGCGCGGAAGCCGGTGCTTGCAGCGGCTCGAAAGATGAGTGGCTTCGAAGGCGAGTAGCGCAGCGTGAGCTTTCCGTTGGTCGTGTTGCCAAAATCGCTGAAGTTCTCGTAGCGGCCGGCGAGACCGACGCGCAACTGCCGCAGAACGTCACCCTCGGTATCCACGTAAACGGCCTTGCTGTTTCGCGAGATATCGACGGCGTTGGAGGGCCGGAAACCGGGAAACACTTGCGAGCCCGGCGTACCGTGCGCCGTGCCGAACTGGTTGAGAGAGCCGCCATCAATGTACGAGGCGGGCTCCCCGGCCATGACCTGATAGCCCTCACGGCGATACTCCACTCCTGCAGCGACGTTGATCGGTCCGGCCAGGCCGGCGTTGAATCCGCGCGAGAGGTCAACATTCGCGGTGTACTGCTTATCGGCGAGCGAGCCTGCGTAGAACGACGTCTGATTGGGCGGCATGGTCGGGCCAAGCGTCACGTTGAGCGAGTGGCGAACGAAAAAGTCGAATTTGTTGCGCCCGTAGCCGGCGCTGGCGTCGTAGAACCACGAAGCCAGCTCGCCGCGAATCCCCGCATTCGCCGACCGATCGGCGACGCGCGGCTCGATCAGAGGAAGGAATCCCAGCGGATAGATCTGCGGCCAATCGGTGGGATCGATGGCCCGCCGGTAATTCCCGCCGTGGGATCCGTGACGGAGACTGTAACCACCGAACGCGTAGAAGATCTGTTTGCCATCTTCGGTGACCGGGAGATTGAGGTTAAGCAGCGACATGAGGTCGCGTCCGTAGTTGTCGCCCCAATGCGTGTTCGGTTGCGGTACCGCATTCTTTCCGGCGTCCCCTTTGACGACCTGATCCCGTGGGTCGGGAAGGGCGCGATTCGTGGCATACCGGTCGCGATACTCGACCGTGCCGAAGAGAGCGCCGCGCGCAATCTTCCAGCCACCGCTGAGATTCGTGTCGAGCATCTGGCCGTCGGAATGCGTGGTCGTTCCGCCTTTGACCTCCAGCCTGAGCGGCTCGGCGTCGGATTTCAGAACCAGGTTGAGCACGCCGGCGATAGCGTCCGAACCGTATTGCGCCGCCGCGCCGTCGCGAAGGATCTCCACGCTCTCGATCGCCGATGCCGGGATGGCATTGAGATCCACGCCGGCCGATCCGCGACCAATTGTGCTGTTGACGTTTACCAGCGCGCTCACATGTCGGCGCTTGCCATTCACCATCACCAGGACCTGATCGGGTCCCAGTCCGCGCAGAGTCGCCGGGCGGACGCTGTCCGTGCCATCGGAAATCGACGGTCGCGGAAAATTGAACGATGGAGCGATCTTCTCGATGATCTGACTCGTTTCCGTCGAAGGCGCCGTCTCGATCTGTTCGCGCGGGATGACATCGATCGGCACCGCCTTCTCCTGCTCCGCGTTGATGGCGCGCGAGCCGACGGTGATCTCCTGACCGAAGGAGGGTCGCATGACGAAATCCTGCGTGACGTTGCCGCTGGTATCAATCATGGCCGACTTGGTCTGAAAGCCTTCCAGCGACGCGCTGATCTTC
>QHVS01000037.1 GCA_003223635.1 Acidobacteriota bacterium | reverse complement strand
CTCCTATCGCCTCTTCAGCCGCGTCTTTGAGAAATTCGGAATGCAGTTCAGCTATGTCGACACCTCGAACGTCGACGCCATTCGCGCGGCGATCCGGCCGAACACCAAGGTGCTCTTCCTCGAAACTCCCACCAACCCGATGATGACGCTGACCGACCTTGCCGCATGTTCGGAGCTGGCGCATTCCAAAGGCGTACTCGTCGTCGTCGACAATACGTTCTGCTCGCCCTATCTGCAGCGCCCGATCGAAATGGGGGCCGACGTCGTCGTCCATTCCACGACCAAGTTCCTCAACGGTCATTCCGATTCGATCGGTGGCGTGGTGATCTCGAACTCCGATGAGCTGGCCGAGCGGATCGGATTCCTCCAGAACGCTGTCGGCGCGATTCTCTCGCCGTGGGACTCATGGCTCGTCCTGCGCGGCGTGAAGACGCTCGCCGTGCGCATGAAACAGCACGAAGCGAACGGCATGGCCATGGCCAGCTATCTTCGGAATCACAAGAAGGTTCGCAAGGTGTATTACCCCGGCCTGCCCGATCATCCGCAACATGCCTTGGCGAAGCGGCAGATGAGCGGATTCGGGGCGATGATTTCCTTCGAGCTGGGTTCGAAAGAACGGGCCGCCGCGTTTCTGAACCGGGTGCGGCTCTGTTCGCTGGGCGAGTCGCTCGGCGGGGTGGAGACGCTGATCTCCCATCCCGAGACGATGACCCACGCCTCGGTTCCGATCGAAGAGCGGAAGCGGCTGGGCATCACGCCGGGCCTGGTGCGCATCTCCGTGGGGATCGAAGACATCGAAGACCTGATCGCCGACCTGGAGGGCGCGTTCGAGGCCATCTAGGTGGCAGATACAATGCCGCCATGCTTCCGGCTGCGCTCGTCATCGGCGCGTACCTGATCGGGTCGATTCCATTCAGCTTCCTCGTGGTGAAGCTTTTCGCCGGCGAGGACATCCGCGAGCTCGGCAGCCGCAACGTCGGCGCCACGAACGTCGCTCGCACGTTCGGCAAACTGCCCGGAGTCATCGCCCTCATCCTCGATATGGCGAAAGGTTACGCGGCGATCGTGTTTGCCCGATGGATCGTGATCAGCCCTGACTGGCCGCTTGGCGCCGATGGCAACTTCTCGCCGGTGCATTCGCGAGCCTTCTGGATCGGGTTGGCCGGCCTCATCGCCGTGCTGGCGCACATGTTTCCGGTGTGGCTGCGCTTTCACGGCGGCAAAGGCGTGGCCACCGCTGCGGGAGCGTTTCTGGCCATCGACCCTCTCAGTCTCGCTGCCGGCGCTATCGTGTTTCTGATCGTGATCCTCTCCACGCGCTTCGTCTCGCTGGCGTCGATGCTGAGCGCCGCGTCGATTCCGATCTTCATGCGCTTTTTGACGCACGCGTCCTTCTGGACCACCGTCGTGAGCATCGTGATTGCCATGCTGATCATCGTGAAGCACAACTCGAATATCGCGCGGTTGACGCAGGGAACCGAGCGGCGCCTCGGTGAGGGGAAAGAACCATGAAGTTGTCCGTCATCGGGGCGGGCTCGTTCGGGACGGCCATGGCCATCACTGCCGCCCGCTGCGGCCACGAGGTGTTGTTGTGGTCACACGATCCGCGCATCGCCGATGCGATCGGCAAGACCGGCAACAATCCTTCGTATCTGCCGGACATCCCGCTGGGTCGGACCGTCAGCGCCACCGGCTCGCTGGCCGAAGCGGCAGCCTTCAGCGATGTCGTCTTCATGGTCGTTCCCAGCCACCACTACCGCGATGTGCTGACGCAACTGAAGGCGCATGTCCGCCGGCCGGTGGACGTGATCTCCGGAACGAAGGGAATCGAAAGCGACACGCTCGATCGAATGTCGGAAATCACCGCGGCTGTTCTTGGCCGTTCGCTACGATCCTTCGCCGCGCTCTCCGGACCGACATTTGCGTCCGAGACTGCGCGTGGCGATCCGACCGCAGCGGTCGTCGCATCGACAAACAGCGATTTCGCCGCGGAGGTTCAGCGCCTGTTGTCGTGCACGTCGCTGCGGCTCTACAACAGCACCGACGTCGTCGGCGTGGAGCTGGCCGGCTCGCTGAAGAACGTCATCGCTATCGCCGCCGGCGTACTGGAAGGCCTGGGCCTCGGATTCAACACCAACGCGGCGCTGATCACCCGCGGCCTTCATGAGATCACCAAGCTCGGCGTGGCCCACGGAGGAAGGCAGGAGACATTCGCCGGGCTGGCGGGGATGGGAGACCTCGTCCTCACCTGTACCGGCGCGCTCTCGCGAAATCGCAGCGTTGGCGTGGCTCTGGGGCGCGGCAAAGCGCTTCGCGACATCCTCGACGAGACTCGCTGGGTCGCGGAAGGAGTGAAGACTTCCAAGGCGGCCAAAGCTCTTGCTGAGCGACATCGCATCGACATGCCCATCACGACTGAGGTGTATCGGGTGCTGTACGAGGATGAGTCGCCGAAGACGGCGATTCACCGATTGATGTCCCGCGCCTTGAAAGCGGAAGCCACGCGATGAACAGCGGCGCGAGGTAGCACAGCGCGTAGACCACCCACTTCGGCGCCCCGGCGTAAAGCAGATACGAGAACGGCGCGCAGAGCGCCAGCCATAGCCAGACCCCGGAAGCAAACGGCGCGAGCACGAGCCAGTACCAGGGATGAAGCGCCGGCGAGCAGATGAGCAGTGCGCCGATGGACGCTGCGGGGCTTCGCCGAAATCGCACGATGAGCGCCACGGCCACGACGGCGAGAACGCAGCGCGTGAGAAAGTCCGAATAGAGATGGAAGTAGACGAAGCGCGATACGAGCTCCAACCGCAGAGGGTCCTTGATGGCCGTCCAGATGTTCTTCAAGTGATCGGCGACCTGAAGCGAATCGACGAGCGCGAATACGCCGTCGTACATCGGTGAGTTGAACACCCATCGCGTCGCGTACTCGTGCATCCCGGACATGAACGAGCCGGCAGCAAGGAACGGAATGGCCGGAAGCACGAGTACCAGGGCGAACGTCAGCAGGAAACGCCGCCTCCGGCGCGATCGGATGAGCAAGGCGGGGATGGCGGCGAGCGGAATCAGCTTGAGACCCACCGACGCGGCAGCGGCTGATCCGGAGTCATACGTCCAGGCGACGAGCAGCAACATCGCAGCCAGCCCATCGACGTGACCGTTCCACGCACCTTCGAAGATCAGCGGCGGAAAAAGAGCGTACGCGAGTGCGTTGCGACGCAAGAGGAAGAGCGCGATCACATCGGCGGCGATCAGAAGCAGCCGCCACGGAGTCAGCCAATGCACCAGCGCAAAAAGCAATTCGGCATGTGGCGGATAGATCGTCGGAATCTCTCGATGCGGTACGCGTGGATCGTCCGGCAGAACTGTGTAGGGATTCCGGCCGGCCGCGATCGCGCGTCCATCCGATAGATAGCGGAAGACGTCCCCGGACAATCGGGGCTCGCTGAACAGCATCGCCACTCGCAGACCGATGGCCAGGGCGACGATGACTCCAAACTTCAAGGGAGCGCTTCGGGCGACGCTCCAGGCGATGAGCGCAACGGCATAGACAATGGCGAAGGCCATAAAGCCGTAACGCGAGGTGAGCGCCGGTGCGGCCAAAACGGCGCCTATGAGCACGATCAGCGCGACGAGAGCGCCAGCCTGACCGCCGCTCTCCCGATCAGCCGACTGGCTTTCTACTTGCACAAATAACTAGCGAGGAGACCGATATGCTGCACTTTTTGAAAAAGGTGCTGATGTTCCGAATCGGCCAGAAGGCCTCGCGCGGTTTCGCACGTTCGATTGGCGTTCGCCGGCCATTCTCCAGCGCGATCGGAGTCATCGGCGGCATCAAATACATGCGGCGTCACGCGTAGCCTCACGCACATCAATGTCGGCGAGCCCCATCGCAATCCGGTGGGGCTCGTTTTTTGAGGGATCAGAGCGTGGGAGGCTTCTGCGGCGGCTGGGCGGTAGTCGTCTGCGCGCCCTGCTGAATCATCTGCTCCTGCTGCGCGGGATCTTCGAAGCGCGGCTCGATCGAGTCATCGGTGAAATCCGCTTCCGCACGCCGAGCGTCAGCTCGCCTGGCGTTGGCTTCTTTCCTGGCCTTTTCCTGCGCTTCCTTCTTCAGACGCTCCGCGTACGCATTCGGCTGACTGGTCACTGCGGGTTGACGGGGCGGAAGCGGTGGCAGCGGCGCCTGCGAGGCAGCCGTGGTGATATGACCACCCGACTTCACCAGCGTCTCGTTGGTGATGACATTGGTCGGCTTCTTAGCCAGACGGCCAGTTCTCTTTGCTGCGCGAACGAGCGGTGAATCCTCGACCTGCGCCTGCGGAACGGCGCTCAGGGTGGTGGCCGTCGTAGTCGTCGGCTTGTCTTGCGGGTCGGCCGCGTACAGCGTCAGCGCAAACGCGGTCAGGCCGCAACTGAGGATCGCTTTCATTACTGCCTCCTGCGAATGGGTCAATGTTACGCTGGCGCGCCGAAATTTCCTGTTCCGCCCCGAATCTTGCATTTGGCGGGTGAATGTCGCCAGAGTTCCTGCTACAGAAGTTCGGCTATCTCGCCGTCTTCATCGGCACCTTTCTAGAGGGAGAGACCATCCTGGTGATGGCCGGCTTCTTCGCCGAGCGAGGTTACCTCGAAATCTTCACGGTGATGCTGGTGGCCTGTCTGGGCGCCTTTTGCGGACATGTGTTCTGGTTCTGGCTGGGGCGAACGCAAGGCGTCAGGCTGCTGGAACGCTTCCCGAAGATGAAGAAGCACTTCGGCAAGGGCATCCGGATGTTCGAGCGCTACGGCGCGCCGGCGATCTTCATCACGCAGTGGCTGTACGGACTGCGCGTCACGTGCGCGGTGATCATCGGAATCTCTCGAATCTCGCTGCTGAAATTCCTGCTGTACGAGGCGCTGACGTGCACGATCTGGGCGATCGTCATCGGCTCCCTCGGCTACTACTTCGGCCGCGCCGTCGAGAGACTTCTGGGGCGCGCCGCCCATATCGAAAAGTGGGGACTGCTCCTGCTCGTGATTGTTGGCCTGGGAATTTGGGGATACCGCAAGTGGAAAGACCGGCGGGAGGATCAGCCCTCGTAATGCTGGAACTCGAGCTCCGCCTGCGCTGCCGCCAGCCGAGCCACAGGAACTCGATACGGTGAGCACGATACATAATCGAGATTGCAGGAGCGGAAGAAGCGGATAGAGTCGGGATCGCCGCCATGCTCGCCGCAGATTCCGACCTTCAGCTCTGCGTTGGTGCTTCGCCCCCGCTCCGTCCCCAGGCGCACGAGCTGACCGACGCCTTCGATATCGAGCGACTCGAACGGATCTTTCGGCAGGATCTTCTTGTCGACGTATTCAGGAAGGAACGATCCCGCATCATCGCGCGAATAGCCGAACGTCATCTGCGTCAGATCGTTGGTTCCAAATGAAAAGAACTCGGCGATCTCCGCGAGTTGGTCGGCAACGAGCACGGCGCGGGGGATTTCGATCATCGTGCCGACGATGACCGGCACCTCAACCTTGCGCTCCTCAATCACTTCCGCGGCCACGCGCCGCGCCATCTCTGCCGTGATCTCCAGTTCTTTGAGAGTTCCGACCAGAGGGATCATCACTTCCGGGTGGACCTCGATTCCCTCGCGTTTCACGTCGCAGGCGGCCTGGAAAATAGCGCGAACCTGCATCTCGTAGATCTCCGGATATGTAATACCCAGCCGGCAACCGCGATGGCCGAGCATCGGGTTGACCTCGTGGAGCTGATTCACTTTCGCCCGCAGTTCGACGAAGCCCCATCCCATGTCGCGCGCCAACGTGGAGATCTGCCCCTCGTTCTGCGGGAGGAATTCGTGCAGCGGCGGATCGAGCAGGCGGATGGTCACCGGCATTCCTGCCAGCTCGCGAAAGATGCCTTCGAAATCGCCCTTCTGAAACGGGAGAATCTGGTCGAGTGCCTTGCGCCGGCCCTCCTCATTCCGGGCCAGAATCATTTCCCGCACGCGCAGAATCCTCTCCTCGGCGAAGAACATGTGCTCGGTGCGGCAGAGGCCGATTCCGTGCGCACCGAAGAGGCGCGCCACGCGCGCGTCCTGCGGCGTATCCGCGTTGGTGCGGACGCCCAGCGTGCGGATCTCATCAGCCCATTTCAGCAGCCGGTCGAAGTTCCGAAACGTCTCCGACTTCTCCGGTTTCATCGAGCCTTCAACCAGCACCTGGATGACTTCCGAGGGGCGCGTGGCGAGCTGTCCGTTGATGACCTCACCGGTCGAGCCATCGATGGAGATCCAGTCGCCCTCCTCCAGCGCTTCGTGTCCTTCCACTCGCAATTCTCCGCGGCCGTAGTCGACGCGCAGTGAGCCGGCGCCGACCACGCAGGAGCGCCCCATCCCGCGTGCAACGACCGCCGCATGAGAGGTGAGACCGCCGCGCGTGGTGAGGATCCCTGCCGCTTTGTGCATGCCGGCGATGTCTTCCGGCGAGGTCTCGATGCGGACCAGGATCACGGCGCCGCTCTTGGCCATTTCCACGGCGCGCTCGGCGTTGAAGGCGATGCGGCCCGCCGCCGCCCCCGGTCCCGCCGGGAGCCCGCGGCCGAGGAGGCGGCCGCCCTTGAGCGCTTTCTGCTTCTCCGCGGTATCGAAGACCGGCGCGAGAAGCTGAATGATCTGATTCGCTTCCACGCGGGAGACGGCTTCCTTCGGCTTGATCAGACCTTCGCCGACCATATCGCAGGCGATCTTCACCGCGGCGAATCCGGTGCGCTTTCCGGTGCGCGTCTGCAACAGGTACAACTTCCCCGCTTCGATCGTGAACTCGATGTCCTGCATGTCCCGGTAATGGCTCTCGAGTTTCTTGTATACGTCCTCGAGTTGCGCGTAGACCCTCGGCATCGTTTCTTCGAGCGACTTTTCGTTGCCCACGACCTGCGCCCTGGAGATAGGGAGCGGCGTGCGGATGCCGGCCACCACGTCTTCGCCTTGCGCATTCGGAAGGTATTCGCCGAAGAAGAGCCGCTCGCCGGTCGACGGGTTGCGCGTGAAGGCGACGCCGGTCGCGCAGTCGTCGCCCATGTTGCCGAAGACCATGGACTGCACGTTCACCGCGGTGCCCCAGTCGTCGGGAATTCCGTTCAACTTGCGATAGGTGATCGCACGTTGATTGTTCCAGGACAAGAAGACCGCGCCGATGGCGCCCCACAGCTGCTCCAGAACATCCTGGGGAAAATCCTTCCCGGCCGCCTGGCGCACGATGCCTTTGTACGTGCTCACAAGCTCACGAAGATTCTCCGCGGGAATCTGCGCATCGCTCCCGGCGCCGACTCGATCGCGAAGGGCGAAGAGCTCGTGCTCGAACTTCTCCCGTTCGATATCGAGGACGACGTCGGAGTACATCTGAATGAAGCGCCGATAGGAATCCAGGGCGAATCGTTCGTCATTCGCCGATTTGGCCAGTCCCTTCACAGTCTCGTCGTTGAGGCCGAGATTGAGGATCGTGTCCATCATGCCGGGCATGGAAGCGCGCGCGCCGGAGCGCACTGAGACAAGCAGGGGCGCTTTCGGATCGCCGAGCTTCTTGCCCACCGATTTCTCCACGCGGGCCAGGTTTTCCCCGACGCTCGCCTTCAGCTCCGGCGGGTAGCTCCGATTGTGCGCGTAGAAATACGTGCAGACCTCGGTGGAGATGGTGAAGCCCGGCGGGACGGGAACGCCGATGTTCGTCATCTCGGCGAGGCCCGCGCCTTTTCCGCCGAGGATGTCTTTCATTTTGGCGTTGCCTTCGGCGTGCCCCTCGCCGAAGTAATAGACATACTTCTTCCTGGCGGTTACGGTCTCTTTCCGAGCCGCCGAGGGACGACGAGAAATCGCCGTCGAGGCGTTAGAGATCCTTGGCCGTTTGCGCGGCTCAGGATGACGCATGCGGCGGGGATTATCTCCGAATCTCCAGATCGACGCTGCTGTAGATGGCGCGCATCGTCTGCGTCACCGGCGTTTGGCGCGGCGAGTCGCTTCCTCGAGCGACGAACTCCACCCTGCTGCCCGCCGATGCGAGCTGCTGGCGCAGCGCATCGAGCTCCCTGCGGGCGAACTCCCTGTTTCGCTCCGGCGTGGGCTGGCGAAACTCGTGGGCCACGATGCGAGCGCCGCTGTGCTCGAGGAAATGCGAGAGCCACTGAACCGTCGGTGCGCTTGCGGCGGCGTCGAGCGATCCGTCATCCCGGAAGCGAAGTCCGAACAGCGAAAGGCGGCCGACGCGCTGCAGCAGCCGAAGCGCCGTGTCGTCGCGATCCGCAGTCGAGCCACAGTTGCCGCCCGCCCCAAACCAGGAGTCAGCGAAGAAGAAAGGAATGGCCTCCTCGTGCCATTGCATCCCGCTCATCGCTGCGGCGTCGGGCGAGACCGTGATCGCGGCGAGTCCAAAGTCATTGCCGCGAATCCAGTTGAGCCGGTAGACGCGTCCGTCGCTGCCGCCGTCGAAGAAGAGCGGCCGGCCACCCATTTCCATCACGCCGGACACGTGTCCCTCGTATCGTGTGAAGCGCGTGGCGCGTCCATTGACCGACCAGCAACCGCTGATGTCGCCGCTCTGCGCGTCTTCCAGCTCCGCGCCTCGAGCCAGAACGGAGCAGAGATGCACATCCTGTTCGGGGGCGTAGGCGTCCACCAGTGTGACCCGAATGCGTTTCGCCTCGGTCGGGGTTACGTCGAACCATTGCGCGTCGCCGCTGTCTGCGGATTTGATCGTGGCCAGCGGAGTAAATTTTCGGCCGTCGAGCGACACGTCGAATTGCACGTGTCCGGCTGTGAAGCGGCCTCCCTCGACCGTTCGGATTCCGACGGCGTCGATGCGGCAGCGGGCGGGCAGGGCGATGATCATCGACTGCGGCAAGTCGCGCGGAGGCGTCGCCCACCACGATCCGGGATCGCCATCGATGGCCTGCAGGGCAGAGAACTGCAGCATCGATTCGCCGGTGCGGGAGACAACCGATGCGCCGCGCGAGAGGTCGAGCAGACTCTGACGCTCGGGCGTATCGTCTGGCGCTTTCGTCTCGAAGGAGAGCCCGCTCTTTGGTCTGGGGCGCGAGGGTGGGGCGAGCTCCTGCTTCGCACATCCCGTCATCAGGAGCAGCGCGAGCAGGGAGGCGATCGTCTTCACGCTTGACCGCGATAGTCGGAACGATCGACCACGATCTTGGTGACGTCGGCGATCTTGCTCACCGCGCTGCCGATTTTCCGCAGCAGCGAGAGGCGGTTCTTGCGCAACCCTTCGTCGTCGACCATGACCATGACCTCGCCGAAGAAGGTCTCCAGCTCGGGAGCCATCCCGGCGAACGATTCGAGCGCCCGGCGATATTCGCGCCCCGCGATCATCTCGTCGATCTGCTCGCTGACGGCGTTCGACAGCTCGCTCAGCCGCCGCTCCACGTCGTTCTCCAGCTTCGCAGCATCCACTTTCGTGGAGCGATGGTCCGCGGTGATGTTGGCGATGCGTTTCGCCGAGTCGAGGATGGACAGGAACTTGGCCTCGCCGCGAATGGCTTTCACCGCTGCGATGCGGTCGACCAGATCGGTGAGAGAGGAGGCCCATCCCGATTCCATCGCCGCGGCGATCTCATCGTAGGCGAAGCGATACTGCGACGCCTCGAGCAGAGTACGGACGCGTTCCGCAAAGAACGCCAATAGCTCGTTTCTCAGTGGGGCATCGGCGCCCGGGGCGGCGTGTGCCGCGATGCCGAAGTCGATCAGCTGATCAATCCCCAGGCGGATCTGGCGCTTGTCGCGGTTCAGGAGGATCTGCACCGCCCCTTGCGCTGCGCGCCGGAGGGCGAAGGGATCCCGGGAGCCGGTCGGCTTCGCGCCGATGCGGAAAAATCCGACCAGCGTGTCGATGCGATCGGCCAGCGACACCACGGCGCCGGAGATCGTGCGCGGCAGCGCATCGTCAATATTGACCGGCAGGTAGTGATCGTAGATCGCCTGCCACACCGCTTCGGGATAACCCTCCTCGCGCGCGTAGATGCCGCCGATCTGCCCCTGCAGGTCCGTGAACTCTTTCACCATTTCGGTGACCAGATCGGCTTTGCAGAGATGTGCAGCGGTGATGATGTCGTTCTTCTCCGCGCCGATGGCCATGCAGATCGACGTGGTGATCGCTTCGATCCGCTTCGTCTTCTCGGCGTAGTTGCCCAGCTTTTCCTGAAACTGGAGATGGGCCAGCTGCTCGATCCGATCGGCCAACGGCTTGCGGCGATCGGTCTCGTAGAAAAACTTCGCGTCGGCGAAGCGCGCGTTGGTGACGAAGGAGTTGCCGTACGCGGCGTTGCCGTCCGGATCAGACTCGTTGTCCAGCACGGCCAGGAATGAGTTCGTCAGCTTCTCGCCGGCGCCGCGAATGGGCAACTGCTTCTGGTGCACCCGCATCACCGTGACGAGCACTTCTTCCGGCAGGGCCAGATACTCCGGGCGGAACTCCGCGCGAATGACGCCGGGATACTCGGTGAGGTATTGCCACTGCGCCCAGACGCTGGCATCGATCGAAGGCGCGCCGCGCACGGAGTTGGCCAGCATGCGCGCGCGCTCGGCCATCACGTGGCGGCGCCGCGTGGAGTCGATGACCACCCGAGCCAGCTCCAGCCTGGTGACGTAGTCGTTGTAGGAGGTCACTTCGATCCGCCGCGGCGCGAGCGTGCGATGTCCCGACGTCGTGGTTCCTGAGGCGATGCCGAAGATTTCCATCGGCAGATGCCGCCCCTCGAACATCGACAGCACGGAGTGGATGGGGCGAATGTAGGCACGCTGGCCGTCGCCCCAGCGCATCGTCCTGGGCCAGCGCAGTCCCTCGATGATTCCCGGAACCCGCTGCTGCAGCACGGAGTCAATCTGCCGGCCGGCGACATTGCGTCGAATCCGCACGTAGTCGCCTCCCTCCAGGATGTCGGCGGCGGTGGCGTTGTTCTTTCGAAGAAAACCATGGAGCGCCTGCGTCGGCTCACCCTTGGCGTCATACGCGGCACGGCGCGGCGGACCCTTGATTTCTTCTTCCCGGTCGCTTTCCCGGACGGGAACGTTAGGAAGAAAAAGGACGAAACGTCGCGGCGTGGATGTGACGGACACTGGGGCGCCGGGGGCACCGACCTCCTCGAGCAGACGAGCCAGTTGCTGCTGCAATGCCGCTTGCGCGGCATCGTGCATCCACGCCGGAATCTCTTCCGTCAGCAACTCGAAAAAATACTCGGCCATCTAGGAGACGTTCTCCTGCGCGGGCAGGAGCGGAAATCCGAGCTGGCGACGCGTTTCCAGATATTGCTCCGCGCAGCGGATCGCCAGGTCGCGGACGCGCTTGATCACCGCGACGCGCTCGGTCACCGAGACGGCTCCGCGCGCGTCGAGCGTGTTGAACACATGCGAGCACTTCAGCGTCCAGTCATACGCCGGAAGCACGAGCTCGGCCTCCAGACATCGCTTCGCCTCTCCTTCGTATTGATCGAACAGCGTCCAGTGGAGCGGGATGTCGGCGATCTCGAAGTAGTACTTCGAGAATTCGTACTCCTCCTGCCTGCGCACCGGACCGTATCCGAATCCCGCGCCCCACTCGATGTCGAACACCGAGCCCTGACGCGAAAGAAACATGGTGATGCGCTCCAGACCGTAGGTGATCTCCGCCGAGATCGGCGCGAGATCGATTCCGCCCGCCTGCTGAAAGTACGTGAACTGCGTGATCTCCATGCCGTCCAGAAGAACCTGCCAGCCCATGCCCCACGCGCCGAGCGTTGGCGATTCCCAGTTGTCTTCCTCGAAGCGGATGTCGTGACGCGCCAGATCGAGTCCCATCGCCCGCAGCGAGTCGAGATAGATGTCCTGCACGTCGAGCGGCGATGGC
>QHVS01000036.1:12402-24423 GCA_003223635.1 Acidobacteriota bacterium | reverse complement strand
CATGACGCAGAAGCTCGACATGCAGGGCTTCTACACGTTCTCCATGGTGAAAGGAAACATCCTGACCGGCGCGGATGAATTCCGTCTGACCGGCTCCGACTTCCAGAAGGATATGCACCGTCTCGGCCGCGACGCGTCGATCGATCCATTGAATCCGTGGTGCAACGCCTGTACGGGACCGCTGTTCTCGGACGCCAAGCATCGGGTCACAGTGGCCCTCGTGTACCAGGCTCCCTTCGACTTCAACATCTCCGGTGTAGGCCGTTACCACTCCGGCACGCCATACACGGTGATCAATCCGGGCGCTCTCGACCTGAACGGCGACAGCTACCGAATCGATCTCGCGCCGGGTGTCAGTCATGTCAACTCGGCACGCGGTAGTTCGTTTAACCAGATCGATGTGCGGGTCGGGAAGACGTTCCGTTTCGGCGGACCGTATTCTGTCGAGCTGATCGGGGAGATGTTCAATATCCTCAACAGCAAGAATCCCCGCATCGACGATCGCTTCGGTCACCCGGCGGTCTACGCCGGCGATCCGGGACAGGGCGAGCAGCGCCTTGCCCAGCTCGGCCTGCGCGTCGCCTTCTAACCCCAAACAGCTCGGTTACAAAACGGGGCGCCATGCGGCGCCCCGTTTTCTTTTCGGCGGGATAATCGGCCCCATGCGAAGGCCTACCCATCTCCTGCTCCTGGTCACATTGGCGGTGGCTCCGTTGTACGGACAAAAAAATGCCGCGCCTCCGCCGCTCGTCGAAAAGATCAATGTCTCGGTTGTTTCCGTCGACGTGACGGTCACAGACGGCCATGGTCGGCCGATCACCGGGCTGACCAGAGACGACTTCGAGATCGAAGAAGACGGCAAGCCGCAAAAGGTGACGAACTTCTATCGTATCGAGAACGCGATGGCCCAGACCGGGCGCAGCGAGGGGACGATCGTCGAAGCGGTCGATCAGAGGCAGTTCCGGCGCAAGGTCGTCCTGCTCATCGATAACAACTTCATCGAAAAGCCGCAGCGTGACGCCGCGCTGCGGAGGCTCGACGACTTTGTCGACAACCATTTCGCCGGCGGCTATGAATGGTCGGTGGCGGTGATCGGGCACGACGTAGAGAACATTCAACCGTTCACCGACTCGAAGGTGGAACTTCATCACGCCCTCGATCGGGCCCGCGCCACGCCGACGGTCTCCATGCAGCGTGAAGCGGAGCGCGACCTGCTGTCCGATCCTTCGCGGCGCGGCCTCAGCGAATTGGCGGGCAACAACTACGACTTCGGCGAGACGATGCGCTTCAAAGGTCGTGAGCAGACGCTACGGCACCTGCGCTCAACCATCAACCCCGGACGCGCTGTGATTCAGACCTGCCGCGCCTACGCTGCCGCGGAAGGAAAGAAGCTGCTCATTCTGATCACCGGCGGCATGGAGTCGAACACCAGTTTCTCAGCGTACGATCAGGCCCAAGATCGCAACCTGCACGACACTCGGCTGGAAATCGAGAAGATCCTCGATCTCATGACCCGCGAAGCGAATAGCGCGAATTTCAACATTTATGTGATCCACGCCAAAACGCGCGCGATGCAGGCACCGCAGCACGATGTCACGAATCGGTCCTCCGGCTTAGCGGCATCCTCGCAAAATCTCTTCCAGGTCGGCGGCGGCAACGCGCCGGTCGATGTGTCCGATGTGGATTCGACGTCCTTGACCTTGGCGTTGAGGACCGGCGGCCTCTATCTGCCGTCGAATGACATTGCGGAGACCTTCGAGCGGATCGACACTCAAACCTCCAATTTCTACTCCCTCGGCTATTCGCCCCAACATTTCGAAGACAATCGTTATCACCACATCAAGGTCGTGGTAAAGCGGCCCGGCGCGTCGGTCCAGAATCGAGAAGGTTACGTCGATCTGGCGGCCGACGACCGCATCGAAAGCACCCTGCGTTCGCCAATCACCTTTGCCAAAGAGAAAGGATCGCTGCCCGTGGCGCTGCAGATCGGCCTGCCGACGCGTGACGGAAGCTCGCTGTCGGTACCGCTCGTCGCTGCAACCGCGATCAGCAATCTGACGATCATCCCCCGCGAAGACAAGTACGTCGGGCGCGTGCACGTCTACCTGTCCGTCTACGACCGCACCGGAAACAATGTCGGGTACCACCATCAGATCCAGGATGTCACGCTGACTGCGCAGCAGTGGGCGAACGCGCGCCAGGAGGCCTTCCGATACCACCTGAACGTGCGCCTGCGGAAGGGCGATTTCGTAATCGTGGTCACCTTTCGCGACGACGTGACCAACGAGATCGGAAGCGCGCTGCAGAACGTGCGTCTTTGATGTCATCCCGAGCGTAGCGAGGGACCTGGGCGTGAGGGGCGCGCAGAGCATGATCGGGCGCGATACCCCACCCAGGTCCCTCGCTACGCTCGGGATGACACTGCTTACTGCTCCGCCAAAAACCGCTGCAACACCGGCTGATTTGGATTGAGGGCCAGCGACCGCCGAAAGTAGTCGGCTGCCGCCGCGCGGTCGCCCAGGCACATTTCCGCAAGCCCGGCGGAGGCCAGGGCCACGGGGTCTTCGGGCTTCAATTGCTGCGCGACCCTGAACTCCTGCAGCGCGCCGGCGCAGTCGTGCAGCTCGACTCGATAGCGCCCGCGGAACATTCGCAGTTCCGGATCGTTGCCGCGTGCACCGACTGCAGCATCGATCAGGGCCAGAGACTTCTTTGCATCGCCGTGCCGCTGATACCAGATCGCCCGCTCGATCACGTACTTCGATGCGTCGGGCAGCCCGCTTCGCAGACTGCGGAGCAGCAGTTCGTTTGAATGCTCCAGATCTCGTCTCTGCTGAAACAGGAGATCGCTGAGGTTCCACTGCGCAGAGGCGAGATTGGGATCGATTCTCATCGCCTCTTCGAATGCGGCAATCGCCGCATCGATTTTTCCTTCATTCTTCAGAACCAGCCCTTCGTTGTTGAATGCTCCCGCGGTTTTCGTCGAGGTGATCGCGGTCGCCGGTCGACTCGACTCCGCGGAACCGATGTAGCCGAGGGCTTTCAGATTAGCGAGCGCCTCGCTCGCTGCCTTCGTCGTCGGCTGAACCGGATTCGGCGCGGGAGTGTAGAACTTGGCGTAGTCGATGGGTGTCCGATCGGCCGGCGGCGCACCGGGCAGCGGCGGTTGCTTCACGCCGACGCCAGGCGGTAAGCCACTCAAATCGAGCAGCGTCGCGCAAACCTGGCGCACGCCACCGGCGAAGGCGTGACCGTTCGACGCGGCGATGCCCGGGCCCCACAGCAGATAGATGCCATCGATGCGATGCCACTTCGCCGCTGTCGCTGTCGCGTAGCTCGAGAGTTCTGTGGGACGCCCTGCCTTCCAGTGAAATCCATGATCGGAGGCGATCATGATCCGCGCATGAGAAGCGATCGCCAGTCGCGTGAAATCGCCGAGCATCGCGTCCACATGGCGGAAGTACAGCTCGGGAACGTGACTGTAACGCGCAAAATCGCCCTCGCTGATGTTCGCCTGCCGAGGCGGAGCAAACGGCGCGAAAGTGTGGCCGATCGTGTCGGTTCCCTCGAAATAGGCGACAGTCAGATCGGGAACGCCCCGCTGCAGCTCGCTCTGGACGAGGCGTCGGTAGACTTCGGTGTCCACGAGAATCCGTCGGAGCGCGCTGGGCGGGTTGCTGTAGGGATTCCTGGTGGCGACGGCCTCGTCGAATTCCTCCTGCGACATATCGGGAAGAAACGTGCGCATCAGCGGGAGATCAATCGCGTGCTGCGCATCCGCGAGTTGTTCGCGCGCCCACGCTTCTCGCGACGGCGGATAGACGGCGCCAGGCGGGGGCGCCTCCTCGGAATAGAGAAAAGCAAACAGGCGGTCGGAGACGAGCGTGCCTCTCACTGCTTCGGCGGGATAGGTGGCCCATAGACCGAACACCGCCACTCGCTTCGCCCCGTTGGTCGCCATGTTCCAGATCGCCGGCGCTCGCCGCTCGCTGCTGGTGATCGGCTCCTTCACGTGCGTTGCGGGATTGAATCGAACGAAGTCCAGAATCTGATGCTGGAGCGGGCTGACCCCCGTCATCATCGTCGTCCAGAGGAGCGGCGACAGAGGCGGATGTTCGGTCCTGAGCGTCCCCGATGTTCCCTCGGCGACCAGCCGCGCGAGATTCGGCATCGCGCCGGACTGCATGTAGTCATCAAGCAGTTGCCAGTCTGCGCCGTCGAGACCGATGAAGATGAGCGGAGGGTCCGGACTGCTGCGGGCGACGACGTCGGGCTGGGGGATCACCCGGGCAAGCATCGGATCGACGTCGAGACGCACTGCGACTTCGTGGGCCGCGATGGCGGAGCGCTGCAGTCGCGCGCGCACGTAGTCTGAGGCAGCGTCGCTCTCGGCACGAACGTTCCGCACCAGACGTTCCGTTGTTTCGCGACCCGCCCACTCCGTCATGCCTTCGGAGATCAGGGATGTGATCGTTCTGCAATCGACCGCCTGGGAAGTGACAAATGTGACATTCGCTCGAAATGGCGAACCATCCGCGGCCGTCAGATCGACCGCTCGCCGGATGTAGAGCTGGTTGTTCAGAACCGGAACCAGGCAGGATTCACGCGGCCAGGGGCGTGCGATTCCAATGCGACCGAAGAGAACGCGACGTCCGACCACGCGCGCGAATCCGCTCGGCTGTATGCGAACGAATGACGCCAGGACGACGAGCGTGGCGATCGCCACAAGAACGAGTGCGAAGCGGCGCATGAAAAACGAAGGGCCCCGTTGCCGGGGCCCTTCTTACTATAGGAGAGGAACGGATCAGAAGCTGATCTTCGCTCCGACGCGGATCGTCCGCGGATCGGTGTAGGCAAACCCACCCTTGAGGAATGTCGGGTTGGTTGCTGTGGCGCGTGGATTCGTCAACTGCGTCGCCGGCTGTGTGATGTCTCCCGGTTTTGCAAGGAGGCCACCGTCGCCGTTGCAGATGGCGTCGGGAACCCCGGCGCACGCATCATTTTCGGCAAGGTTGTACCGATTGTCGAGCAGGATCTTCCGCTGCAGGTTGAGTACATTGAAGACATCCGCGACGATCGTGAGCCGTGCCGCACCGGCGCGGATTGGATATCCGACGTGAATGTCCGCCTCATATTCCGCTGGTCCGCGACCGAGCGAGCCTCGCGGCGTGAGGTAGTACTCCCAGTTGGAGTAGGCGAATGAGTAGCCGTACGCCGTCAGAGGGACACCTGAAGCGTAGTGCGTTGACAGGCCGAAGGTCATGCCGGTGACCGGGCCGCTGCTGAATTCGTACGTACCGTCGAGCTTCAACTGATGCGTCCGATCATTCGACAGCAGGCCGTGGTTGTTGACCGAGAAGTCGGCGTAGTCGTACGCGGAATTGATGTTCGGATCGAGCTGGCCGGTTGACGCCTGGAACGTGCCGTCGTAGTTCCCTTCGAGGCGCGACCATACGTAGCTCGCGAAGAACTGAGTGCCGCTGCTGAACCGCTTCCGGGCATCGAGCTCCACGCCCTTATAAGTACGTTTGGGTATCGGCGCGATGCCGGTAGTCACTCCGTCGTAGAACCCTGCTTCGCGGCCGATGCCCTTGCCCGGATTGGCGATGAAGTACGCACCGGTGGCCGGAACGAGCATGTCCTCGATGACGTCACCGAGTTTCCGATACGTTCCCTTGATGCCCACGGCGAAATTTGGCGCGACTTCTCGCTCATATCCGATGAGGTACTCGTCGAGGTACTGCCCCTTCAGGTTTGGGTCGACCAGCTCCTTACCGCTACCGAGGACGGCCGATTTGCGGGCGGCGGGGTCCGGCTTGATGTCAGCAGGATTCGCGCTGAAGTTGTAGCAGAAGCAAAGCAGTTCGCCACCGAACGAGCGAATGTTGATGTCCTGCGGAATCGATTCGTAGAAACGGCCGACATTGGCGTACAACTTACTGCGGCCGCTGTTCTCCGGATCCCAGATGAAGCCAAGGCGTGGCGCCCAATTATTATTGAGTTTGAACGCGGTCACCCCACCACGGCCGATCACTTCTTGAGATTCCCACCGAATTCCGGCGGACACCGTGAAATTCGGCAGAACCTTCCATGCATCCTGCGCGTACGCGGAGAAATTCTTGGTTTCCGGCTTGGAGACCAGTGGATTGGCGATGACCCAGGTGCTTGGATTGCTGCGATCGTAGCCCGGCGCGAGGTCGTTCACGTAGAAGCGGTGACGGTAATACGTCACGCCGGCGCTGTTCGTGAACTTGTAAATGCGCTGGCCAGCGCCACCGGTGAACGCGTCATGGGTCGCCTTGAGGTCCTCGTAGTCCCCACCAATTTTCACGTCATGCTTCGTGAAGTACCGCGCAAAGTCGACCTTTCCGACGCTGCGATCAAATACTTCGTTCTCGAAGAATCCGAAACCGCCCACGACGATGTTGGGCGTCACGGTCGCGTCGATGAGGCGCGGGATTGCCGCTCCTCCGCCGGTGTATTCCTGTTTCTGATGGTGACGTCCCGCCTCGACATCGAGCAGGTAGTCCGTCGCGATCACAGCGTTATACCGCGCGTTGTAATCGGTGCCGCCGCCCTTCAGAGTGCCTGCGAACGTCGACGGCGGGCCGGCGATCGCAAACAGCGGTCCTTCGGTCTTGGACGGATCGCCAAACACGGAGAGGTTGAGGTTTTGGGCCTGTGTGAGGCGAAGCGTCAGCTTGGCGGCATACAGGTTGCGCGTGGTCTTCCCGGTAATCGAAGCGCCGACCGGTAGCGAGTACGAATCCGGAGAAAAGGCCGACGGCGGCACGAAGAGGTCCTTATTGATTCTTGTATTGAGCTCGCGCGTATTCGTATGGTCATAGGCGCCGAAAAACCAAAGCCTGTCCTTCACGAAATAACCGCCCACGTCCACGCCACCATCGAATTGATCGCGCTCCGAGGTCACGGTCGTGGTCGAGGCCGACCTGTCTGCAAAGGTCTTGTTGCCGGCGTGGAACGTGCGTGGGCTCTCGAAACCGAACGCGTCGCCCTTGTACTCATTGCCGCCGGACTTGGTGATTGCGTTGATCTGTCCGCCGGTCATCCGCCCGTACTCTGCGGGAAGTCCGCCGGTCTTGACCTCGACCTCCTGGATGAAGTCGAAGTTGAGCAACTTACCCTGCGTCCCGTACTGAACGTCCGTCGTGTTGAGGCCGTCGATGAGGTATTGATTCTCAGCCCCCGACGAGCCATAGACGGTCACGCCCGTCGCGTCGGCGTTGGTGCCCGGTGCGATCTTGGCCGCTGCGACGTAGTTGCGCGCCAGCGGGAGCGATTCCATCGTCTTGCTGGTGATGTTTGCGCCGCTGGTGATCGTGTTGACGTCGACCACGGGAGCGGCACCGCTAACCGTGATCGTCTCCGACACTGCCTGCGAGAGAGTCACCTCCATCGTCAGCGTCTTGCCGAGGCTGACCTGAAGATTGGTTTGCGTGACTGTCGAAAAGCCGCCGAGGGTTGCCTTCAGAGAGTAAGTTCCCGGCGGGAGTTGGTTGAAGCGGAACCTGCCGTTCGCGTCAGAGACATCGACCTTTGTTCCCTGCAGGTTTGGGGAGCGGAGCTCAACGGTGACCCCGGGTAGGGGCGCGCCGCTTCGATCCGTGACCTTTCCTTCAATTGCTCCCGTCGTCGACGTCTGCGCGAACGCCGCCGCGGCGACGAGGACGCTCAGAGCGATCAAGAGCGCGACATGAACCTTTCTTGCGAGCATTTCGTCCTTCTCCTATGTTTTTTCTGTTGACCTTTTGTTCTTGATAGCGAATGGGCGCGACATGGATGCGTGACAGCCGGCCTCGGGACTGCACGCCAGTTGCCCGAGCCGCCGTGACGTCCGCGACGGCGAACCTTACTAATTTTCGGCGTTTAGGACAACACGGCTCGTTGACCGGGCCCTGCCTTGGTTCAAAAAGCCGAAGATTCGGTTCGTAATCGTGCATCGGCGCCGGTGCCAAACCGGAATAACTCCTCGCGCCAGCGTCGTTTATCGGATACTCTTCGCTTTTTCTGGAGGTCGGCTTTGTTCGCCATCATTCGATCAGGTGGAAAGCAGTATCGGGTCGCAGAAGGGGAGCACCTCTTCGTCGAGCGCGATGTCCTCGGCAGCGCCGAGAAAGACAAGATCACGTTCGACGAAGTGCTGATGATCGGCGGAGACAAACCGAAAGTCGGGTCGCCCACTGTTAGTGGGGCATCGGTCGTGGCCAGGGTCGTACGCGAGTCCCGCGGACCGAAGATCATTGTTTTCAAGAAGAAACGCCGCAAGAATCACACGAAGCGCAAGCACGGCCATCGTCAGAACATCGTCGAGCTTCGCATCGAGAGCATCAAGGCTTAAGGAGACCCGGTCATGGCTCACAAGAAGGGACAAGGTTCTTCGCGCAACGGCCGCGATTCCCAGCCGAAGATGCTCGGCGTCAAGCGCTTTGCCGGCCAGTTCGTCTCCGGCGGATCGATCATCGTCCGGCAGCGCGGAACGCACTTCTACCCCGGCAAGAATGTCGGCATCGGGCGAGACCACACGCTGTACGCCAGAATCTCCGGCATCGTCGAGTTTGACGACAAGGGTGGCAAGGGACGCATCGTTAGCATCACTCCCGCTGAGTAAGGTTAAGCGCAGGCAGGATTGCCTGCGCCACACAGAGAGACGCCGCTGCCCCAGCGGCGTTTTTGCTTATAGTTGATATCCGAGCGACGACCCGCGAATGTTTATCGATCAAGCCACGATCCGTATCAAAGCCGGTGACGGCGGGAACGGCTGTGTCGCGTTTCGCCGCGAGAAATTCGTACCGAAGGGCGGCCCGTCCGGCGGCGATGGTGGGGAAGGCGGCTCGGTGTACGTGGTCGCCACACGCCGGCTCAACACTCTCTATCACCTCCAGTTTCATCGCGAGTGGCGCGCTGGCCGTGGCCAGCACGGCATGGGCTCGAACTGTTCTGGTCAACATGGCGGGGATGTGATCATCGAGCTGCCGGTAGGCTCAGTGGTCCGCGACAAGAACACCGGCGTCGTTCTCGCCGACCTTACGCAAGAGGGCCAGCGGGTGCTGGTGGCGAAGGGCGGGCGCGGCGGGTGGGGAAACCAGCACTTCGCGACGTCCACGCGTCAGGCGCCGCGCTTCGCTCAGCCGGGCGACGCGGGCGAAGAGCGCGAGCTTTTCATCGAGCTGAAGCTGATCGCCGACGTCGGAATCGTCGGCCTGCCAAACGCCGGCAAGTCGACGTTGATCTCGGTCATCAGCGCGGCCAAGCCGAAGATTGCGGACTATCCGTTCACGACGCTGATCCCCCACCTGGGCGTCGTGCGCGCGGATGACGATCAGACGTTCGTCGTCGCCGACATCCCCGGCCTCATCGAAGGAGCGCACGAGGGGCATGGCCTCGGCCATGAGTTCCTCCGTCACGTGGAGCGCTGCTCCATCCTCGTCCATCTCGTCGACCTGTCGGGCAACGATCATCCGGACGCTGACGCGGAGGTCATCGCCCGCGAGCTGGAGCTGTACTCGAAGACACTCGCGGAAAAGCCGCGGATCATCTGCGGATCGAAACTCGATTCGGCGATCGCCGGTAACTCGGAGAAGCTCCGCGCCTACGCTGAGCGTCATGGCTACGACTATTGCGAGATTTCCTCCGTGACCGGGGAGGGCGTTCAGGCGCTGGTGCGCAAACTCGCGGCGTTCGTGCGAGAGCATCAGGAGAAAGAGGTCGCCCTATCGGCTCAGTCATGAGGATCGCCGTCTGCGGCGGCTCGTTCGATCCCTTTCACCGCGGTCACCTCGAGCCAGTGCTCGCGGTTCGCGACCGGATGGGTTGGGATCGCGTCATCTACGTTCCCGCCTGGCGGCAGCCATTCAAGGCTGATCGGGATGCAACATCCGGCTATCACCGCTTCGCCATGGCCGTACTGGCCACGCATAAGAACGACATCATCTACATTTCACCAATCGAGCTCGAGCGCGGCGGAACGTCCTACTCCGTGGAGACGCTCGAAGTGTTGCACGATCGCTATCCGAAGGCGGAGCTCGACTGGATCATCGGTGACGACAATGTGACGCAGCTCGGTCAATGGAAGCGGATCGATCGCATTCTGCAGCTGGCGCGTTTTGTGGTTCTGACCCGCAGCGGAGGAGAGGTGATCCCCGCCGCGGTGCGCCGGGACCGCATCGTCTACGCGGAGAACAACACGGTGCCGGTCTCATCGACTGAAATTCGCAGCCGGGTCCGCGCGGGCGAGCCGATCGACGGCTTTGTCGATCCCCTCGTCTCGCGCTACATTCAACATTACGGTTTGTACAAAGAGGTCCAAACTTGAACGATCCCATCCAGCAGCGCGTGCGTACCGCCGTGGCTGCGGCCCTCGACAAAAAAGCCTTCGATCTCGACGTGTTGGCCGTCGGCGACCTGACGTCGATTGCCGACTATTTCGTCCTCTGTTCCGCGAACACGGAACGGCAGACGCAGGCGATCGCTGACGGCGTGCTGGAGAAGCTGCGGCGGGAGAAGGGGGTCAAGCCGCTCACGGTCGAGGGGGCCACGCCGGGGCGCTGGATTCTGATCGATTTCGGCGATTTCATCTTCCACATCTTCACCGAGGATTGTCGACGCTATTACGGACTGGAGAGGCTCTGGGGTGATGCGCCCAATGTGACGGCGAAATACGCCAACGGCGCGGGAGCGCACTCAGTGCGAGCGTCGCGGAATGTCCGCCGCAAGAAAACGTCGTGACCCGCGCCTGCGCGACTTCGTCCGCACGAAGAGCGCTTCGATGCGGGCGCTGTTGCAGACCGTAGAGAAAGTACTCGATCACGACGTTCATCTCCTCCTCCTTGGCGAGTCAGGCGTAGGCAAGGACTATTTCGCTGAAGCCATTCACGCCTGCGGCGCGCGGCGGGAGAAACCGTTAGTGCGCATCGACTGCGCCGCCATTCCTGCCGATCTCTTCGAGGCGGAGCTCTTCGGATTCGAGAAGGGCACGTTTACCGACGCCCAGGCCCGCAAGTTGGGAAAGCTGGAAATGGCGCTGGGGGGGACCGTGTATTTCGACGACGTCGCGGCGCTCGTCCCCAACCTGCAAGCCAAGCTCCTGCGGGCCATCCAGGAAAAACGCTTCACCCGGCTGGGCGGTCACGAGTCGATCGAGTTCGACGCTCGGATCATCTCCTCGTCGAACGTCGATCCGGAAACGCTGCTCGCCTCCGGCGGTTTTCGTCGCGATCTCTTCTATCGCATCAACGTGGTCACGCTCACGGTGCCGCCGCTTCGCGATCGGCGGGAAGACATCCCTCAACTGGCGAAGGCATTCGTCGCTCGGCGCAAGCGCGGCATTGACGACGCGGCGATGAAGCTGCTCGTCGAGTACCGCTGGCCGGGCAATCTTCGCGAGCTGCGCAATGCCATCGATCGCGCGGTGCTCATCGAGGAGAGCGAAGTGATCACAGCGAAATCGTTGCCCCCATTCGAGAGCGATGTCCTCGGCGCGGCTGAGCAACAGCGGTGGACTCTCGAGGAGCTGGAGGCGCAATACATCCGCCAGATCCTCCGTCTAACGCGATCCAACTTCTCCCGCGCCGCGAGGATCCTGGGAATCAATCGCAAGACGCTGCTGGAGAAGCGGAAGAAGTACGGGATCGAATGATCTGGAGTGCGGCGGCCATGCCGCCGCTCTGAGGGAGTGAGAGCGGCGCCATGGGCGCCGCACTCCAGATTACTTTCTCGAAGTTCGTCGCCGCCTCACCGCCCCCACCACGAACAGCCGTCCGCCCTTCTGGGCGTAGATGCGTCCCGCATCGTCCAGCGCCACCGGCGTGTAGGCCTGCCCTCCGCTCGCCAGCAGCAGAATGCTTTCCCGCATTGCGCCGGTTCGATCGAACGAGTAGAGATATCCATCTTCTGCATTGGCGTAGATCGTCCCGTTGACGCCGATGGCCGGACCGTTGATACACCACTCCAGATCATTTGGATTGCGGGCCATCCACTCCGGGAGGAGTGCGGGGCTGAGCT
>QHVS01000036.1:3606-12382 GCA_003223635.1 Acidobacteriota bacterium | reverse complement strand
TCGTCAGAACGACGGACGCGCGGTGGACAGATCGCCGGATCAGTACAATACGATCCGGACTCATCGTAGTGGTTCTCTTTCGTGACGATGGAGTACGACCCGTCGTGCGGGTAGATGGCCGGCGTGATGTCCCAACCAAAACGGTAGGCGTCGAGAAATGCGCCGGCCGAGTCGAAGTGCATGAGGTGCCCCTGCAGATAGTTGTAACGGGTGTACGCGCCGTAGATGACGCTTCCATCGGGCGCCACCGCTGGCGAGGAAGACGAATCATCGATCACCCGTCCCGCGCCGGCCGTGTTGTCTGACGGATCGACGCCGGTCATCGCCTCTTGCTTGCAACCGCCGGGCGTCCCGCTCGGCGGGAGCAACACGTCGCATCCATCGTTGAACCGATCGCGCAGCGACGTGCTCCACTTCGGCGAGAGATCCGGGTTGATGGCCACGATGTAGGCCCAACGGCTGTTGAAGTGAGCGCGACTCACTGTGTAGATGGTTCCGTCTCCGGCGATGGCCGGTCCGACGTTGATCCCCGGCCGCTGCGAACCGCACGGAATGTTCAGTGGGATCGCGTTCCGCGCAGGAGGCCATGGGAGCTCGGAAGTGCTGAACGCGCCGAGACAGGACGCGGTCGGCGCCGGTGCTCCGATCGTCAGCGTCGTGTAACGGAACGAGCCACGCATCGCGGACGTCGCTCAGCCATGGCTGCCCCGGCCGGAAAGCGATCGCGTTGTAGTAGACGATTCCCGTCGCGTCGGCGACCAGCGGACCGGTCACGTAGGTGTCGGGATCGAACGGCGCTGGAATTCCCAGACGCTCGAGGATCTCTCCGCTGCCTGGATCGACGCGAAAGATGCTGCCACCGAAGCCGGGCATGTAGATCGATCCGTTTGCCATGATCGGCTGAAAGAGCGGCTCGAACAGCGGTCCGTTTCCACCGATCCCCTGCGGAACGGGCTTCCAGTCTGATGAAGTGATCCAGCGCGCCTGAAGCGTTGGTCCGTTCCAGCGAAACGCCTGTACATTCCACGTCAGCGTCTGCCAGTTGCCGGAGAATGTGCCGCTCTTGACCTCGACGTAGACGTTGGCACCGTCGATGATCGGAACGCCGTAGTGAGTCAGAAGAGAACCTACGCTGCTCTGTGCAAAGGGATCCATGACGATTTGAGCCAGCACCACCCGGAACGGCTGGCCGGTCACCGGCGCTGTGCCGGTATGGGCGGGATCGCGTCCGAACTGCGGCCAGGCTGCCATGACGTTCGAAGCGGTCAGCAGAGCGAGCAGAGCGGTTGCGATTTTCATGGTCGAGTGGTACGGAAGCATGCTCCGGGCCGTTGTCGAGGACCTGTGCAATGAAATTTCGGCTGCTGTGGATTCGTTCGAATGCCGACGCCCAGTTCTCGGAGGCTATCGACCGTTACCTCAATCGAATCAGACACTTCTTCCCGATTGACGTAACCGAAATTCCACCGGAACGAGGTAGACAAGGCGCGAGCGATGAGACTAACATGCGCGCCCAATCTGAGCGGCTTTTGGCTGCCATCCCGTCGCGCGGTACCACGGTGGTCGTAGACGAGCGAGGGCGGGCGATGGATTCTTTGAAGTTTGCTAAATGGCTCGAGCGACTGACGATCGACCAGCCTCACGGCGTCACGTTCGTGGTGGGGGGAGACGTCGGACTCGCCGAGGACGTGCGGCAACGCGCAGACCTGGTGCTGAGCCTCTCAGCGATGACGCTTCCCCATCAGTTAGCCCGGGTTTTGCTGTTGGAACAGATCTATCGCGCCTGCACGTTGATGCGAAACGTTCCCTATCACAAGTAAGGAGAGCCGGCTGGAACATGGCACGAACCAAGACCAAATCGAACCCCTACCAGGCGCAAATCGAAGCGCTGCGCAAGAAGCAGAACGAGCTGCTCGATTCCTACGAGCGCGACAAGGCGGCCGGCAATGCCCAGCCGGATGATGGCATTCAGGATCTGGCGGACAAGGCAGCCAGTGCGTACTCCAAGGAGCTGAATTTCTCCCTCTCCGACACCGAGAGGAATCTGCTCATGCTGATCGAGGACGCCCTCACTCGGACCACGGAAGGGAGCTACGGCAAGTGCACGAATTGCGGGAATACTATTGGTGAAAAGCGCCTGCAAGCCGTGCCGTGGACACCCTACTGCATCGATTGCCAGGAGCTGCAGGAAAAAGGCCTTCTCGCGTAGCTCGTAGCTCGGGGAGGCCTTCGGAGTGCGGCGGCTTGCCGCCGCTTTGGCCTCTTCCGTATGCAAAAAGCGCTGAACACGGTCCTATCGCAAATCGCAGAGAAAAAAATCCCGCTCGTGATCCTCGTTGGTGGCTCGAGCGAGTTTCTTTCCCAGCGCGCCTTCCGCGAGATCCGCGACGCGGTCGTGGCCGCAACGCCGAACCTGGCCGTGGAGTCGTTCGAGCCGGGGGCGGAGCTGGCCGGAATCATCGATTCCTATCGGACGATGTCGCTGTTTGCGGCGACGCGGCTGCTGATCGTGCCGGAGGTCAATGCCTTCGTCTCGTCGAAGGAGCTGTTCTCACTGTACGAGAAAGCGGGGAATGAGTGGCGATCGGCGAAGACCGATCGCAAGCGCACCACGGCCTCGGCAAAGCTTCTTCACGTTCTCGGACTTGTCGGCGCCGATCTGGAAATGCCTGATCCGGCCATCGCCGCCGCTCTCGGACTCCCGCTCGACTCGATCCTCACGGACATGCTGGCATTCTGTCGAGCAACGGGAAAGAAGGCTGGCCGCGGCGAAGACGACGCCGCTCTTCTGACTGAGGCCATTGCTCGCGGCGGCGCAGCGGGGACGATCCTTCTGATGCGCACGGGAGAGATTCCGCGCGACTCAGCCACGATCGAGTTGATCGATCGTCAGGGCGCGGTGATCGTTTGCGACGTGACGCGCGAGAGCTTCAACGCGGCGTTGGAGCAGGCCATCGAGGATCTCGCGTCGGAGGCAGAGGTCCGGTTCGATCCGAAAGCGATCGCCGTGCTGCGCCAGCGCCTCGGCATCGAGCGCACTCTGTCCGACAAATTCTCGCGCGACGTTCCTGACCTGCGGCTGGCGGCGTCCGAAGTGGAGCGTTTGATCACGCTGGCCGGGAGCGGAGGGCGCGTGACTGCTGATCTCGTCGAGCGCGAGATCACCGCGGTGGAGGGCGGCGCACGATACGAGCTGGCCTCGCTCTTCTCCGAGGGGAAGTACATCGAGGCGGTGGCCAAGCTGCGCGATCTCGTGGCTCAGGCGCGCCGCGAAGATGCCCGCGCGTCGTTCGACGTCCTCTACGGTCGCTACCTGTTTCCGCTCGCTGACGAGCTGCGGCAGATGATTGCCATCGTGTCGTTCGCGCGAGCGCAGCGTCTCGATCTGCGAAAGTCGATTCCCTACAACCGCTTCAAGGACACGGTCGCCGACAAGCTCGGCGAGTATCTGAAAGGGCACGCGCTGGTGCGCCAGAAACCCCATCCTTTTCCACTGCACAAGAAATGGGAGGCGGCAGGGAAAGAGACCGAAGAGAATCTCTTCCGGGCGCTGGCCACACTGGCTGACCTGGAGGTGAAGCGGAAGTCAGGCGGGGTGCCTGTGGATCTGGGTCTGGAAATGTTCTTGTTGTCGCGGGTCAAACAGTAGTCCTCAGTGCATGGTGCTCGGTAGATTCGTTTCTACCGAGCACTGAGCACCACGGCTACAGTTTCTACTGAGCACTGAGCACCACGACTACAATTCCGCGTCCATGGCTCTCGATGTCGACCGGAATGCCTGGCGCGCGCTCTTCGCCGCGCAGCTCGGCTGGATGCTGGATGCGATGGACTTTCTCCTGTTCACCTTTGCCATCGTTCCCATCCAGAAGGAGTTCGCTCTCTCCAGTGCCACGATGGGCGGGCTGACCTCGGTCGCGCTCGTGGCAAGCTCCGCGGGCGGGATTCTCTTCGGCCGGCTGGCCGACGCGATCGGGCGCGTCCGGGCCATGACCATCAGCATCCTTCTTTATTCGTTCGCCACCGCCGGTCTGGCCACGTCGACTGCGCTATGGCAGCTCATTGCATGGCGCATCGCGGTGGGAATCGGAATGGGAGGAGAGTGGTCGTGCGGCTCGGTGCTCGTGGCGGAGACCTGGCCGGCACAGCATCGGGCCAAGGCGATGGGCATCATGCAATCGGGCTGGGCAATTGGCGCTCTGATCGCCGCCGCCCTTTCCGCGCTGATCCTCGGCCGCTTCGGGTGGCGCGTTCTCTTTCTCATCGGCGTGCTTCCCGCCGCCGCTGCATTCTTCATTCGCCGCAATGTGGAGGAGCCGCCGCTGTGGCGCGAGCGCAAACGCGAGCCGTCGCGCTGGAGTGAGATGTTCTCCCCGCCGTTCCTGCGACGAACGGTGATTGCAACGCTCCTGGCCAGCAGCGTTCTCATCGCGTTCTGGGGCGTGATCTCGTGGCTCCCCACGTTTCTGGCGACGCCGGTTGAGAAGGGAGGGGCGGGGCTGACGATCACCAAATCAGCGGCGTGGGTGATTCTGCTGCAGCTCGGGGCGTTCTGCGGCTACATCAGCTTCGGATGGTTCGCCGATCGCTTCGGCCGCCGCTCTGCATTCACCGCGTTCATGATCGCTGCGACAGTGGTCGTGCCGATCTTCGCGTTCGGCGCGCGATCGACCCTGACGCTGCTGGTGATCGGGCCGCTGGTCGGTTACTTCGCCCACGGGTACTTCTCGGTTTTCGGGGCGATGCTGGCCGAACTTTTTCCCACTCGTTTTCGCGCTAGCGCCCAGGGGTTCTGCTACAACGCAGGGCGTCTCGCTTCGGCTGCTGCGCCGCTGGCCATCGGAGCGGCCGCGCAGAAACATGGATTGGGGACGGCGATCGCCGTCGATGCCCTGTTCTTCGCCGTCGGCGCAGTGCTCATCTGGCTGTTGCCGGAGACGAAAGGAGCGGAGCTGTGATCGATCTGAGCGCCGACATGGGCGAAGGCTCGCCGGGCGAAGAAGAGATCTGGCCGCTGATCTCCTCGGCCAACGTTGCCTGCGGCGGCCACGTCGGCGACGCGAAGTCGATGGCCCATGCCTCGCGCCGCGCGCGTGAGCTCAGCGTGCGCCTGGGTGCGCATCCGTCATACCCCGATCGCCCGAACTTCGGGCGCAAGTCGATGTCCATGTCGCCGGCGGCGCTTCGCGCGTCGCTGTCCGAGCAGATCGCCGCGCTGCGGGAGGTCGCCAATCGTGAGGGAGTCGTGCTTCGACATGTCAAGCCGCATGGTGCGCTCTACAACGACGCCCATCATGATCGGAACCTGGCCGGCGTGATCGTCGACGCCCTGCGTCAGGTTGATCGCGCGCTGGCCATCGTGGTCCCCGACGCGTCGCAGATGGCGAGCGCAGCGCGGGCGGCCGGAACGCCGGTGGTCCGGGAGGCTTTCGCCGATCGCCGCTACAACGCCGACGGATCGCTTGTGTCGCGCAAGGAGGCCGGCTCGTTGCTCACGGTCGATGAAGCGGCGGATCAGGCCGAGATGCTGGTTCGCGAGCGCGCGGTTGTCGCTCGCGACGGCTCGCGCGTTCGCGTGGCCTTCGACACCATCTGCATTCACGCCGACATGGAGAATGCGGTGGAGCGTCTCCGCGCCATTCGCAAACGCCTGGGAGGAATTCGATGAAGAGGTGGCTCGCCGCGGCCGCGCTGATTGCTGTATCCGCGCACGGGCAAACGTTCGATCTGACTATCGACAACATCATGCGCGGTCCGGGTCTGGTCGGATATCCGCCGGAGGAAGTGCGATGGACGCCGGACGGATCGAAGGTCTATTTCAGTTGGAAGCAGTACAGCGATCCGCTGGAGAAGGATCGCGACACCTACGTCGTGAATCGCGACGGCACCGGTCTTCGCAAGCTGTCGGATGAGGAGAAGAAGGACGCGCCGCCGGCCAACGCACAGCGCACTCGCGACCGCCGGATGATGGTTTACCTCGACGACGGCGATGTCTACCTCTGGGACGCGGCGACCGGCAAGCGCCGTGCGCTCACCCAGACGGCGGACGCTGAATCCTCACCGCACTTCACGTTCGACGAGCAGCGGGTCACCTTCGTCCGCAACAACAATCTCTACGCGATCGCCTTGCGGGACGGGGCGGTCGTGCAGCTCACGAATGTCGTCGGACCGGACGATAAGGGCCCGAACGTCACACTGTGGGACGACAAGAAGGGAACCGAGAGTCAGGAATACCTCAAGCGCGAAGAGCGCAAGCTCCTCGGCGTCGTCGACGAGCGCGCCCGCAAGCGCGAAGAAGACGAGGCAAAGAAAAAGAAGGAGCATCCGCTCAAGCCGTTCAAGCTGGAGAAGCGTCAGACGGTCGGCGATATGCGCCTCACCCCCGACGGGGTCTACGTCGTGGCGGTGATCACCAGCGAAGCGGAGAAGATGAAGAAGACGATCGTTCCGACTTATGTCACGGAGAGCGCATACACCGACACGGTCTCCAGCCGCGAGAAAGTGGGAGACGTGGAGCCGCCCGCGCGCATCGCGATCCTTGATGCTTCGAGTGGGGACTTGAAGTGGTACGCGTATGGACTCAAGCCGGCGGAGCGCGAAGTCAGCGTCCGCGCACCGATCTGGTCCGAAGACGGCAAACGTGCGTTCGTCCTCGTTCGCTCCTACGACAACAAGGATTTGTGGATCATGGCCTTCGATCCAGCCAAGCCGCAGGGCCGGGTCATCACTGCACTGCACGACGACGCGTGGGTGCGCAGTTTCGACGCACCGTCTGTGGGGTGGCTCGGCGACAACCAGACCATCTTCTATGGTTCCGAGGCTTCCGGTTTCATGCATCTGTACGCGGTGCCCTTCGACGGCGGCGCGCCGCGACAGCTCACCAGCGGCCAGTGGGAAGTCGACTCCGTCACGCTCTCAGACGACAAGAAGTGGTTCTATCTCACCACCAGCGAGGGAAGTCCCTTCGAGCGCCACCTCTACCGTCTCAGTGTGGCGCAGGCAATCCTGCGTGTGGCGCAGGCAATCCTGCCTGCGCATGAACGCCTGACCTTCACTCCCGGCCACCACGAAGCCGTCGTCTCCCCCGATGGCAACGCCATCGCGGACATCTACTCGTACACGAACCGACCGCCGGAGCTGTACCTCAACACCACGAGAGTCACGAGCTCGCCCGCTCCCGATTTCTCCAGGTATGCGTGGCTCGATGTTCCGATCGTTCGGATCGCGGCCCGCGATGGCGCGCAAATTCCAGCGCGGATCTACAAGCCGGTGAATTTCTCACGGAGTGGACCTGCGGTCATCTTCGTACACGGCGCCGGATATCTGCAGAACGTTCACCGCTGGTGGTCGAGCTATTACCGCGAGTACATGTTCCATCACGTGCTGATGTCGCGCGGCTATCTGGTGCTCGACATCGATTACCGCGGATCTCGCGGCTACGGTCGCGACTGGCGCGCCGCAATCTATCGTCACATGGGCGGCAAGGACCTCGACGATCAGATCGACGCGGCGCGCTGGCTGGAACACGAACAGGATGTCGATCCGCGGAGGATCGGAATCTACGGTGGCAGCTATGGCGGCTTCATCACGTTGATGGCCATGTTCACGCAGCCCGATGTATTCGCGGCCGGCGCGGCGCTGCGGCCGGTCACCGACTGGGCCCACTACAACCAGGGTTACACTTCGAACATCCTCAACCTTCCGCAGAACGACGCGGATGCGTTTCGCAAGTCATCGCCTATCTACTACGCCGACGGTTTGAAAGGACGCCTGCTCATCTGCCACGGCATGGTCGACACGAACGTGCATTTTCAGGACAGCGTGCGCCTCGCGCAGCGCCTGATCGAACTGCGCAAGACAAACTGGGAGCTTGCGGCGTACCCGGCGGAGAACCACGCCTTCGTCGAGCCGACCAGCTGGGCGGACGAGTACAAGCGGATCTACAAGCTCTTCGAAGAGACGATCGGGAGCAAGCCGGTAACGAAAAGCGATTAGTTGCGCGAAGCGCCTTTTGAGTGCGGTGCCTTGGCACCGCTTTGAAGGCGGCGCCAAGCCGCCGCACTCCGAAGGCCATTGATGTAACCTGTCGCCGGCCATGAAGACCCTGGAGAAGAAGCATCCGCTGGCCATTCGATGGTTCCACTGGATCAACTTCCCTCTGCTGGCCATCATGATCTGGAGCGGCACCCTCATTTACTGGGCCAACGCGGTGTATCGCGTCGGCTTCGGCAAGCACACGCTGTTCAAGATGACGTTCAACCAGGCCACCTGGAACAAGCTTCATGTGAGCTACCGGCTGGCCGAAGGAATGGCCCTGCACTTCTTCTTCATGTGGCTCTTCGCCATCAACGGTATCGCCTACGTTCTCTACACCATCTTGTCCGGTGAATGGCGCGACCTGGTTCCGAATCGCCACTCGTTCAAGGAAGCGATCCAGGCCACACTCCACGATCTGCATCTCCGCAAGGAGCCGCCGCCGCAGGGGAAGTACAACGGGGCGCAACGAATCGCGTACACCGGAATCATCCTGATGGGAATCGGGTCGCTGCTGACAGGTCTGGCGATTTACAAGCCGGTTCAGTTCTCCTGGCTGGTCGCGCTGTTCGGCGGATATCAGATGGCGCGGTGGTTTCACTTCTGGATCACGGTCGGATACATCGCTTTCTTCGCGGTCCACGTGGCGCAAGTAATCAAAACCGGCTGGAACAACTTCAGGGCCATGATCATCGGCTATGAAGTGCGCGAGGTGAGTCATGAGTGACGAGCCGGTCGAGGAGAA
>QHVS01000036.1:559-3365 GCA_003223635.1 Acidobacteriota bacterium | reverse complement strand
TGGAAATGGCTGCGACTGCGACCGCGCGAGGACGGGCTGGAGTGGCCCTTCCGCCGCGTTCTGCAGTCCAACGAATCTCTCGCCGAAGCGTACTTCCGTCGATCGCGACTCAGCCCCACATTTCCGCCTTCGGCAATCACCTACCCAAAGGTCAACGGCGGGATCGGTCTGGACGCGAACTACGATCCCGGCAGCTGGCGGCTGCGAGTCGAGGGCATCGAAGGCGGCCCTCCTGCCACGTTGAGCCTGGCCGACATCCGCGCCTTGCCGCGGCGCGACATGATCACCGAGCTTCGCTGCATCGAAGGCTGGAGCATCATCGTCCATTGGACGGGAGCGGCGCTCGCCGATGTGATGGACAGGCTGCCGCCTCCGCGCGGGACTCGCTTCGTGGCCATGGAGACACCGGACCGCGGCTACTACGTCGGGCTGGACATGCAGAGCGCGGCGCATCCCCAGACGCTGCTGGCGTACGAGCTGAACGGACAACCGCTGACCTGGCAACACGGCGCGCCGCTCCGTCTGGCCATCCCGGTGAAGTATGGGATCAAGAACATCAAGCGCCTCGGCGTCATCCGCTACACGAACGTCCGTCCGGCCGACTATTGGGCCGAGCGCGGCTACGACTGGTACGCGGGGCACTGAACTCGCCCCTCATCCGCCGCTTCGCGGCACCTTCTCCCCGCAGGCGGGGAGAAGGCACTCGAGACCCCTCTCCCGCGTGAGCGGGAGAGGGTGGCGCGAAGCGCCGGGTGAGGGCGCCGCCAACAACAGGAATCAGAAGTTGATCCGCGCTCCAAACCGCCAGATGCGCGGACTCTGCAACTCCTCAATCCGATTCCCAGCACCGGCGTTCGGATCGCTATCCAGGAACAACAGCGTCTCGCGCTGCAGCACCGTGCGCTTGTTCGGCACGTTGAACAGATCGGCCGAGAGCGTGATGCCGACGCGGTTCATGATGCGGAAATCCTTCGCCGCGCGGAGGTCGAGCTCGAAGACATTCGGGAAACGAACGCTGCCGATCTTGTTCAGCACCACGTCGTCCACTCCGTTGTCGACGCTCACTTCATCCCTCCAGATCTTCGGATAGCCCTGCCGGCCGCTGAGGCTTGCCCCAAGGCTGAAATCCCAAGGCAGTTGATAGAGGCCTGTGACGTTCGTGGACCACTTCGAGTTGATGAAGACGTCCTTGAACGAGCCGCTGCCTGCCGAGCGCTCGATGACCGTGCCGCTGCATGTGCCGAGACACCAGGCCTGATTCGCCGGATTAGCGGTCGGGATGCGCTGCGACGGATCGTAGTACGAGGCGGTGCCCCCGTGCTGCGTCCAGTTGTTGTAGGTCACGTTGCCCCGGAGCATCCATCGGTTGGATAGACGCTTTGTGGCCGTGAGCTCGATGCCGTTGTAGGTTTGGCGATAGTCGGGACGGTTGCGCACGACGAAGTAGACCGGCGCACCGATCCCGTCCTTGAGGACGTAGAAGGGCACCAGCGGAGTCGTGATCACCTTGCCGTTGTCGTCAGTGAATGTGCCGCCGGCCGTTCCGCCCACCCTGTAGTCATCCGCCGTGTAGAAGTCTCCCTGCCCCTGATGCTTCTCCGGCCGACTCTCGAGAATGTCGCTGTACCGCCGATACGAGTAATTCGCGCCCACCGAAAAATCGGTCATCAGCTCGCGCTCGAGGCCGAGGATCAGTTCATCCGATTTCGGCGGCTTCATGTTGTAGTCCAGCCGGGTGTTGGAAACGCTGGAGCCGGGCTTCGTCGGATCGATGTAGTAGAAACTCTGCAGCCGGATCAACTCGTCGCGCTGGATCATCTTGTCGCCATTGTTGTCGTGTCCGAGGAAGACGAAATACGAGTAGTAGGGGAACGGATTGGCGGTCAGGATGGTGCTGCCGAGCTGATTGACGTACCGGTTGTAGCCGGCTCGCAGAAGAGTCTTCTTGCCCGTTCCAAGCGCATAGGTCAGACCGATGCGCGGACTGACGCTGTTCCATTTCAGCGTCCGGCTATCGCCGCCGAACGTGACGCCAGGCAACTGACAGACATTCGGCGGTTCGCATCCGGGAATTCCGGTGAGGGCGTTTGCCAGAACCGGGTTCGCCGGCACGGTGCTCGACTGGTTCTTGCCACTCTGCTGATCGAAGCGCAGACCGGCCTGCAGCGTCAGGTTGCCGGCGATGATGGTATCGCCCGCGTAGAAGTCGTTGGTCTTTTCATCCATCGACTTGTTCGCGTCGCGGAAAAGTTTGCCCTGCGCGCAACCGGCGGCGAGGTTCCTCGCGGCACAATAGCTCGCGCTTCGGAACCGCCAGTAGCCCTCGGTCGGTCCCGGCCAGCCGGAGGATGACGAGACCGGAGTCTTGCGATAGCCGAACCCGAACTTCAGCTCGTGATTCAGCGAACCGGTATCGAAGAACTTCGAGCCATCCAGTCGATACTGCTTCTGCGGCCGGGCGGTGTTGTAGAAAGAAAAGTTGCCGTGCCACACCGTATCCGCGCCGCGCCATCCAGTCGGTGCGGTGGGGCCCAGTCCGCCGTTCGGATCGAGCCGGAATCCGCCGTTCACCTTGGACCACATCCCCGTCAGATAGAGACTGGAGCCGAAGATCTGCGTGTCTTCCAGCTTGTAGACTTTTGTCGGCCCGCTCTGGTGCCATGAGGTTTCAAAGGGACGGAACGGCCCGAGGCTGCGCGCATTGCGGACTTTGTCGCCGTACGAATAAAGCCCGACGGCGCTGTTGCTGGGCAGGATCTGGCCATTCAGCTTCGCGTTCTTGTCGCGTAGGATGATGTTGTCGAAC
>QHVS01000036.1:0-427 GCA_003223635.1 Acidobacteriota bacterium | reverse complement strand
AGGAGGTAGCTCGCAGCCTCGGTCGGGACCGAGGCCGCCGCCTGCATGCTTCCCGGCGTGTAGAAGTAGCGTGCAGATCCACGAAGATCATTGGTGCCGCGCTTGGTTACCATGTTGAGCTGCACGCCGGGGGTCATGATGCGGGGGTCCGATCCACCCGTCGTAATCTGCATCTCCTCGAACGCGTCGAAATCGTAATAGGTTGGCGAGGAGCCGGTCGCCCCTTCATCGGTGATGTTCACGCCGTCGACGTTCCAGGTGTTCTGCGAGCCGGCGGCCCCCTTTCCGATGTAGTTCGATTGCTGCCCGCTCTGATTGCCGCCGACGTTCATGCGATCGACGAGAACTCCGGGCGATTGCTGCAGAATCGTCCACGGATCGCGCGACGTAGGAATCTTCTCCAGTTCGAGCTTCGTCACGTTGATCG
>QHVS01000316.1 GCA_003223635.1 Acidobacteriota bacterium | reverse complement strand
GCTCGCAACTCGAGGGCGCGCATTGCGCTGCGGCCCATTGCTGCGAACATGCGCGGTGAGTCAGCGCGAGAAGGCGACGATCCGGTTGCCGGGTGGGTAGAGGGCGATCGCCGCAGTACCCGGGTCGCCCAGGTGACGCACGTCGATCCAGCCGCGGCTATGCAGTCGGTGCACAACGTCGCACTCTCCGATCAAACGTCGGCGGTTACTTCGAAGTCTTTGTTCGTCGCTGCGCTGAACCAGACAGCGGCTGCGAAGGCAACCCACCAGCGTCCGAGTTTCGTCGCCAGACAACTCTCCCCGGCAAGCGTCCTGCTCGCCGTCGGCCGCCTGAACATCTAGCGCTTCTTCTTTCACGCGCGTTCACAAGCGAGAAAGGAGATTGTCATGAAGCGTGTGACGCTTCTCAGCATTGTGTTTCTGCTGGCTGGAGTTGCTACGGCGCAGCAGCCACCGAAGACAACGGAGACCATCGAAGTGACGGCGACGCGAATCGCCGAAGACGTCAATGTCGTCCCTGCTTCCATCACGGTCATCGACGGCGATGACCTGCGCGCGCGCAACGCGCGCGACCTGCAAAGCGCGCTGGGGACGGTGGCCGGCGTGTCGATCGCCCCGGGCGGCGACTCCGGGCCCGCCGGCAGCGTGCCGGAGTTGTGGGGGCTTCGCGAGTTCGACGCGTTTCTGCTCGTCGTAGACGGCGTCCCATGGGGCGGCGCGTTCAATCCGGATTTGCCGACCCTCGACCTCAGCGATGTCGATCGCATCGAGGTCCTCCGCGGAGCCGCGCCGGTCATGTACGGCGCGACGTCGTTTGTCGGCGTGATCCACGTGATTCATCGCCCCGCCGGTGCGCCGGGGAACCTCGGCCGCCTCACCGCTGGCAGCTACGGAACTTTCGGAGCAGGAGTCTCGCTGCCGCTGTCACAGGGTGTCGCGCTCAGGCAGTCAGTCTCTGCGAGCTTCGATCGCAAGGGATACGACGAGCAGCGAACGCAGTGGGATCGCGCTCACGTCCTCTATCGCGGCGAGGCAGAGGCGGCGGGCGGAACGCTGCGCTTCGATCTGGATGGTGCGCTGCTCCGCCAGGACCCCAGCTCGCCGCATCCGCGCGAGGGGCCGGTGTTGACGTCGCTGGTACCCATCGGCGCGAATCACAATCCGCGCGACGCTCACATTGACGAGAACCGCTTTCAGGGCGTCCTCGGTTTCGAACGTCGCGATTGGTCGACTACGCTCGCTTTCACCCGTTCCAACTACAAGATCTTGCGCGGATTTCTGCTAACGGTTGCGGAGACGGACCCGAACGCCGAGGGTTTCAGACAGAATCGAGGGATCAATGATGTGTATTTCGACGCGCACTTCGTTCGGCGTTTCTCGCCGGCGCTTCGCGTGATCGCAGGGCTCGATTTTCTCTACGGCAAGGCGCACGCCTCGAGCGGGCTGTTCGACTACTTCGTCTCACTCGACGGCCGCGACTCGCCGAACGCCTCAGGAATCGAGCCGGACGACTTCCCGAACCTGCGTGACCGCCGAAATTTCTCCGGTCTGTACGTCAACTCCGAGTGGACGCCGGCGCCCCGCCTTCGAGTCGACGTCGGCGCGCGCCTCAATCACACCAGCGAGAGCCGGGCCACGGATGAAGACTCCAATCACCGCACCACGACGCGGGGCAGCGGGGTCATCGGCGCCAATTGGCAGGTCCGATCGAGCGCCAAAGACGCGATCGCGCTCTTCGCCGACTACCGCAACACGTTCAAGCCGGCGGCCATCGACTTCGGCCCCGACTCGGAACCCGACATTCTCAAGCCGGAGACGGCGGTGAGCTATGAGGCGGGCGCGAAAGGACGCTTCCTTTCCGGACGAGCGAGGTGGCAGCTCTCCGCGTTTCAAATGGATTTTAAGAATCTGGTCATCGCCGCGACGAGCCCGGGCGGCCTGCCGATTCTGGAGAATGCGGGCCACGAGAGGTTCAACGGCGCGGAGTACGAGATGGACTTCGCCGTGCAGCGTGAATCGCGCATCGAATTCGGCTACAGCTACCACGATGCGCGCTTCCGCGATTTCGTCCAGGAGTTCGACGGAGTGCCGACGCAACTCTCCGGCCACCGGCTGGAGATGTCCCCTTATCATCTCCTCGGCGCAGGTTTCCTCTACGCGCCCGCGCAGGGACTCAACGCGAACGTCCTGATGAACTACGTCGGCGTGCGCTACCTGAACAAGCGCAATACCGCGCGCGCATCGGCATACACGACGTGGTCGGCCGGCGCCGGCTATCGCCGCGGGCGCAACGAGATCCGGATCGACGGCCGGAATCTCAACAACGTGCGGGATCCCGTCTCCGAGAGCGAGCTTGGTGACGCCCAGTACTACCGCATGCCGGCGCGGTCGGTGGAGGCGTCCTATCGAATGATGTGGTGAACGATCTATCGCGCTGCGCGACGGCGGCCGCCGAGCGCGGCGTGGAACGTTCGACCGCCGTTGCGAGGGACCGTGAGCGTGCGCGAGCCGACTGTGATCGTGAAGGTGCCGACGCCGTTGGTCGGATCGGCGACGTAGATGTCGCGGTCGATGAGGTAGACCACGGCGGGCGCGTCGGACTGGATGCCTTCGACGAGGCCCGGCTTCCAGAAGACGATTCCGAGCATGTTGCCGGCACGCACCGCAGACGCTGTCGCATCGTTCGCCACGATCGTCGGTGGAAAAACAAGCGGGCCAGGTGAGATCGCGTACTCGACGTGGTCGCCGGCCGGGTTCGTGCCGTGATCGAACCAGATCGTCTGGAACGTCGCGGTGTGCGGGGCGTTGTCCGTCGATCCGCCGAGAGCGGCCCACGTGCCGGTGCGTGTGATCTGCTCGATACGCGGTGAGTGTCCATAGAACGAGTACCGGATGGGCGTGGCCCACGATGGCCGTTGATCGACGACGGTCTCCACGCGATTCCCGGAAGTGCAAGTGATGCTGTTCGTCAGGAAAACGATCGTGTCGTCGAAGAAGAACCAGGACTTTTTCGCAGTGAGCGAT
>QHVS01000311.1 GCA_003223635.1 Acidobacteriota bacterium | reverse complement strand
GCGAAATGCAGTCGGTAGTGCGCTGTATCGAGGCTGGCGCGGAAGATTACCTCGCGAAGCCATTCAACCCAACCTTGCTGAAAGCGCGGATCGGTGCCTGTCTGGAAAAGAAGCGCGGTCGCGATCGGGAGAACGTCCTCTTCGAGCAATTGCAGGAGAACTACAAACGCCTCCAGGAGGTCGAGCGGCTCCGCGACGACATGCGAAATATGATCGTTCACGATCTTCGCACGCCTCTCACCGCGGTGATCGTCGGCGTCGACATGGTGCAAAGCCTCGGCACGCTGAATGAATCGCAACGCGAGTTGATGACCGTCGCCGCCAGCGGAGGCCGGACGCTCCTGGCGATGGTCAACGATCTCCTCGATGTCGAGAAGATGGAATCGGGGTCTGCGCAGCTCCAGTACGTTGAGCTCTCGGCGGATGCGCTTGTGACCGGAGCACTCGAACAGGTTTCCACACTGGCCGTCGAAGGACACATTCAGCTGATGACGGAGATCGCCCCCGGACTGCCGCACTTTTCCGGTGATGAGAAAAAGTTGACGCGCACGCTCGTCAACCTCATCGCGAATGCAATCAAGTTCACACGCGGCGGCACCGTGACGGTCATCGCGTCGGCGGACGACGCACAGAACATCCGGTTCGCAATCCGCGATACAGGGATTGGGATTCCGCACGCAGCGTTCGAGCGGATCTTCGAAAAGTTTGGTCAGCTCGACTCTCGAAGGGCCGGCACCGGCCTCGGCCTCGCCTTCTGCAAACTGGCAGTCGAGGCGCACGGCGGCAGTATCCAGGTCGAGAGCACGCCGGCCACCGGCAGCACGTTCTCGTTCTCGATTCCTCTCGTGGCGAATCAGCCACGCGATTTGCCCGATGAAATCTGATCGACGAAAGGAAGGGCGACCCCATGTCCCTGACTCGAAGTGAGCTGGAAAGCGTCTTCGTCGAAGCTCACGACGCACTACAGTGCGTCTGACGACGCCACGACCCAGCTTTTCTGCAACGCGACGCGCTCGGTGTTCACCGGCCAAAGGTCGAGAGGCAGATAGTAGCCATCGCCGGCGTCGCGTGCTTTTCTGATCAACTCGGTCAGACTCGTGCAGCAACCGCCGCTGCGACGCACAGTGTCACGCTCGAATTGCACGCCGGTCCGCGCCGCGGCGCCGGCGTAAACACGGATCTCGTCAAAGAGTTGGGTTACGTGCATGACGTTGAGAGCTGCCTTGTGAACATAACGGAATTCAGCCGTGCAATCTGTTCAAAAGGACACAGCCGGAGAAGAGGTCAATCGTGGAGGATCACATTGAGAAGCGAGCTGTGAACCTCGAGTTCGCCGTTGTACTCGATGAAACCGAGTTTGCGGAAACGGTTCATGAAGAAGTTCACGCGCGATCGCGTCGTCCCGATCATCTCCGCAAGGACTTCCTGACTGATCTTCGGGATCACATTCTCCGGCCTGCCTTCCTTGCCGAAGTGGGCCAGCCGCAACAGAATCCGGGCCAATCGCTTTTCGCTGGAATTGAAAAGCTGATCGACGAGGTCCGCCTGGATCCGAACGTTCCGCGCCAGCAGGAAGGAAACGAAGACATCGGCGAAGGCGTGCTCCTCGTGCAGCACTCTGACCATTTCCTTCGATTCGATGCGCATCAGCGTGCAGCGGGTCAGGGCCGTGGCGGTCACCAGGCGCACGCGCTCCGCTGCGGCGATGCATGACTCTCCCACGAAGTTCCCGGCGTCCAACAGGGCAACGGCCGCCTCCTTGCCGCGTTGCGAGACGACGGTCAATTTGACGTTGCCCTTCTTGATGTAGAACACGGCGTCCGCCGGGTCGCCCTGAGAGAAAAGAACCTGATTCTTCTTGAGATCGATCAGAGTTCTGCCCACTCCCGCTTGCTCGAGGAAAACCTCAGGATCAAACGGAGGAGGCGTCTTTGGGCTGGACGAAACGCTTTTCATTCCGGTGGCGGTCATGGCGACACGATAGCACTGCCAGATCGCCGGATCGAACACAGCTGTCTGTTCATCGAAGTTCCTTTCCTCCACACCGGTCGATGGTGCCGGTGCGAGCGCTGTCGCGGACACAGGCTCCCAGTCCAGCGACGCACTGCTTTTCGACTGATGATTGTTTGCGGTGGTCCACAAGCCGTTGACGGTTCGGCACTCGTGAACACTGTACCCGCTCGCTTCCTTCAGAACGCAAAGACATCGACACTGCCATGGAGCGATTTCTAAAGCTTCGACACCAGTTCTGCATCGTCGTGTCATCTTCGAGGATCACGCCACGCATCAGAGGACTTTCAGAGTGGAGCGGACTTCTTTGACTCCGCCGATTTTGCGGAGCAGGTCAACTGCAACATCCTTCTGTATTTCCCTGTAGACGCTGCCGCCGACACGCACGACTCCGTTGACGGAAGCGATGTAGAACTTGCAGCCCTCGAGCGCTGGCTGCCGGACCAGACTGCCCTCGGCAAACCGGACGATATCGACATCCTTGATGGCACCGGAGAGTCCGATGAGATTCGCCACTCGGGGATAACCGAGTTTCGTCGCGACGATCCCGGCGTTCTCGGCTTTGCCTTTGTCCGCGCTCGTGCCGCGAATCAGGACGATGCCATTGATCTGATAAACCTGCAGATCGGCGACGTCCACGCCGGAACTTCGAAACACGGCGGTCAGATTGACCGGATCGGATTGCGCGCTTCCGGCGACCGGAAAGAGCGAGGCGACAAAGAGTGCGAGTAGAGCTGGTCGGAAGGAGTGTGTCGGTCTACGGATCATTTTATTTGGACCTCTGAATGCTTTCATACGCGGATCGCATGCCACATAGGCAGATCGACTTCACGGGTAAATCTTTTTTTTTCAATCGTTTCTCCGCGTTTGTGGCCCCTTTGGGCCAAAAAGGAAGGTCCCAACAAAGGAATGACAGATGAATGAGATCAGAACGAGCAGGCTCTTCCAGGAGCGATTCCTGGATGGCTACAACCGAACAACGTGTCGCCCGCCCGCGTTGCGGCGGTGGCTCGCACCGAGTCCGCCTTCCATTCTGCGGCGCGACCGCCGAGGCCGACGCGTCGATCGTCCCTGCCGCCATCAGTGTGAGCCGCAGGCTCCGCCTGCGGGTCGCCGCCGATGGCGTCGAGACGCGCGAGCAATTCGACTTCCTCAAGACTCATGGCTGCCAGGAGGCGCAAGGCTCTTACTTCAGCGCGGCGGTCGACCCCGAGAGCTTCACGCTCTTGACCTCGTCGGAACAGCGCGAAAGCAGTCGAAACGGTCGAAGAATCGCGTTGTGACCAGCAATGGTTCGTGGGACTTCACCGCGCTCGATCACGATGACGCCGAAAGACGCGTACGAAGCGATCGTGAGCAAGACGCTTCAAGCGTCACAAGAACGGAGCTACGTCGAGCGGATGCAACGGGCGACATGCGCCTTCGCGAAACGATTGGTGGAGCTGATCGGGATCGAACCGACGACCTCCTGAGTGCGATTCAGTTTCTTGTCTCGAGACATGCGCGGACACCTCCAAACGGCAAATTCTATCGCTGTCCGGATTGGTCTGGACTCATCTCGATATCGCGAATTAGGAAAATTAGATACCGGTTTTCACGGTGCGTAGCATGTCCTCATGACCCGTGGGGCAAACGATCATCAGTTGCGTTGAACTCGGCGGCCGCGAGTTCGGCTCGTTCGGTTCGTTTGCGCGAGTAGAGGCGCGTCCGGAAAGCGACGTCGATCTCTGCGTCGATCTTCAGGAGAAATCGTTTGATCGCTACATGGCGGTGAAAGAGCTACTTGAAGAGATCCTCTTCCGCAAAGTCGATCTTGTATTGAAGAGCGCGATCAAGCCTCGGCTGCGTGAGGGGATCCTGCGCGAGGCCGTTCGTGCCCCGTGATATTCGCATCCACCTTGAAGATATTGTCGAGGCGTGACCGAAACAGCAGTTACACGTCTAAGCTCTCGCTCGACGACTTCCGCGCCGATCAGAAAACGATTGATGGGTGGTTCGGAACCTGGAATGCCTCGGCGAGGCAGCCAAGAAGCTTCCTGACGATATTCGCAAATTGATCGATGTCGAATGGAAGCGAATCGCCGGTCTCAAAGACATTCTCATTCACGAATACGACACTTTGAATTCCGGGCCCTGTGGACAATCTTCGGTGCGATAGTGCCGTCAGAAACTGAGTCGCGCACCGAGCTGAAACTCACGCGGGCTGAAAGTCGCACTCGGGATGAGAAATCCGGAGGTACCAGCGACCATGCCGCCGGCGTTGACGAAGTTCGTGCGATTCGTGAGGTTGAAGACTTCGCCAATCAGTGTCACTCCCGCGCTGCGACGAGCAATCGGAATCGCATACCGCAGACTCAGATCGAGGCGGCGGAAATCGGGATTCTCGGCGCCGAACATCGGTCCGCCGGGAGCGCGGTTCCCGTTGTCGAGGAGATCGGTCGTAACTACGGTGAAACGGTCGCCGCTCATGTAGCGATAAATCGATGACACGGAAAGGCGTGTGTGCGGCACATGCCAGGCAGAGGCGATGACGAAGTTATGCCTGCGCTGCCAGCCGACGGGCTGCCCGGCACTGAGCGGATTGTCCAGGTTCAGCTTCAGCGGCGCGCCGATGATCTCTCCCGTATCGAAGTTGTAGCCGCTCTCGCTGCGCGTCTGAAAGTAGGCCGTATTCGGCGCGCCGAAGGGGCCCGCGTTGCCGTAATTTCCCGACGAATCGGAGTACGTGTACGCGATGCGAAACGCCAGGCCGCCTTGCAGTCGCTTGTGCACCGAAAGCTGGACGGCGTCATACCGGCTGCTGCCGGCGTTCACCAGCGTGCTGATACTGCCCATCCGCACTGGCTTGCCGTCGAGGATACTGATGTTCGGCCGGCCGCCCCGGCTTCGCGAGAACGGATTGAGATCGACGAGAACCAACGTCCCCTTACTCTCGCTGTGAATGAAATCGACGCCCGCAGCGATCGTCGACGAAAGCTCACGTTGAATGCCGAGGGTCGCAGTGTCGACGTACGGCTGCACACGGCTGGGATTGTCGACCGTTGGATTGAGATTCAGTT
>QHVS01000315.1:2703-6102 GCA_003223635.1 Acidobacteriota bacterium | reverse complement strand
GAATGTGTGATTCCACTCACGGCCGCCTCCGCCTGAGAGCGTTAGATTAAGGCCTAACACAAACACAGCGGTCCTTTCCAAGGGGGCGTACCAACGCCCCTTTTTGTTTTTGAGTATCCGACTCCTGCGCAGGGGCGGCCGGCACCTGAACCATAAAGGAGAAGATATGTTCACGCGAAAGTCGTTGTTTGTTGCAGTAGCGATGTCCCTAGTTGCAAGCGCCGGGTTCGCCCAGAGCAGCGGCAATTTTAGCTACGGGACGAGCCCTCTGAACCAAATCGGCTGCACGCTGCAGAAGAACGGTCGGATCGCGGGCGGAGAACAATGCCAGATTAGTTGTACTCTCGACGCCTCTGGCAACAGCGTCTGCACCGAGGCTAGCGGAACCTGCATCGACCACGCCGTAGCCGGGATCAAGACCTCATCCGGCGCCGGCAACATCTTCGTCGTCAGGCCGTCGGCTGTCGTTGGCTTGTTGACCGATGTCACGGTAAGTTCGAAGCAGAACACCGCGAGCAGCTCCGCGCTGGCCGGCGTTGACTTCAAAGTCACCGTCAGTGGACCTAACGGGGAAGTGCCTGTCGTTCCAAGTGGCTGGGTGACCTACGACTCCCGTTACATCCAGATCAGCACCAACCTTTTCCAGGCGCTCGCCGCCGAGTGTCTGGCGATTGACGGCGGCTGCTTCATTTCCTTCGACGAGAGCACCGTTTCGGCGCACAGCTTTGATTTCCTCGCCGGAGGGCCTCTCAATCCTCTCTCGTCGGGTCAGTACACCATCACGACAACCTGGCAGTCCGCCCTTGGCGGTAGTGGAATCAGCGAAGCTCTGACCTGCGTGGGACCGTTGAACCTGACCGTGCAGCAAAATAAGGTTTTCAGCTTCAACACAATCAACAGCAACCCGTAACCGCAACCGTATCGGCAATGCAAGTCAGGCCTCGAGCCACCAGGCTTGAGGCCTGACTTATCGCTTCAAGAGGAAAACAAAAGGAGAAACTCAAGATGAGTTCATGGCTAAGGCGCGTTTCCCTCTGCACTCTTATGATCCTGCTATACGCGAGTGTTTCCGCCGCAGCGGACTTCGCTTCCGCGAAGCGCGCTTATGAGAAGAAGGACTACGCTGCCGCGCTCAGCGAATTCACGTCTCTGGCGCAGCAAGGCAATGCCGACGCCCAGCTCTTTCTTGGCAAGATGTACATGATGGGCGAGGGTGTTCTAAAGGATTCCGACCAGGCACTCAAATGGTTTAAGGCGTCCGCCGCGCAGGGCAACGGGGATGCGCAGTTCTTCGTGGGTTCTATTTATCTGATGCCTCGAAAGGACGTCGTTGAGGGAGCGAAGTGGCTGAGGCTTTCTGCTGAGCAGGGAAACCAGGATGCCCAGTGGCTCCTCGGCAAGGCCTACCTGAAGGGTGACAAGGATCTTCCGCGCGATCCAGTGCAGGCTGAGATGTGGCTGCGGCTAGCCGCGAAGAACAATCTGGAGTTCTATCAGAACACGGTCCATCGGGCTGAGGGACAGATATCGGCGGCCGAGATCGCAAAGGGCAAAGCGCTGGCCGACGCCTGGACGCCGAAACGCGGACTGCGGCCCGGGTGTGACGTGAACGTGAGGGCCGACGGTAAACCGTAGTCAAAAACGGAAGCCGTGATCGCGCGCGAAAATCAGCGTTTGCGCCCGCGTCCCCACGCCGGGCTTGTCGTAAAAGCTCGAGATGTGGTTCCGCACTGTCTTCTCCGAAATCGATAAACGCTTGCTGATCTCCGCATTCCCGAGGCCTTCGGTGATGAGCGCGAGGATCTCACGCTCGCGCCGCGAGAGCGACGCGAATCGATCGTGCTCCGACGAATTGGATCGCTGGCCGACGAACTCCAGAACCGCTTCCTTAAATCGGACCCAGGCCGGCTCGTCCTCCTGCAGGATGTGGTTCTTTGAGTCGAGCTCGATGAAATTGGGCATCGGGTATGAGGGACGCGACGAGCCATCCTTCCGCGAGCGGCGTGACGTTGTCTTCGCGAGCGTGCATGACAAGCGTCGGCACGCGCACGCGTTCGAGGAAATCCCCGACGTTCATGCGGGCGCGCAAGCTCAGGAGCTCGGCAGCGATCTCGCCGGTGGTCGTCCTCCGACACAACTCGTTGAACCACGCGACCTGCTCGACGGTGCCCTCGCGAATGAATCGCACCGTGAAGAGCTGACGGAACGAGAGATTCTCTTTCCCCCAGCCGAAACGGATCGGGCCCTTGATCAGCAGGCACTATCCTGCGCGAGGCCGTTCGTGCCTACTCATCCCTCGGCTCTCTTCGTGTGCTGCCAATCAACGCGGTCAAGATGGATCGCAGTCTCTTGGCGAGCGTCGCGACCGCCGAGGCCGACGCGTCGATCGTCGCTGCCGCCATCAGTGTGAGCCGCAGGCTCCGCCTGCGGGTCGCCGCCGATGGCGTCGAGACGCGCGAGCAATTCGACTTCCTCAAGACTCATGGCTGCCAGGAGGCGCAAGGCTCTTACTTCAGCGCGGCGGTCGACCCCGAGAGCTTCACGCTCTTGACGTCATCGGGTCAGAAAACACACTCCTCGGTCTAAACGGCGCGCCAGGCCCTTGCAGAGGAGCGGAATGGCGAGCAGGAGCACTTCTGCTTTCTGCCTTCAGACTTCTGCTTTGATTTTGGTGGAGCTGATCGAGATCGAGCCGACGACCTCCTGTTGAGTGCGATTCAGGACCAAGTGAGTTTCAAAACCTGCTGACGTCACCATCTCTGCCCCTTACGCAGAGTCAGATTCCGTGATCGTGACACCGTCTGGCGTGATGCCTTGATGAGGGACCAATAAAGTGCGTGATCCACAAGGTCCGATCATCGCAGTTCCCATAGATGAGACGCGAATTGCCGCGAAGTCGGTGAAGCGACGCGAGACGACGGATGAGAACGGCACTAAAACCGCTGTGGGCAGTCGACTGTCCTGAATTGCACAGACGGCAGTTCTTTTAAGGCGTAACCTCGGACTTCTCAGGGCTCAGCCCTTCTCTCTTTTTGACCATCGACTGTCCGGCCGTGGCGATCGCGTCCGGTTGAAAAACCAGGAGGCGATATGGCCGAAATCCTCGGCTTTCAACACGATGTAAAGCATCGGGTCACAAACACGCGGCCGCTCATTCCCGACCTGCAGAACTTCGCGCAGGACGTGTTCGACACCGTGCGCGAACCGCTGCTCATTCTCGATGCCGCCCTTCGCGTGCGTTCGGCGAACACGGCGTTCTACAAGACCTTCCGCATCTCACCCGGGGAAACGGAGGGTCGTCACGTATACGAGCTGGGCAATGGACAGTGGGGATTGACCGCGTTGCGAACTCTCCTCGAAGATATCGTGCCGGGCAGCTCAGTCTTCAACGATTTCGTT
>QHVS01000315.1:0-2689 GCA_003223635.1 Acidobacteriota bacterium | reverse complement strand
GCCGCATATCGGCCGCCGGATCATGCTGCTGAACGCGCGACGGCTTCATGCCGATCTCGTTCTGCTGGCAATGGAAGACGTCACAGAACGGCGGCGAGCGCAACAACTGCTCGACCAGATCGAAGCGTATGCACAGGATGTCGTAGACACCGTACGCGAGCCGCTCCTCATTCTCGACAGCAGTTTGCGTGTTCATTCCGCCAACCGCGCGTTCTACCAAACCTTCCACGTATCTTCGGAAGAGACCGAGAACCGCCTGATCTACGAGCTCGGCAATGGCCAGTGGGACATTCCGGATCTGCGCACGCTGCTTGAGGACATCGTTCCGACCAGCTCGGTCTTCAATGACTTCGAGCTGGAACACGATTTCCCGACCATTGGCCGGCGCGTCATGCTGCTGAACGCTCGAAAGTTGCGCCAGGGCAGCCACGCCGAGCTCGTGGTGCTGGCGATGGAAGACGTCACCGAACGGCGGCGCGCCGAGGCAGAAGTGGCAAAAGCGAAGGAAGCGGCTGAAACCGCCAATCGAACGAAGAGTCTCTTTCTGGCGAACATGAGTCACGAGTTGCGTACACCGCTCAACGCGATCCTCGGGTTTTCGGAGATGCTGCAGGAGGACGCGGTCGAGAGGAACCTGCTCGACTTCAATACCGATCTGCAAAAAATCTCCACTGCTGGCCAGAACCTGCTGGTCCTCATCAACGACATCCTCGATCTCTCGAAGATCGAGGCCGGCAAGATGGAGCTGCACCTCGAGACTTTCGACATCGCGGTGTTGATCGCCGAGGTCGCGTCGACCATCGAGATGCAGGTCGTGAAGAATGGCAACACGCTCGAGGTTAGGTGCGCGCCAGACATCGGGTTCATGCACGGAGATCTGAGTAAGCTGCGTCAGGGCCTGTTCAACCTCGTTTCCAATGCGACGAAATTTACTCACGACGGCCGCATCAAAGTCTTGGCCGAACGATTGCCCATGGACGGCAGCGAGTGGGTCGTGTTCCGAGTGTCCGACACCGGCATCGGACTCAGTCCCGAGCAGATTGTCCGGCTCTTTCAGCCCTTCACGCAGGCGGATCCGTCGACGACGCGAAAATTCGGCGGCACAGGTCTGGGCCTCGCACTCACGCGCCGCTTCTGTCAAATGATGAGCGGCGACGTCACGGTCCATAGCGTGCCGGATGAAGGAAGCGTCTTTACGATTAAGCTGCCTGCCACGATCCGTCAACCGACGCAGGCAACGCCAATTGAAGGCGATCGTCGGATGTCGCATCTGATAGTGAACGGCGGCGCGGCGAACACCGTTGAACCCCTTCCTGCGATCCGAACGTGCGTGCTGGTCATCGACGATGACGCGATGCAGCGCGACCTGATGCAACGCTATTTGCGCAAAGAAGGCTTCACTGTGAAAACAGCGAAGGGCGGTATAGAGGGTTTGCAACTCGCCAGGCAGTTGCTGCCGGCAGCCATCACGCTCGATGTGATGATGCCCGACATGGATGGGTGGAGCGTCTTGTCGACGCTGAAAGAAGACGAGACGTTGCGTGACATCCCAGTCATCATGCTGACGATGGTCGATGACGCGGCGCGCGGCTTCACCCTCGGCGCCTCCGATTACGCCACCAAGCCGGTCAATCGCCGTCGTCTCTCCCAGATCCTGAAGAAGTACATGTGCCTGAGACCTCCCTGCCCCGTTCTGGTCGTCGACGACGAACCTGCGATGCGCTCGCTGACCCGGGCGATCCTGGAGAAAGAAGGATGGGCTGTTTCCGAGGCATCGAACGGAATTGTGGCCCTCGAGGTCATGAAGCGGCAGCGCCCCAGTCTGATTTTTCTCGACCTGGCGATGCCGGAAATGGACGGCTTCGCATTCGCGGCCGAGGTGCGGCGGCATCCCGAGTGGCGGTCGATTCCGATCGTTGTGTTGAGCGCGCAGGACCTGACAAACGAGGATCGCAAGCGGCTGAACGGTAACGTCGAAACGATCATCCGGAAACACGGCGATGCCCGGGAGTCCATTCTCGAGCGGGTTCGTGACCTGCTCGCCGACAGCAAGGCGCCTCGCGCCACTGAGCAGCAACTCGAGGTGTCCATTCCATGACCACAATCCTGATTGTTGAAGACAACGAAATGAACCGCGACATGCTGTCGCGCCGGCTCAAACGAAGAGGTTACGAAGTGCTAGTGGCCGTCGATGGAGAAATGGGGATCGAGTTAGCGCGGACCAAGGCTCCGGATTTGATTCTGATGGACATGAGCCTTCCCATGATCGACGGTTGGGAGGCGACCCGGCGATTGAAGGCTGACGCCGACCTCAAGCACATTCCCATCATTGCGCTGACGGCGCATGCAATGGCGACCGACCGCGAAAAAGCAATCGAGGCAGGATGCGACGATTACGACACCAAGCCCATTGAACTGACGCGCCTTCTCGCGAAAATGGTCACGTTGCTGCTGAGAGACCGGCCCTTCCCGGCACATGCAGCGAGCGTCCCGATCGGCAGGCTGTCGTGAGTACGCTCATGCGGCCGCAATCGAATCTCGAAATCGCATCCGCGCGAACGCGGGTGCCGTCGCACCTTCTCCACGAGCTGCGAAATCCGCTCAACCAGATCATCGGCTACGCGGAAATGCTCTTAGAAGGATCGGAAGGCGAGCGGCGCGATCGCTTCGTGTCGGACCTCGAGAACAT
>QHVS01000313.1 GCA_003223635.1 Acidobacteriota bacterium | reverse complement strand
AGAAGTTTCGCAAGCTGGGCATCGACGTCATCGAGGGAACCGCGCGCCTCGTCTCGCGCAGCGAAGTGGAGGTGAACGGCCGGCGCCTGACGGCTAAGGACATCGTGATCGCCACCGGGTCCCGCAACGCCGTCCCGCCGATCGACGGGCTGAAGGAGAGCGGGTTCCTCGATCACGCCTCCTTTCTGAAACGCGACTATTTTCCCCGCTCGCTCCTCATCCTCGGCGGCGGAGCCATCGGAATCGAGTTCGCCCAGATCTTCCGACGCTTCGGCTCGGAAGTCATCGTGGTGGAGATGCTCGACGAGATCATCTACAAGGAAGATCCGGATGTGATCGCCCGCATCCGCCGGATCCTGCAGGAGGAAGGCATCGCCATTCATTCCGGATGGAGCGTGACGTCGGTGCGGCGCGACGGCGGGGCCAAAGCGGTGCGGATCGAGAACAAGAGCGGCGAGACTCGCGAGCTGCGCGTGGAAGAAGTCTTCGTCGCATCCGGGCGTCGCGGCAACACCGAAGACCTCGGCCTGGAAGAAGCGGGCGTCAAGCTGCACCGCTCATTCGTTGTGGCCGATAAATACCTTCAGACCACCGTACCGCGGATCTGGGCCTGCGGCGACATTCACGGCGGCCTGCAGTTCACGCACGTGGCGGCGTATGAAGCGGTCAAGCTCGTGCGCAACATGCTCTTTCCCGGAAAATCGCCGGTCAGCTACGAACACGTCCCGTGGGGGTTGTATACGGATCCGGAAGTGGGCCATATCGGCATGACCGAGCCGGAAGCCAACGCAGCGCTCGGTCCGGATCGTGTGCGCACGTACCGTGTGGAGATGATCGATGTCGATCGCGCCGTCGTGGATCGGACACCCGGAGGACTGCTCAAGCTCGTCTGCGATGCAAAAGGGAAAATCGTGGGCGCACACGCGCTCGCGCCGAATGCTTCGACCCTGATCGAAGAGATCGTTCTGGCTCGGAAGAACGGGATGACCATCGGCAAGCTGGCAGGACTGATCTCGCCCTACCCGTCGTTCGCCGACGCGGTGCAGAAGGCGGCCTCGCTGTACTACCAGGATGTGGCCAAGGGATGGATCGGCAACGTCGGCCGTCGAGTTGCGGCCTGGAGCCAATAGAATACGCGCGTGCTTCTCCTCCTGGCGGTCCTCGCGTCAAGCCATGCGTCTCCGGTGTTGGTAATCGATCGCGCGCACGGCGAGGTGCGTTTCACGGCGACCGTGCAGCCCGATGCGATGTCGCGCAGGTTCGGAAACGGCGTGGAGGGACATCACGCCATCGTCTGGCGCGGCGGGCGAGCTCGCCATCGGGCCCTCCTCGTCAGCGACGCGAGCGATCACGACGTGCGTCTGGCCCTCGATTCGCTCGGCGCAAAACGCGGAGAGAATCTCACCGAAGACTCGTGGAATGCGCGCAGCGATCCGCACAATCTCGAACCGGACAAGCGCGTGGCCGGCACTCCGGTCGACGTCTTCGTCGAATGGAATGGCTCACGCGTTCCCCTCTCCGATCTCCTCGCGGAAAAGGGACGAGTGCAGCCGGCGCTCGACTTTCGCTACGGAGGCAACGAGCGCTTCCAGAAAGACTTTCACTCCGGCTGCATCGTCTGTCTCTATTCCTGTCCCGGCGGCGCCATCGGCAACCACGCCCACCCAATCCGGGACTACGTGCGCGACGGCGTGGTCTACACTTCGCTTCCCCAACGCCTTCCCCCATCCGGCACGAAGGTAACGATCATTCTCAAACCTAGAGTGGAGGGTTCATGAAAAAGCAGTGGTTGATCCTCATTCCCGCGATTCTGTTCTTTGCCGCCTGTGCACACACGAAGCGTCCGATGGCCATGGCGACGCTGCAGCCGACCAGTGGGCAGACTGCCAAAGGGACAGTGCACCTCGAGGACGTCGGCGACGGCAACGTCGAAGTGGTGGTCGATCTGACCGGCGTGCCGCCAGGCGTGCACGGGTTCCACATTCACGAGAAGGGAGACTGCGGCAACAACGCGCAGAACGCAGGCGGCCACTTCAACCCGACTGGCATGGTTCACGGCGCGCCCGACGCGGTTTCGCATCATGCCGGAGATTTCGGCAACGTGACCGCGGACGCAAACGGCGAAGTGCACACTCGCTTCACCACGCATTCAATCTCGTTGACACCGAACGCCTCGATCAATCCGGTCGGACGGGCCATCGTCCTGCACGAGAAGGCGGACGATCTCGTCTCGCAGCCTTCAGGCAACGCCGGCGCCCGAATCGCCTGCGGAGTGATCGAGCTGATGCACATGTAGCGCGGCATGAGACGAATCGCCCTCGCTTTCCTCACGCTGATCGCTGCCGCGTGTGCGACACCGAAGCCGGGAACCGGAAGCACCAGCTCCGTTCCCGGCCACGGCGCGATCAGCATTCAGATCATCCCCAATCCGATCGTGGCCACGCGCGTGAGCGGGAACACCTACGAGTTTCCCTTCGAAGTCGTGGTGCGGGAGACGGGCGGGCGGACGGTGAATGTCGACCGCGTCAGCGCCGACGTCTACGCCATCGGCCGGGTCCGCGTCGCGTCTGAAAGCTACAACATGGCGGACATCCAGAACCTCGGCTACTCGACGACGATCCCGGCCAATGGGACGGTGCGCTATCGCTTCGCGCCGCGAAAGTCCGTCGGCGATGAGCGCCTCTTCGGCGGCGTCTACGCCGAGCTTCACGTCGAAGCGACCGACGACACGGGAACACCGACGCGGGCGACGACCACGGTGACGGTGACGCGGTAAAGTAGCGCCGGCGACCCGCCGGCGGGTGCGCGGGCTACCAGCCCGCGCCGGCTGCCGGCGCTACCTCACTCCACCCAATCGGAAATAAACAGATTCGTCTCGTGGCTGGCCGGATCGGCGCGATTCGATGCGAACACGATCATCTTGCCGTC
>QHVS01000312.1 GCA_003223635.1 Acidobacteriota bacterium | reverse complement strand
GCGAGGTCAAGAGTCCAGGCGCGTATCCGCTCGGCGCAAACATGACCCTGATGGAGGCGTTGGCGCAGGCTGGCTCGACGACGAGCGACGCGGGCGATGAGGCGGTCATTGTGCGCTCGTCGCCGGGTCGTGCTGCGGCGGGGCCCGTGTTATCTGATACCGAAACGAACTCCGAAGTCGTACGGGTGCAGTTGGGCGAACTCGAGGCGGGTTCATTGTCTCAAAACCTGCGACTACGCGATGGAGACACGATATTCGTGCGGCGGACGGCCAGTATTTTTGTGTTCGGGCAGGTGAAGAGTCCCGGCGCCTATCGGATCCAGCGCGGCTACACCGTATTGCAGGCATTGGCGCTCGCCGGCGGCGTCACCGATCGCGGATCGACGGGTCGCATCAAAATCGTGCGTCTGGTCGACGGTAGCAAGAAGGAGATCAACGCGAAGCTCGGCGACGCGGTGGAACCCGGCGATACGCTCATCATTCTCGAAAGGTTTTTCTGATGTCGAAGCGAATCGGGCACGACGAGACGGCTGAGGACACGCGTCCCCAGGCGGAATCGTACTGGAACGACGATCGCGACGCGGACAACGCCGCGCCGGAAGAAGCGCACCTTCTCGAACACCTCCGCGTCCTCTATAAGAGGCGCTGGACGGCCGTCACGACATTCGTGCTGGTAGTGCTGGCGATGATGCTGCGTACGCTCAACGGCATTCCGGTTTATGAAGCGCGTGTGCAGTTGCTGATCGACGTGGAGGCGCCGAAAGTTCTCAATTTCAAGGACGTCTTCGATCAGGGACATTCACCGTACGATTATGAGTTCACCGAGACGCAGCAGAAGCTGTTGACCAGCCGTTCCCTCGCCAGAAAGACGCTCGATGCACTGCGCATGTGGCAGCATCCGTACTTCGGTGGACCGACACCGAACACCACGAGTTCGTCCAGCACCCGCGGAGCTATCGGGTTCACAAATGGGATACTCGCGCTCGTGCGGGGCGCTTTCCAGTCGAAAGCCGAAACGATCGGGCGGGAGAAGCGGGCCCCGGCCGAAAGTGCCGCCGAGTCCCAGGCGATCGACGCATTCCTTGGCGGCCTAGTCATTAACCCTGTCAAAAACAGCCGTCTGGTCGACGTGGTGTACCGATCGCCAGATCCGGTGTTTGCCACGACCATCGTCAATGAGCTTGCCCACCAGTACATTCAGCAGAACGTCGAGTTGCGTTTTCACGCGTCGAAAGATGCATCCGACTGGTTGGGACAGCAACTCGCGGAGCAGCGTAAAAAGGTGGAGGTCAGCGAGCTGGCGATCCAGCGCTTCCGCGAAGACAACGATGCCGTGTCGCTCGAGGATCGGCAGAACATCGTCGTCCAGAAGCTGGCAGACCTGAACGGCGCGGTGACATCCGCCAAGAACGAGAGGATTACCAAAGAGGCCGGCTACAATCGGCTCCGGACGATGGCCGATGATCGCTCGGCGCTCGACGCGTTCCCGGCGATCCTTTCGAACAGTTTCGTGCAACAGCTGAAGTCAGAGCTGGCGGACGCGCAGCACAAACAGGCCCAATTTTCGGAAACGCTCGGCGACAAGCACCCGGACATGATCAAAGCGCGATCGGCCGTCGACACCGCGCTGGCTAAGCTCAACACGGAAATTGACAAAGTTGTCGAGTCGGTTCACAACGAATACCTGACGGCGCTCGCGCGCGAACAGGATCTCGTGGCGGCGCTCAACGCACAAAAGAACGAGGCGCTCGGACAGAACCGCAAGGCGATCGCGTATGGAGCGCTGCAGCGCGACGCGGCGAGCAACCGCCAGATGTTCGAGGCCTTACTCCAACGAACCAAAGAAACTGGCCTGTCCGAAGAGCTACGCGCAACGAACGTGCGGATCGTCGACGCTGCCGAAGTGCCGCGCAGCCCGGCTGGACCGAACACCCGCACTGATTTTCTCTTGGCCGTCCTGGTCGGGGGAGTCGTCGCGGTCGGTTTCGTCTTCGGGCTCGAATACCTGGATAACCGCATCAAGTCGCCGGACGAGATTACCGCACATCTTCGGATGCCGTGCCTCGGTCTGGTCCCGGCCGCGCCTGACAAGTATGCGACAGGCGGAGCACCGCTCATCAACAACGGCGTCCCGGCGCACTTCAGTGAAGCTTTTCGTACCATCCGCACGAATGTGCTGTTTTCATCCGTCGAGGAAGGCAGCCGGACCATCGTGGTCACGAGCACTGGTCCCGGCGAGGGCAAGACGGTGGTGTCCAGTAACCTGGCGCTTGCCTTGGCGCAGGCAAACCAGCGCGTGTTGCTTGTTGATGCCGATATGCGGCGGCCGCAGATACACTCCTATTTCAGCCATCCGCAGGAACCTGGTCTCTCCAACTTCATCGTTGGGAATTCGGAGGTGGGCGACGTGGTTCGCCCCTCAGGAGTTCCAGAACTCTGGCTTCTGCCGTCAGGTCTCATTCCGCCCAATCCCGCCGAGCTCCTCGGATCGATGAAGTTCAAGGAGTTTCTGGCCACATTGAAGGAGCGTTTCGATTGGGTCATCATCGACTCACCACCGGTCATGGCGGTTACTGACGCTTGTATCTTGGCCCACGGCGCGGAAATGACGAACCGCAAAGCGGCGCGACGCGCGCTCAAGCAGCTTGCGCTGGCGCAAGCGGGGCTCATGGGAGCCGTCCTGAACCGCGTCGATGTGGAACATCATGGCCACTATTACTCTGGCTACTACCGTGCTGCGTATGCGCGTTACTACGGCGCACCCGCACACGACTAATTCTCTTCACGACGCTTTGGAGCATCAGCTGATCCTCCGCAGGAAGCGCGGTCGAGGCATGGTGTGGTTTGAGCCCGGCAAATATTGGAGAATCCGCTGAGTACTGAGCACTCAACCGTGTTGGCAATCGTCGATACCAACTGGCCGCTGATGCTCGGACTAGTCGTCGCAGGGGCGTCGTCTATAGCAATCTCGGTGTGGCCGCGCGTCCGAACGCTAACGGTCGTAAGTGCGCTCGGCGCGGTTATTTACTATGGGCGAGCTTTCCTCGGTTTCGGAATTGTCGCGGGCGTC
>QHVS01000325.1 GCA_003223635.1 Acidobacteriota bacterium | reverse complement strand
GCGGCGCATTGGCCTATCGCCACGATGGCCAATTCCGAGCCGATCCGCCGCCACGATCTGCTCCGGTCAAGCATCGGCGTGTTGCAGAGAAACGAAGCCTCTTCGATTTTCGAGGAACCACTCCACGGTGCGCCGCAGGCCCTCATCCAGAGTGGTCTCCGCACGAAAACCGAATTTGCGGGCGGCGCGGTCGACGGAAAGCTTCCGCCGCGGCTGTCCATTCGGCTTGCTGGTATCCCACGCGATCTGACCCTGGAAGCCGACGAGCGCGGCGATATTCTCCGCCAGATGCCGGATCGAGATCTCCTCACCGCGCCCGAGGTTGACGGGATCCGCTTCGTTGTAGCCCGCCGCCGCCGCGACAACTCCTCGCGCTGCGTCTTCCACGTAGAGGAATTCTCGCGTCGGCGTCCCATCTCCCCACAGCGTGACGGTATCGTCCCGCCGGTCCCTGGCTTCGATGAATTTGCGAATCATCGCCGGAATGACATGACTGGTCTGCAGGTCGAAGTTGTCGCGCGGTCCGTACAGATTGACCGGCAGCAGGAAGATGCCGTTGAAGCCGTATTCCTGCCGGTAGGCCTGCAACTGGACGAGCAATGACTTCTTCGCCAGTCCGTACGGCGCGTTCGTCTCCTCCGGATACCCGTTCCACAGATCCTCTTCTCGAAACGGGACCGGCGCGAACTTGGGATACGCGCAGATCGTTCCCAGGCAAACGAATTTCTCGACACCGGCCAGGCGTGCCTCTTCGATCAAATGAATTCCCATCGCCGCGTTCTCGAAAAAGAAGCGCCCGGGATGGAGACGATTCGCACCGATCCCGCCCACGACCGCCGCGGCGTGAAGCACCAGATTCGGACGATGCGTGTTGAGGTAAGCGCGCACGCCGGCAACATCGAGCAGGTTCAATTCGTTCTTCTTCGGCGCGAGGAGGGCGGCTGGGGCCTCGCGCCTGAGGCGCTCGGTCAGAAAACTTCCCAGGAATCCCGCGCCGCCGGTCACGAGAACTCGACGATCGGCCCAGAACGCGGTCATAGATGCACCGCTTTCAGCTTCGCTTCCTGTGCGGCCAGGTTCAGGTCCGATTCGACCATGAGATCGACGAGGCGTTCGAAGCTGGTCGTAGACACCCACCCAAGCTTGCGCTTCGCCTTCGAGGCATCGCCGCGGAGAAGATCGACTTCGGTCGGGCGCAGGTAGCGAGGATCGATCTGGATGACGACTTTCTTTGTTCCTCGGTCGATGGCCTGTTCGTCGAGTCCTTTGCCGCGCCAGTCGAGCGTGATGCCTGATCTGGCGAAGGCCCGATGGCAAAACTCGCGCACGCTGTGCGTCTGCCCGGTGGCGATGACGAAGTCTTCCGGCTCTTTCTGCTGCAGCATCGACCACATCGCCTCGACATAGTCGCCGGCGTAACCCCAGTCACGTTTTGCCTCCAGGTTTCCAAGGTATAGACGGTCCTGCAGGCCGTGCACGATTCGGCCAACTGCGCGGGTGATCTTTCGTGACACGAACGTCTCCCCTCGCCGCGGTGATTCGTGGTTGAAGAGGATTCCGTTGACTGCGTAAAGGCCGTATGCCTCCCGATAGTTCACCGTCATCCAAAACGCGTAAACCTTCGCCACGCCGTACGGGCTTCGCGGATAGAAGGGAGTGGATTCCGACTGCGGTGCCTCGGAAGCTCCACCGTACATCTCCGACGAGGAAGCCTGATAAATCCGCGGTCGAATCTGAAGCTCGCGAATCGCTTCCAGCAGACGGGTTGCGCCGAGGCCGGTGACATCGCCGGTGTACTCGGGGGTATCGAAGGAGACTTTCACATGGCTCTGTGCGCCGAGGTTGTAGATCTCGTCCGGGCTGGCCACTCGCAAGATGCGATTCAGCGATGAGGCGTCGTTCAGATCGCCGTAGTGCAGGATGAAATGACGATCTTTGACGTGAGGATCCTGATAGAGATGATCGACGCGCGCGGTATTGAAGGAGGACGATCGTCGGATGATCCCGTGCACCTCATATCCCTTGGAAAGAAGCAGCTCCGCCAGGTAGGAGCCGTCCTGGCCGGTAATTCCGGTGACAAGCGCGCGCTTCACCATTCAGTTCCGCGCTTGGTGCCCTGTGCACCGGAGCCGAGCTCCTTCACTTCTTCGGTCAGCCGTTCGATCTCTTTCGACAGGAGGTCGTACTCGGCCACCTTCCTTCGAAGAAAGTCCGCGGTGACATTGACTTTCTCCTCGATGCCTTTCCGGGTCAGGATGTAGAGGTATGCCGCCTTGTTGTTGCTGTTTCGGAAGTTGCGAACCTTGATCCAGCCCCTGGCGACGAGCGCCTGCAGGCAATAGTTGACCTTCCCCAGGCTCATGCCCAACTCGCGGGCCAGCTCGCGCTGCGTGCCTTCCGGATGGTCGTGCAGATATTTGAGAATCCGGTAGCGGGCCTCGTGGCTGAGTGGAAAAGTCATGCGTGTTCAACGGTTGAACACAGGTATTAGACATCAGCAGCCACCGCTTCGCAAGCGAGAATGCTCCTTGACGGTTGGGGGCAGGGCTGACATCCTATCGGCGATTCCGATCCGAGCACCGCACAATGCCCGATCATCTACACGAGACCCACGTCATTCACCACGAAAGCCAGATCGACAGCGAGCGTCCCGCTTCACTGAGTCACCTGGTTCACGCGCTGCGGACCTACAAAGTTGCGATGCTCGTTTCATTTGCCGCCGTCGCACTCTTCGTGGCGGCCGCATTGATCCTCGTCTACGTCCTCAGCCCATCGCAGCGAACCACCACCCTTCCCTTCCGTCTCAACTTCGAAGGCGCAGCGGAAGGGAAGTTCTCCAACGGTCTGCGCTTCTCCCCAACCGACATCATCAGTCCGCCGATCCTGCTGAAGGTCTTCGCAGCCAACGAGCTTGGCCGGTTCACCACCTTCAAGGACTTCAGCCAGTCCGTATTTGTTC
>QHVS01000324.1 GCA_003223635.1 Acidobacteriota bacterium | reverse complement strand
ATATGAACCGGACGTCGGCATGTCGAGACAGCCGAGAAGATTCATCAGGGTCGACTTGCCTGACCCTGATGCCCCCATGATGGCAATGAACTCGCCGCGATGCGCCGTCAGATCAATACCGCGCAGCGCGTGCACTTCGTTCGATCCACTCGCATACGTCTTCACGATCTTGTCGGTTTGAATGACGATGTCGTTCATCAGAAGCCTCCCCGCGGCCCGCGGCTGTTCTGCTGCGAGCCGTTCTGGAATGGCGTGCTGCTTGCGCTCGTCTGTGTCTGCGCGCTTTGGGTTGTCAGTTGCGACATTCCCGCGACTACCTTCGCCCCTTCCGTCAGGTTCTTTCCCTGCACTTCCGTCATGCTGCCGTCAGTGACTCCGGTGCGAACCCGGATCGCCTGCAGCTGGCCCTTCGCGTCGAGTGTGTAGAGCGTGCCGCCCTGCTGACTTCGCTGACGCGAGGCACCGAACTTCTGAGCAGGTGCCGCTGTCGTGGTAGTTGTTGACGCGGTTGTTGCAGGACGGAAACGCAGCGCAGCATTCGACACCTTGAGAACATCGTTGGCCGACTTCGTCAGGAAGTTCACACGCGCGGTCATGCCCGGGAGAAGCTTGTTCTCCGGATTGCTGACCGAGACCACCACCGTGTAGTTGACAACGTTGTCCTGCGTGGTCGATTGCAAACGCACCTGCTGCACGGTTCCCTTGAATGTTTGAGATGGCAGGGCCTGCACGGTGAACTGCACCGGCTGTCCTTCCCTGATCTGGGCGATGTCACTCTCACCGACCTGCGCCAGGATCTGCATCTGCGAGAGATCGTTCGCGATCAGGAAGAGCTGCGGAGCCGACAAACTCGCAGCCACCGTCTGCCCCTTGTTCACATTGCGGTCGACGACTACGCCGTCGATCGGCGCATAGATGTTGGTGTAGGCGAGATTCTGTTTCGCTCGATCCACCGCGACTTGTGCCGACCGCACATCCGCATCGGCTACAACGTACGCCGACTGAGTCTGCTCGAGCGCGCTCTTGGCGATGAGACCGTCGTTCGCGAGCTGCTTGTTCCGCGCTTCATCGCGCGAAGCCTGAAGCGCCTGCGCTCGTACGCGCGCCAGGTTTGCTTCGGCGTCAGTGACGGCCTGCTGCGCCAACGTGGGATCGATGCGGGCCAGAAGCTGCCCCTTCTTCACATGGTTGTTGTAGTCGACCAGCAGATTGGCGACCTGTCCCGAAACCTGAGTTCCAACGCTGACGGTGGTCACTGCGCCGAGCGTTCCGGTGGCCGACACGGTCGATTGCATGTCGCCCCGCTCGATCTGTACGAATCGGTATTGCGGAGCCTGCTTTGCGTAGGCCGCGCGATAAACGAGCATTCCCACGACGGCAATGAACGCCACCAGCGCGACCACGATCACCGATCTCTTATTCATGAAAAACCTCCCCTTGTATGCCGATGGGAACGCGGGTCTGCGCATGGATCTTTCGCGTTGTCAATGAGTTGCATATGCATGTCATGAGCTGCAGGTTTGGCGTCATCAACAAAAAAGGAGGCGTTTCCGCCTCCTCTAATTACTGCTGAGCCGCAGATTGCTTACTGCTTGCTCTGATGCCGCGCGGCACGCTCTGCCTTGAGCTGCTGCCACTGGGCGCGCTGCTCAGGCGTGAGGATCGAAGAAATCTTCACATCCTGGGCGTCGCGGAGCTGCTTCATCTGCGCGCGCTGCGACTCGAGCGTCGCTTTGAGCGAATCCGCCTTGGCGGTGTCGCCGGCTGTCATCGCCGCGCGATAATCCTGCCTGTTCTGGCGGAACGACTGGAGGAACGACGCGTTCTGCTCGCGGAAGTTCTTCTCCAGGTCGGCGAGCTGCTGCTTCTGCGCATCGGTGAGGTTCAACTTCTGCGCGAGCTTCTCGCTGTACTCTCCCCGGCCTTTCCCCTCATGATTGCCCCAGCCGCCCTCGTGTACAGCGGCGACGGCGAGCGAGGCGCCGAGGGTCAGCACGGCTACTGCGGTGATCAATTTGTTCCTCATGATTCTTGGTCTCCTTGCTGGCGGCTTGGTTGATTGCCAGTCTGACCAGAAAGACATTCGGGGCGCCGCTTCTCTTTCAGGAAGTTCACGAACTGCATCTCCGTGTCACGAGTTGCATCATGATGCGATGAGCGGAGGCTGAAGGCTTGCATCGAAGCGCCCCCATGACGATTGGCGAAGGTGCGGATCGGCCGTATCAGCGTCTCAGCTCGCGCGAGCTGCTGCTGATCTTTCTCTTCTGGACCTCGCTGGCCACCGTCTCCGCGGTGAGCCGGCTGCTCGATCCGCGCGGTTTCGGTTTCCGCGTCATGTCGCCGGCGGGCCCGATCGCCCTGGCCTTCATCGAAGCGTGGATCTGGGCGCTGTTCACACCGCTGATTTTTTGGCTGAGCAGCCGCGTCAGCCTGGCCCGGTCGAAATGGATCGTGCGCATTCCGATGATCATCGTCGTCGGCCTGGCCGTGGCCATGGCCGTCTACTTCGTTCTGGACGTCGCCCGGGACGTGATTTTCGAGAACGCGCTGCGGCGCGGCGGAAGCGTGTTCGCTCCATTCCGAGATCTGGGGCGTTTTCGTTTCGTGAATCAACTCCTGGTGTTTTTCTCCATCCTGGCGGCGGGCTTCGCGCGCGAATACTTTCTGCGCGATCAGAGCCGGCAGCGGGAGTCGGTCGAGCTGCAGGCACAACTGGCCGAAGCGCGTCTCGACGCGCTGCGCATGCAGGTGAATCCGCATTTTCTCTTCAACACCCTGAACGCGATTTCTGCCCTCGTCGAGCGCGATCCGGCGGGGGTTCGGCGGATGATCGCCCGCCTCAGCGAGCTTCTGCGGCATACGATCGATCGCAACCGATCGGATGAAGTGCCGCTGCGCGAAGAGCTGGCGTTCATCCGCCGCTACATCGAGATCATGGAGATCCGTTTTCAGGGCCGGCTTCGGGTGCGGATGGAAATCGAGAACGAGATCCTGGACGCTCTCGTCCCCGATTTCATCCTGCAGCCGATCGTGGAGAATGCGCTGGAGCATGGCGTGAGTCGCGCGGCCGGCGCCGGCGAAATCACCATCGCCGCACGCCGAGATGGAGATCGCGTGATTCTCACCGTCCGCGACAACGGCCCGGGGATTTCCGAGAACGTGGGCAGCGGCGGCGTGGGAGTGGCGAACACCCGGGAGCGCATCGAGCATCTATATGGCGACCAGGGGAAGCTGATGCTGGCACCGGCAGCGGAAGGAGGAACGATCGCCGAAATCCTGATTCCGTTCCGCGCGGCGGGAGCATCGGGTGCCTGAGCGGCTGCGAGTCCTGATCGTTGATGACGAGCCGCTGGCGCGTCAGCGGATCGAAGACCTTCTGGCGAAAAAGGACAGCATCGACATCGTCGGCACCGCTTCGAACGGAAGCGAGGCGGTGGAGTTGATTCGCCGCCTCTCACCGAACCTCGTCTTTCTCGACGTGCAGATGCCGGGCATGAGCGGGCTCGATGTCGTCGATACGAT
>QHVS01000323.1 GCA_003223635.1 Acidobacteriota bacterium | reverse complement strand
GAGGTCCAGATTCCGCCGGTGGCCACGATCATTGAGGCAGCCTACAGCGGAGCGCGGACCCCGGACAGCGGACGGCGGCTTCTCGAAGCGCAGGCAATCCGCCAGAATGAGCTGTTCGTACAGGCGTGCTCGACATGACACCAGAACTTCGCCGCGATTACGACATCGTGCCTGTGGTGCGCGAGCTGAGCGCGGATGCGCTCACGCCGGTGGCCGCCTTCGCCGCGCTGTCGACCGACAACGTCGAAGCGTTCCTGTTCGAGAGCGTCGAGCGCGGCGAAAATGTCGGCCGCTACTCCTTCGTCGGATTCGATCCGCGCCGCAGCATTCGATTCGATCGCAACACGCCCGATCCCGGCGCCCTGCTCAACGAAGAGCTGCGGCCGCTGCGCGTGTATGGAGAGGAGAAGCTGCCGCCCTTCTTCGGCGGCGCCGTCGGATTCTTCGGATACGGCGTGGCTGGCTGGAGCGAGCGCATCCCGGACACACATCCGGACGATACCGGGATTCCGGACGCGCGCCTTCTCTTCTTCGACAACGTCGTGGTCTTCGATCACGTGCGTCAGCGTCTCTATGTCGTGGCCAATCTGTTCACCTCTGATCCGCATGCGTCGTTCGCCGAGGCGAACGGCCGGCTGGATCGGGCGATCGAGAAACTGCGGGGAGCCACGGTCGATCTTCTGTCCTTCCCGCCGGAGATCGCGCCGACCGAATTCCAGCCGAATTTCGAGCGCGCCGAATTCGAGCGGATGATCGCCGCGGCCAAAGAGGAGATCGTGGCGGGCGAGATCTATCAGATCGTGCTCTCTCAGCGGTGGGAGACCGAGTTTCCCGGCGCGGAGGCGCTGACGCTCTACCGCGCGCTGCGCTCGATCAATCCTTCGCCTTACATGTTTCTGCTGCGGACGGCGGAGTGCACGCTGGTCGGCGCATCTCCGGAGATGCTCGTGCGCGTGGACGACGACGTCGCGGAGACGCGGCCGATCGCCGGGACGTTGCCGCGGGGCAAGACGGCGGAAGAGGACCGCAAGCTCGAAGTGGCGCTGCTCGCCGATCCGAAAGAAAACGCCGAACACCTCATGCTCGTCGACCTGGGCCGGAATGATCTCGGCCGCGTCTGCCGCAGTGGCTCCGTCGAGGTGACGAAGTTCCGCTACATCGAGCGCTACAGCCACGTCATGCACCTGGTCACCGATGTGCGCGGCCGTTTGCGGCCGGATCGAACGCCGGTCAATCTCTTTCTCTCCTGTTTTCCTGCCGGCACGCTGACCGGGGCGCCGAAGATCCGGGCCATGGAGCTGATCGATCGATTCGAGACGACGCGCCGCGGACCCTACGGCGGAGCAGTGGGCTACTTCGGTTTCTCGGGAAATCTCGATTCGTGCATCACCATCCGCACGATTGTCCTGGCCCGCGACCGCGCAACCGTGCAGGCCGGAGCGGGGATCGTCTACGACTCCGATCCGGCGCGCGAATACGAGGAGTGCGTCAACAAGTCGATGGCCCTTCGCCAGGCCATCAGCCTTGCGAAGGCGCTGCTGCAATCTCGAAGCGCACCTTCTGGAAGCCCAGCGTATGAAGGAGGTCGGCGATCTTGACCTCGGCGTTCTGCGAGGCCATCGGCAGGATTCCCTTCTTCATCGCCTCGATGCGGATTCCCTGTTCCGCGTACTGACGGGCCCGGCTCTCCAGATGCTTGTCAGCGCTGCGAAGCATCCCGGTCTTTCGAGTGATGACCCGCGACTCGCGGTTGTCCAGCCGGGTCACCAGGATCTGGGAGGGCGGCATGTGGAGGACGATCGTGCCGTCGGCCTCACGGCGGACATCTTCCTGCTTCAGTTGCGAGAGATCGACACCGGCGATCACGTCGCCGGCGGCGAAGAAGGTGATCTCGTCACCGGCGATGGCATTGGGGACCATCTCGTACGACTGGCTGATCGTTCCGACGTGTACGACGCGCATCGACGCCGTTTCGAGCCGGCTGAGATCGCGGACTCGGGTGACCAGGGAGGAAAGGTCAATCTCCGTTTCCTTCTGCTGACCAATCTGCCCGAGGCGTGCGACGGTCGTGCTCGCGTGACGCCAGATCAACCATCCGTCAACCGCCACGACCAGCAGGAGGATGGCGACGACGATGGCCAGAGCGATGAGCTGTTTTCGCCGCGTCATGGCGATTGCAACTTATGACGGAACTTTGAAATTCTGCTATCCTCGCGTCCACCCTCGGTAGGATTCAAGCAAGCGTTCAAGAGGTCCGCCCCCCCGCGCCCCCTTCCGCTACGCGTTTGCATGGGGTCATTTGCATGGGGTCAGCCCTTTGCTTTTTGCTTTTTCTACGCCAGGTAGAAAAAAGCAAAGGCCTGACCCCATTACACCTTTACATCCCCGCATCGCGTCGCAGGCGCCATTGCTTGTTGACGTGATCGACGAACGTCGAGTGGCCGCTCTCGACCCACTCCGTGAGCGCCTCGACGCTGATGGGGTCGAGTGAGCCGATGATGGTCAGTCGGGCGGCGGAGGCGATCCGCTCGATCGGCTTGTCGAGCTGGGCCACAGTCCGGGCGGAGCGGGCGATGCGGGAGGCGGTCTCCACGTCGTGTTTCATGGCGATCATGCGCGTGGCGGTGAGCGTGAGAAGGAGCGCAGCGTTCCAGTTCGATCGCTGTTCGAACAGCGGCGGCGTGATGAAGTCCGCGATTCCGATCTCCGCAGCCAGCGCGGCGATGTGCCGCTCGGTAGCCACATGGATCGGCTCCAGGTCGGCGTGAAACAACAAGTCGTACGTTTCGGGATCGTCGTTCAGGGCCAGGGACCTGGCGATCGCACCGCGCGCGCCGGCGTCGACTTCGATCGGCAGCGCGGCGATGAACCGCGCGCCGGCAGCCCGCGCCGCGTCGGCAATATCGCGTAGCGCTTCCAGATTCGTAGTCACGGGAAAGATGACCGGGATGGCCACGCCCCACCGGAAGTTGCGCTGCCTGGCGCTGTCGAACAACTCCTGAAGCTGAGGAAAATCGAGGGGCCAGGTTGAAATCACGACGATGGCGCGATCGCACGCGGCCTCCGGCAGCGCGCCACGAGTGGAGATGAGATGTATCGGCGCGCAATCGTTCTGACAGCAAAAGCGCAGCGCTTCCTCCCCGCGTCGAAAGATGGCCTCGGCGAACTCGCTGGCCTCGATGAGCGCCGGTTCGATCAACGGATGGCGTTCCATGGCCCGCTCCAGTTTCTCAGGAACGTTTTCGCAGACGCCGACTTCGATCC
>QHVS01000310.1:4024-5501 GCA_003223635.1 Acidobacteriota bacterium | reverse complement strand
ACTCCGCTTCGTCTTCAGCCCAGGAGATGGTGACACCGTTGCGGATGGCCTCGAGCGTGCGCGGATCGCGCAGCAAGCGCTGCATCTTGTCGACATCGAAATCGTTCGGGTAGAGGCGATGCAATACCGTGGCGATCGTGACGCCGGTGAAGACCGGGCGCAGCGCCTGGCGATCGGTGATCGTCATCCGAACGCCGCCGCACTGCTTGCCGGCGAAGACGCTTGAATCCGGAGTGAAGTGAACCGGCGTGAACGCGATGCCTGGCAACGTCAGCTCGCGTGCCAGGCGCTCGCCATCGATGTAGGGCGCGCCAATCAACTCGAACGGCGTGGCGGTGCCGCGGCCGACGGAGATCGCGTTCTCCAGGAGCCCGATGCCCGGATAGAGGGCCGCCGCGCTCAGGCTGCGCATCGCCGGCGAGGTGTTGATCCATGGCAGCCCCGCGTCGTCCTGCCACTGCTGGCGCGCCCATGCGCGGAGCGGAATCACTGTGAGATCGACGTCGATGTGCCGCTCGTCGCGAAACATCTTCGCCAGCTCGCCGACCGTCATTCCGTGCCGGATGACGATGGGATGCCATCCCACGAAGTCGGTCTCGCCGCGCAGCAGCGGCCCCTCGAAAGCGGCGCCGCCGATCGGATTGACCCGATCGAGCACGATGAACTTCTTCTTCGCCTCCGCCGCTGCCTCCATGGCCATGCCCATCGTGGAGACGAAGGTGTAAAAGCGCGCGCCGATGTCCTGGACGTCGAAGACGAGCGCGTCGAGATCGGCGAGCTGCTCGGGTTTCGGCTTCCGCGTCTCCCCGTAGAGGCTGTAGATCGGAAGGCCGCTGACCGGATCGATCGTGTCGGGCACCTTCGCATTGAGAACGCCGCGGATGCCGTGCTCCGGACTGAAGAGCGCGACGAGAAGATCGATGGTCGGATTGCCGGCCCGATCGATGCCCGACTGGTTGGTGATCAGGCCGATGCGCATCGCGCGCAGCGGCTCGAAGCGCGTCGACACCAGCACGTCGATGCCGTTGGACGCATCCCCAACGCCGGTGACCCAGCCGACGCGCGTGGCGGTCGGGGTCGTATAGCCCACCGCGCGTGCGGCGAGCGTCCCCAGCGTTCGCTGGAGAGCCAGCACGTTGCCTTTGCCGTCCGGGTGCACTCGATTGGAGAGAAAGATGTAGAACGTCTTCGAGTACGGGTCGATCCAGAAGAAGCCGCCGGTGAAGCCGGTGTGGCCGTACGAGCCGATGGGAAAGAGATCGCCACGGGGTCGGCTGAAGCCGGAGTCGAAATCGAATCCGCCCGCCCGCCGCACCGCAACATTGGGCGGCGACTGGACGGAAGTCATCAACTTGACGATGTTAGGCTGAAAGATCGGTGATCCGACTCGTAGCAGCATCCGCGCGTACTTCGACAGATCGCCGACTGTGGTGAAGAGCCCGGCGTGCCCCGCCACCCCGCCCATCCGCCGGGCGGT
>QHVS01000310.1:0-4017 GCA_003223635.1 Acidobacteriota bacterium | reverse complement strand
GATGCCGCGGAGCATCACGCCGTCGACGGATTCGGTGGGAGCTATGCGGTTCGTGGTAGGCAGGAAAGCGGTGTCTTTCATACGCAGAGGTTCGAAGATTTCCCGGCGACAGAACACATCCAGCGGCTGGCCGGAGACGCGCCGGACGATTTCGCCGAGGATCTCGAAATTGATGTCGCTGTAGCGGAAGACGTAGCCCGGCTTGTTGATCGGCTGCTCCTGCATGATGAGGCGCATCGCCGTGTCATAGCCGCTCCAGGGCTCCTTCAGATCGAGATCGGGACGCAGACCCGACGTGTGCGTCAGCAGATGGCGAATGGTGATGTCGCTCTGCGGGAACTCCGGGATGTACTTCTGTGCCGGATCGTCGAGGGCAATCTTGCCTCGCTGAATGAGCAGCCAGATGGCGGGAGTGGTGGCCGCGACTTTGGTGATTGAGGCGGCGTCGAAGATCGTGTCGCGGGTCATCTTCTCCACTCGCGGCACGAGCGCGCGGTTGCCGTACGCCTTCTCGTACACGGCGCCGTCGTGTTCCAGGTGAAGCACGCCGCCGGGAAGTCGTTTCTCCTGAATCGCCTGGTCGATCGCGGCGTCAATTGCCCGCAGATGACCAATCGCCAGGAGGACGGCCAGAAAGAGAGTCATAGGGGGTCAGGCCTTTCCTTCGTACTTTTTTCTACGATAGGTAGTGCCCGTCGGCGGCCTAAAGGCCGCCGCTCCACTACGAATCGTAGAAAAAGTGCGAAGCGAAGGCCTGAACCCCGAGAGTGTAGAATGTTCACTCCATCTCACCAATATGCCCGGACTCCGACGGCTGATCGCAACCGCCGCCCTTCTGCTCACCGCTGCCCTCACTGCGCATGGGCAGCGGCGGAACGGACGACGGTCACGCAGCGACCGATGTCGGACTCTTCGGCGTGGCCGGCCTGGCTTTCGACAGCGCCGGGAATCTCTACGTCACCGAGCAGTACGCCAATCTGGTCCGCAAGATCAGCACTGACGGATCGATCACCACGGTCGCCGGAAACAGTGGCGCGGGATTCGGCGGCGACGGCGGTCGGGCCACACGGGCAACGCTGAACCGGCCATCGGACGTCGTCATCGATGCGAACGGCGATCTCTACATCGCCGATCATTTCAATAATCGCGTCCGCAGAATCGACGGCGCGACAGGAATCATCTCCACGTTCGCAGGGCCCGGCCCCGGACAGCCGGACGCCACGATCGGCGACAACGGTCCAGCCACCGGCGCCATCCTGAACGGACCGAGCGCGCTGGCCCTCGGCGGCGGCAATCTGTACGTGGCCGAGGATTCGTACAACGGCAATCGCATTCGCCGCATCTCGCTGGCGACGAAGATCATCACGACAGTGGCCGGCCAAGCCGACGGAAGCTCGGGTTTCTCCGGTGACGGCGGCCCGGCCACAGCCGCGAAGCTCGACGGGCCGCAAGCTGTGGCCGTCGACAGCGCGGGAAACATCTACATCTCCGATACCAACAACAATCGAGTACGAAGAGTCGACGCCAGCAGCGGAATCATCGACACCTATGCCGGCGGCGGCAATCTGGTCGACGACGCGGCGGATGGCCACCCGGCCACGGCGGCGAAGCTCGACGTTCCCGAAGCGCTGGCCTTCGACCGCGATGGCCATCTTCTGTTCTCCGCCTCCGGACGCGTGCGCCGCATCGACAAGAACAGCCGCATCGTCAGCACCGTCACGACGGAAATTGGCATCAGCTACGGGATAGCCGTGGCGAAAAACGGAGATCTCTTCATCGGCGATGGCTTCGGAGAGATCCTGCGCTACACGCCGGGATCGAGTCAGGGAACGCTCTTCGCCGGCGGCGGATACTACGTCGGCGATGGATTGCCGGCGGCCGCCGCAGTTCTCCGTTCACCGACGGGACTGCTCGTCGATGGCTCGCGGAACCTGTTCATCGCCGATTCTTCGAATCTTCTGGTGCGCCGCGTCGATGCGCAGACCGGCCTGATCTCCACCTTCGCCGGGAACGGCGGCTACTACGACGAAGCGGGCGACGAAGGCAAGCCGGCGACCACCGTGCCCGCGGGCGAACCGGTGGATCTCGCCTTCGACCCGCAGGGCAATCTCTACTTCGCGGATTCCGTGAATGCCAGGATCAAGCGCGTCGATCGCGTGACCGGCGCTCTGACCTACTACGCCGGCGGCGGAGATCCACCGGCCGGCAACAACGAAGGTCTCTCCGCCACCTCAGCAAAATTCGATAGCGCGTGGGGAATCTCATTCGACGCGGATGGCAACCTCTACATCGCCGAGCCGACCAGGAACAAAGTGTGGCGCGTCGACGGAAAGACGCACGTGATCACGACGTTTGCGGGAACGGGGACCGAGGGGTTTACGGGTGACGGAGGGCCGGCGACGGCCGCCACCCTCGCGTACCCCATCCACGCGGTCGCCGACAAAGCGGGCAATGTCTTCATTGCCGACTACTTCAACAACGCCGTCCGCAAAGTGGCGAAGGACGGAACGATCACCACGATCGCCGGACATCACGACTTGCCCGCGCCATTCGGCGACGGCGGTCCGGCGCTGCAGGCCTACGTCGAGCCGACGCACATGGCGATCGATGCGCGCAACGGCGACCTCTACATCGCTGATGACTACTCGTCGCGTGTTCGCAAGATCAACGCGAGCAGCGGGATTATCACGACCGTCGCCGGAAGCGGGACGGCGTACTACATCGACGCCGATTTCTCCGGCGACAACGGTCCGGCAAAAGACGCGAAGCTGAACTTCCCATTCCAGTTGAGCGGCGTGGTGGTCGACGGCAGCGGGAACGTGTTCGTCGCCGACTCGACGAACAATCGCGTCCGCGCGATTTACGCATGCGTTTCGGTGGCAGCGCCACAACTGACTGCGCCGGCCAACGGCGCGACCAATGCGTCGACCGCTCCAGTGATGAGCTGGAGCGCCGTGCCCGGCGCGTTCCGCTACGACGTGCGCCTCGACACCGTGTCTCCTCCCGGGCGTGTCATCGCCTCGGATCTGACCGAGACGTCCTTCTCTCCGTCCAATCTGCAAAGCGGCGCGCGCTACTACTGGAGCGTTACAGCCAAGGGCGATCAGTTCTGCCCGAGCCTCTCCACCGCCGCGTCGCCCGTCGCTTCGTTCACCACGTCCGCCGGCTGCGGTGCTGGCGCGTTCGACATTATTTCTCCGGCGGAAGGAACGTTGGTGAGCGCCGGCAATTTCATGCTTTCCTGGCAGCCGTCCGTCGGCGCCGGCACCTACGATCTCTACCTCGGCGCAACGAATCCTCCTTCCCTCGTAGCCAGCTTGCCGCAGACCAGCTTCACGACGCTCACCGTCGACAAGAAACTCTTCTGGTTTGTCGTGGCACACGCGGCGTGTGATGTCACCCGGACCGCGGCGACGCCCATTCATTCGTTCTCCACGGACGTGTCGCACATCTGCGGGACAGCGGGGACGATTGTCGTTACGTCTCCGTTCGACGGCGCGACCGGCGTTTCGACGAGCACGAATCTGACCTGGAGCGTGTCGCCAGGGACGGAAGCCCCCGATACGTTCGATGTCTATTTCGGCACATCGTCCAATCCGCCGCTGCTGCGCGCCGACCTGCCGCGCGACGCACGATCGATTTCCGTTCCGACGCTCGAAGCGGGGACGATCTACTACTGGCGCGTGGTGGGAAAGGGCGTCTGCTTCGGCTCGAACGGTCCCAGCGTGGCCAGCTTCACAACGCGGAGCGCATGCACCGTCCCCGGCGCGACGCAGATCATCTTCAATCCGACGACCGCGTCGGCCGGTGCAACGTACACGATCGTCTGGTCTGTGGCGCCCGGTCTCGACGCGGACGGCGGATATCTGGTCGAGCGTTCGGCGTCCGCTTCCTTCAATTCGATTCTCGACTCACAGGTGACCAGCTCCACTGCCGCCTCATTCGTGGCCAGCAATGCCGGCACCTATTACCACCGCGTGCGGGCGTTGCCGTCATGCGATCCGACGAAGAGTGGAC
>QHVS01000072.1 GCA_003223635.1 Acidobacteriota bacterium | reverse complement strand
TTCGGAGGAAGGTGCGTACGGAACGTGACTTCGAATACTTTTTGTAGGTGGAGCGGCGGCCTTTAGGCCGCCGGCGGGCTGAAGCCCGCCGCTACACTCGGCGCTATGGACGATTCACTCTGGTACAAGGACGCCATCATCTATCAAACGCACGTGCGTGCGTTCTTTGATAGCAACAACGACGGCATCGGCGACTTTCAGGGCCTGACCCGCAAGCTCGATTACCTGCAGGACCTCGGCGTCAACATCATCTGGCTCCTGCCGTTTTATCCCTCACCGCTGCGCGATGACGGCTACGACATCGCCAACTACACGGCCATCCATCCAAGCTACGGCAGCATCGCCGACTTCAAAGCCTTTCTGCGCGAGGCCCACAACCGCGGATTGCGCGTCATCACCGAACTGGTCATCAATCACACCAGCGATCAGCATCCCTGGTTTCAGAAGTCCCGCCGGGCGAAGCCGGGGTCGCCGTGGCGCGAGTTCTATGTGTGGAGCGACACGCCCGAGAAATACAAAGATGCCCGCATCATCTTCAAGGACTTCGAGACCTCCAACTGGGCGTGGGATCCGGTGGCCAAGGCGTACTACTGGCATCGCTTCTATTCGCATCAGCCCGATCTGAACTTCGACAATCCGGAGGTCCACGACGCGCTCTTCAAAGCGTTCGACTTCTGGATGGACTTGGGCGTCGACGCGTTTCGCCTCGACGCCATCCCCTATCTCTTCGAGCGCGAGGGAACGACGTGCGAGAACCTTCCCGAGACGCACGACTACCTCAAGAAGCTGCGGCGGCATCTCGACGAGAACTATCCGGGCAAGATGCTGCTGGCCGAGGCAAATCAATGGCCGGAGGATTCACGCCCGTACTTCGGAGATGGCGATGAGTGCCACATGTCCTTCAACTTCCCGGTCATGCCGCGCATGTATATGGCCGTGGCGCAGGAGGATCGCTTCCCGATCGTCGACATCATGGCCCAGACGCCGGCCATCCCGGAGAACTGTCAGTGGGCCCTCTTCTTGCGCAATCACGACGAGCTGACCCTGGAGATGGTCACGGATGAGGACCGCGACTACATGTGGCGGACCTACGCTTCCGACACGCAGGCGCGCATCAACCTCGGCATCCGCCGCCGGCTCGCGCCGCTGATGCAGAACCATCGCGGCCGCATCCATTTGATGAACGGCCTGCTCTTTTCCTTCCCCGGCACGCCGGTCATCTACTACGGCGACGAGATCGGCATGGGCGACAACATCTATCTCGGCGATCGCAACGGCGTGCGCACGCCGATGCAGTGGAGCGCTGACCGCAACGCGGGCTTCTCCCGAGCCAATCCGCAGCAGCTCTATCTGCCGGTCATCATCGATCCCGCCTACCACTACGAGCAGGTGAATGTAGAGGCACAGCAGGCCAGTCCCCACTCGCTGTTGTGGTGGATGAAGCGACTGATCGCCACGCGCAAGCGGTATCAGGCGTTCGGCCGCGGCTCCATGCAATTCCTCTATCCGGAGAATCGCAAGATCCTGGCGTTCGTGCGGCGATTCGAGAACGAGACGATTCTCGTGGTGGCGAATCTTTCGCGGCTCGTCCAATGCTTCGAGCTCGAACTGAACGATTTTCGCGGGATGGTGCCGGTTGAGCTCTCCGGCGGCACGCGTTTTCCGGAAGTCACCGACCGTCCCTATTTCCTCAACCTCGGACCGCACGCGTTCTACTGGTTCAGCCTGGAGCGTCAGCGCGTGGAAGCGGAAGTGCCGGGCCAGGAGCTTCCGTTGATCGCGGCGAAGACATGGGCGGAGCTCTTCGCCGATCGACAACGCGGCGTTCTCACTGAGGCGCTTCTGAGGTATGTGCAGTCGCGGCGGTGGTTCGGTGGAAAGGCCAGAAACGTAAGCACACTGCGGGTGTCCGAAGTCGTTCCGCTGACGCGCGAGGCGGGATCGGTGGCCATGGTGGACATCGAGTACGCCGACGGCGAGCCCGATCGATACCTTCTGCCGCTGGCCATCGCCCAGGCCCGTCGCGCGGAAGACGAGGATCGCACTGCGACACTGATTGCCCGGCTCAAAGACGGATCCCTTTTGTACGAGCCGGTTCACGAACATCGATTCGCCGATGCGCTGCTCGATCTGATCGGACGCCGGCGACTTCTCAAAGGGGAAGAGGGAGTCGTGACCGGCGCGCCCACTCGCGCCTATCGCGAGCTGGCGGACGATGGCGATCTGCATCCGCAACTGCTCAAGGGGGAACATAGCAACACGGCGATCGTCTACGGCGACCGGCTCTTTCTCAAGATCTTTCGGCGATTGCAGCCGGGCATCAACACCGATCTGGAGGTAACGCGGTTTCTCAACGAGGAGACTTCGTTCCAATGGACGCCGCGCGTGGCGGGGGCGATCGAATATCGTTCCAACGGCAGCGCGGAACCGACCACGCTGGCCGTTCTGCAGAGTTACACGCGCAATGAGGGAGACGCATGGCGCTACACCCTCGACGTGATCGGCCGATTCTACGAGCGCGTGCTCAGCGATCGCGGCGCGGCGGAACGCATCGGCAAGGCCACGTCGCCGGAGCCGTTGCTATCGCTGCTCGACAGGCAGCCGCCCGATGTGGTGAGTGAGCTGATCGCCGCCTACATCGCCAACGCCGAGACACTCGGCCGTCGCACGGCCCAAATGCATCTCGCACTCGCCTCACGGAACGACGTTCCGGGCTTCGCTCCGGAACCGATCACACCGCACTACCAGCGATCGATGTATCAGCACATCCGCTCGCAGGCGGCGCAGGCGCTGCAGCTCATCCGCCGGCGCGCCAAAGGAGTGCCGGAGGCGGACGAGTTGTTGGCGAAGGAGCCGGAGATTCAGAAGAGAATGCGAGCAATCCTCGACAGCCGCATCACCGGCCTTCGCATCCGCACGCACGGCGACTATCACCTCGGCCAGGTGCTCTACACCGGCACCGATTTCGTGATCATCGATTTCGAAGGCGAGCCGTCGCGTCCGCTGAGCGAGCGCAGGATCAAGCGCAGCGCGCTACGCGACGTGGCCGGCATGCTCCGCTCATTCCAGTACGCGCCGTACGCGGTGATCCTGGGTCAGTCGCAATCGTCGGTGATCCGCGCCGAAGATGTCGCCGCCCTGGAGAGCGGCGGGCGATTCTGGCAGCGATGGGTGAGCGCCGCGTTTCTGCGCTCCTATCTGGCCGAGAGCGCCGGCGCAGCGCATCTGCCGGCGACGCGCGAAGAGCTGCGCATTCTGCTCGAGGCCCACCTGCTGGAGAAGTCGCTCTACGAAATCGTCTATGAGCTGAACAACCGCCCCGACTGGGTGCGCATCCCGCTGCGGGGCGTGCTGGAGCTGATCGGATCGACCTGAGATACAGTTCAACTCTCGGAAAGAGGTAAGGAGGTCTGCATGGCACGAGGAGGAGGAAAGGCTCCGAAACAGATCACCTGGGTGATCTGTCTCGTTCTGTATCTCGTCGCAGTGCTCGCCCACTTCGGAGTGTTCCGTGTCAGCGCGGACGTGGCGGAATGGTCATGGATCATCGGATACGGCCTTCTTCTCGCCGCGGTTCAACTCCGCGGTCTGTAAGCGCGGGGCCCGATGAACAAGGTGAAGCCGATACCCGACGGTGTCCCCGTTGTCATGCCGATGTTGGTGTGCCGCGACGCTTCGGCTGAACTTGAATTCTGCAAGACTACGTTTGGCGCCGTGGAGTTGCTGCGCCGGCCGGGTCCGGATGGCACCGTTGCCCATGCGTTGGTGACGATTGGTCCGGCGATGGTCATGATCGAAGCGGAGTGGCCAACGCTTGCCAGCCGTGCTCCGCAGTCGGACGGCAGCTCGCCGGTGGTGATTTACGTCTACGTCGAAGACGTGGACAAAGTGATCGAGCGGGGCGTGGCCGCCGGGGCGAAGGTTCTGCTTCCAGTGAAGAACCAGTTCTGGGGCGACCGCACCGGGCGGATTGTCGATCCGTCGGGACACGTGTGGACCATCTCCACTCGCGTCGAAGAGACTTCGTCCGACCAACGGGAGCAGCGATGGTCCAGCATCGTCAAGGGCTGACGTCGTCGCCGCTAATAACGGTGATATAGTCCCCGCCGTCCAGTCCAATTGAATAATGACTCGTCCAGGAAACGGATCACCCCGATTCCCGTGCGGCCTTTGTGTTAGGCCGGCCCGCCGGGGAAAAGCAAGGAGGAAATGATGTTTCACACCCGATGGGTCCAAAGGATTCTCTCGCTGCTCATTCTCGTGGTGGCAACGGCGCCGGTGTTCGCGGCGTCGCATGCAGAGCGAGAAAGGCTGGCCCCGATGACTGACGCCGAGGCGCTGGCCAGGTTCCAGCCGTCGGAGATTCGGGCCTACCGCGAGCAGCTCAACGGAATTCTGGCGAAGGAGAGAGAGCTCGTCGCGGTCACCGGTCAGGAACGCCTGACACGGCTTGTCGACCAGAAAATCGACCAGCTGCAGAAAATCGGCGACGCCGATTTCGCGCGCTTCATGTCCCTGAACGTCGACCTGGGTCCGCTCGATCAATCGGTCACCGAGCTCCAACAGCGCGTGGAGGCGAAGCGATCCGAACGCATCGCCAGCCAGGGCCTGAGGATCCAACCGAATACGAGCGGGTTTCCTGACGCCAGCTACTCGTTCTGCGGCAGCGGTCGTAACGATGCAGGGTTCATGCTCGCGGCGCAGGAGGTTCTGATCGCCGCAAAAGGGGTGTGGGCCGCTGCCAGCCGTGGCTGTGATGAAGTCGTCGTCCTCGCCGGATTCGGCGGCAATGTATCCCTTGTTTGCATCGCCGCAGACATTGTCTTGGCGGTCGCCGAGGGCGTCCTCAACGGTTACGAGTTCTGCGATAACGATATCGACAGTGCCGAGATCCAGGGATCGTACCTTCGTCTGGCCCATATTCACGGCGATCTCTCTGACGCTCAAACGACCATTGTCGACAACCAGAACAGCAACAAGAGCGACGTCACGAATGCGGTCGATGCGGCCAAGACCGAGATCACGAATGCGCTCGATTCAGCCAAGACTGCAATCATCAACAACGACAACACCAATAAGAACACCATCGTCAACAACGACAACTCCAATCGGAACCACATCGAGAACAACGACAACACCAACCGCGACACGATCGTGAACAACGACAATGCCAATCGCAACACGATCATGGCCAATGACAACGCCAATCGTGACACGATCATGGCCAATGACAACCACAACCGCGATTTGATGATCGCGGAAATGCGCATGATCGGCTGCGACATGATCCGCCTGATCAACACGCCGGAAGGCGCGCGAAGCTCGGCCCTTCAGTCCTGCGTCGGACAACCGGGATATCCGTACTCTTTCCCGCAGAAGAAGCTGCAGGGTGGTGGCGGAAGCGTCAGCGCTTTTGCGCTGCCGGTTGGGCCGGACGCGCCTATGGTCGTCGGGCGGGAAAGATCGGTGACCATGGAGACGTATTTGGCCGAAGGCCGGATGCTTCCCAGCTATTACCTTCCAGCGGCGCGCGGTGGTTTGCTCGAGCAGGTCAAAGACCTGGTGTGGAGCACGATCGCGTCACAATCCGAGCTGACGATTGCTCCCGACGCCACCGCGAGTGCTCGCCTGGAGGCTGAGAAAGCCGATGCGCTTCTCAACGCCGAACGTTTCGTGGATGCATATCGCCAATACTCAGTTGCGTACCGCCATCTAATTCCCAAGTTCTAATCATCGAGATGCTGGGCGCGCGGGCCCCTCGGCCCGCGCGCAGCAATTGACGATGGTCGTGACCCGCAACGATCCGTGGACCAGCGCCGATGCATCCATCCTCTGGAGCAGGCTTGATCGTCCCGGTCACGAATCGGCGCGCCTGATCCAGTCAGCGGGATCGTGGCACCTGACCGGCTCCGCGGTCTTCGCAGAAAAAGGGCAACCGGTCAGGCTCGACTACCTCATCATCTGCGACGCGGCCTGGAAGACTCAGTCAGCGATCGTGGCTGGATGGATCGGCAATCGCGAAATCGCGATCGAGATCGTCGTCACGCCGGACGCCCGCTGGTTGCTGAACAACGAGCCTGTCGCGTCCGTGCGCGGATGCCTCGACATTGATTTGAATTTCAGTCCGTCTACGAATCTGCTGCCGGTTCGCAGGCTGAAACTGCCAGTCGGCCATGAGGCAGCGGTCCGCGCTGCGTGGCTGCGCTTCCCCAGCTTTGAGCTCGAAGCGCTCGAGCAGGTGTATCGGCGCGTCTCGTCGCGCACATTCATCTATGAGAGTGGTGGTGGACGATTCACCGCGCAGTTGGATGTGAACGACGTCGGGTTTCCCACCAATTACGCCGGCCTGTGGCGCGCTGAAGCGTCCGCCTGATCTGGAGTGCGGCGGCCATGCCGCCGCTCTCAGAGCGGTGCCATGGGCACCGCACTCCAGATGTGATTCCCGTCACCCGTCCCGCCCGCCCTCCCCGCTACCATCTCTACCGTCCCGTTCCAATTCAGGCAGTTCAAACAAGGGGGGAAGCGTGTCCAGGAAACCGCTCGCGCTCGTTGCTGGCATTCTCGCGTTCGTAGCCGCCTCGTATGTCACGCGGCAGGCCATCGATTTTGTTCGTCGCGATCCGCAGATTTCGAAGCAGATTCTGGAGAAATCGTGGGTCGAGCAAGGGTTGGGCGGCACCTCCGTCGCCTTCAATGTGCCGTGGAACCTGCAGCCGCAGGAACTCAGCTTGCCGCCCCAGTTGACCAAGCTCATTCAGTCGTCCGTGACCATGAGCCATGAAGCGGATGGGCTGCACGTCTCGGCGATGCACATGGCCTTCGTGCCCGGAACGCCCACCAGTCTGGAAGGAGCGGCGAACGGCGCGATCAACAATCTGAACACCGTCCCCGGGACGACCAATGTCGCCGGGGGCAAGCATGAGCTGATGCTCTTCAACGGCCGAACCCCCGGATACGAGATCGACGCTCGGATCGAGCGACAGCGCGGAGTGCCGCTGCAGATGCGCGGAGTGGTCTTCGGCAACGGGCCGGAGCTGTATCAGATTCTGATGATCTGCCGCGCCGATCAGGCCAGCGGCGCCGCCGTGTGGGAGCGAATCCGCTCCAGCATTCACGTTCAGGCGACACGGTCATGACTCCCGAAGCCATCGTCCGCAGTTACGACACATCGATCATCGTCCGCCGCTGGCTCGGCTGCTGGGTCGATTTCATCGCCCTGCTGGCCATCTTCCTAATTCCCGACGCGCTGAACCACGAGATGTATCAGCGTTTGCTTCCGGTGTGGGTGACGCTCGGCATCGCGTACTTTCCGCTGACGGAAGGGCTCTTCGGCCGCTCGCTGGGAAAACTGGCAACGCGCACTGTCGTGGTGAACGCGCAAGGGGAGACTCCGGGAATCGGACGGGCATTCGTTCGGACCCTGCTGCGGATCGTCGAAGTGAATCCGCTCTTCCTCGGCGGCCTCCCCGCCGGAATCATCGCCGCGACGTCCAAGACCAAGCAGCGGCTGGGAGACATGGCGGCCAAAACGTTCGTGCTCAAACAGGAGCATCTCCGCCTGCTCGGCCCGGGAAATCTGGATCAGTCGCCGGTCACTCTCAAGGAGCTGGCGATCCGCAAGCGGTCGAAGTGGGCGGTGGCCGCCGGCTATCTCGGTCTCTGCTCGGTGATCCTCTTTCCCGCGCCCTTCGCTCTCGTTGCCGGAATCCTGGGCGTCCGCGATTTGAAGCAGCATCCGGAGAAGGCCGGCATGGCCGGGGCCGTCTTCGGCATCGTCATGGGCTGTGTGGGCACCGCAGTCATCGCTCTGGCTATCATCGCTCCGCACATCGGACAGGGATAGAATCCGCCATACCATGGCGGACGTCGTACACGAATTCTCGACTCCCACGCGAGGGCGGGACAACCGCGAATACAAGGTGCGTGCGCTGGCCGAGCAGCGCGGACACGTGTGGATCGGATGGCTCGAGTTTTCCGGTCGCCCGGGTGACCGCCTACGGCGGACCGGCGAGGAGACTTCCCAGCCCTCGCGCGAAGCGGTGGCCTATTGGGCCACCGGCCTGGAGCCCATCTACCTCGAAGGAGCGCTCGAGCGCGCGCAGTGAGCGCGATGGTGTACGACTTTCTGCTCGATACCTACGACACCGAGCGGCTCAAGACGCTTTCGATCTGGTCGCAGTTCACCGATGGCGACATGGAATTCCGGCCGGCGCCGCTCATCCGCACGCCGCACGAGCAGATGGTCCATCAGTGCATGAGCGAGCATAACTGGATGGTGAACATGCTCGGCATTGATGTCGGCGCGCCTGCTGTGCCGGCGAAGGAAACGCGGCTCGATTTCCTGCGCCACTACGCGGATGTATCGCAAAAGCGTCTGACGCTTCTCCGACAGAAGCCGGACGAGTGGTTCCAGCAGGTCACGAAGTTTTTCGCCGTCGACCGGACGCGAAGCTGGATTCTTCTGCGGCGCCTGACGCACTCTGCGCATCACCGCGCCCAACTCACCGTCTATCTCCGCCTCCTCGGCAAGCAGCTCTATTCGACCTACGGCCCGACAGCCGATACCGGCGGTCTGCCGGCCAACAAAGCGAAAGTGATCTACCGCTACGCATCGATCGAGGAGCTGCTCGATGCGGAAGCGCGCGGCGGAAAATTTCCGGAGCTGCCGGGGAGGGGAGGCGTAAGTCCGACAGAGAGGCCATGAAAATGAAGGCGGCGGCAAGCCGCCGCACTCCGAAGGCGCGCCGATTGCTTCAAGAGCGAAGGAAGGCAAATGGCCGGGAGAAGTAAGAAGGGGACCTCCGGGAAGGTGACGAGGTTCGTCGAAGAGGCGCAGAACGTCGGCGTCGACGTCGTGCCCACGGTTGAGATCACGACCGCTCCGACAACCGAGAGCCGGCAAGCGACCAGCCTCTTATCCGATTGGGACTATCACCTCTTCAACGAAGGCAGTCATCACCGGCTGTGGGAAAAGCTCGGAGCGCATGTCATGGAACGCGAGGGCGTGAGGGGGACGATGTTCGCCGTCTGGGCCCCGAACGCCGAGTCGGTGAGCGTCATGGGCGACTTCAACGGCTGGAATCGCGACGCGCATCGGCTCGAGTCGCGCGGCCCGTCCGGAATCTGGGAAGCATTCGTCTCGGGCGTGGGGAAGGGTTCGAAGTACAAGTACCACATCCGCTCGCGCCACAACGGATATCGGGTGGACAAAGCGGATCCCGTCGGCATTCACGCGGAGACGCCCCCGCACACTGCATCGATCGTGTGGGACCTCGACTACGACTGGCAGGATGAGGAGTGGATGCGCGTCCGCGCACAGCGGAACTCCTTCACCGCGCCGATGGCTGTCTACGAGATGCACGTCGGATCGTGGCAGCGGGTGTTCGAAGAAAACAATCGACCGATGAGCTATCGCGAGCTGGCCGGGCCGCTCGCCGAATACCTGCGCAAGATGAATTTCACGCACGTCGAGCTGATGCCGGTGATGGAGCATCCCTTTTACGGCTCGTGGGGATATCAGGTCACCGGCTTCTTCGCGCCGACCAGCCGCTACGGCACACCGCAGGATCTGATGTACATGGTCGACGTGCTGCATCAGAACGGGATCGGCGTGATCTTCGACTGGGTGCCGTCACATTTTCCCACCGACGAGCACGGTCTGTCGTATTTCGACGGAACACACTTGTACGAGCACGCCGATCCGCGCAAGGGATTCCATCCCGACTGGAGCTCGCTGATCTTCAACTATGGGCGCAACGAGGTGCGCAGCTTTCTGCTCAGCAGCGCCCTCTACTGGCTCGGCGTCTATCACGTGGACGCGCTGCGCGTCGACGCGGTCGCCTCGATGCTCTACCTCGACTACTCGCGCAAACAGGGCGAGTGGATTCCGAACGATTTCGGCGGGCGGGAGAACATCGAAGCCATCACCTTCATCCGCCGGATGAATGAAGACATCTACAAGGTCCATCCGGACGTGCAGGTGATCGCCGAGGAGTCGACGGCGTGGCCGATGGTGTCGCGGCCGACGTACATCGGCGGGCTTGGATTCGGGATGAAGTGGGACATGGGATGGATGCACGACTCGCTGCGCTACTTCTCCAAAGATCCCATCCACCGCAAGTTTCATCACAACGATCTGACCTTCCGCATGATGTACGCCTTCACGGAGAACTTCGTGCTCCCCCTGTCGCACGACGAAGTCGTGCACGGCAAAGGATCGCTGATCGGAAAGATGCCCGGCGACGACTGGCAGAAGTTCGCCAATCTCCGGCTGCTGTTCGCCCACATGTATTCGCAGCCGGGAAAGAAGCTTCTCTTCATGGGAGGGGAGATCGGGCAGTGGCGGGAGTGGAACCACGACTCGTCGCTCGACTGGCACCTCCTCGACTACGTGCCGCATGCCGCGCTGCAGCGTTGGGTGGAGGATCTGAACAAGGCGTATCGCGACATTCCCGCGCTGCACGAACTGGATTTCTCGCCGGACGGCTTCGAATGGATCGACTGCTGCGACACGGAGAACTGCGTGCTATCGCTCCTGCGGCGGTCGCGCTCGAATCCCGATCAGATGGTCGTCGCGGCGCTGAACTTCACGCCGGTAACGCGCTACAACTACATGATCGGCGTGCCGCATTCGGGACGCTGGATGGAGATTCTCAACAGCGATGCGCCGCTGTACGGCGGCAGCGGACAGGGGAACATGGGCGGCGTCGATGCCGCGCCCATTCCGCTGCACGGCCGCCGCTGGTCGGTCAACCTCACACTCCCGCCCCTCGGCGCGGTCTTCCTGATGAATGAACCGGAACAAGCCGGAATCGACGAGTAGTGTGGGGACCGGCTTTAGCCGGTCGCGGCCGGCTGAAGCCGGCCCTCACACTTCGCCTCAAACAGGCCAGCACGCTCCGACCCTCGGCGCGCGGCTCATCGCGCCGAATCGATGCCAGTTCCGCGTATGGGCGCCGAAGCGCGATCGCGTCGAGCTGCACATCGTCGCGCCCGGGGAACGTCGTGTTCCGCTCGAACGTGACGCTGCCGGCTATCACCAGGCGACCGTCGACGCAGGGCCGGGCACACGCTACTTCTTCACGCTCGATGGAACCGATCGTCCGGATCCGGCGTCGCGATTCCAGCCTGAGGGAGTGCACAGAGCGTCCGAAGTGGTGTCGGAGTCGTTCGACTGGACGGACGCGAAGTGGAAAGGAATCGCGCTCGAAGACTTCGTCATCTACGAGCTGCACGTCGGCACCTTCACGCCGGAGGGAACATTCGACGCCGTCATCGCCAGGCTGAATGACTTGAAAGAGCTGGGCATCACGGCGATCGAGCTCATGCCGATCGGCCAGTTTCCGGGCACGCGCAACTGGGGCTACGACGGCGTCTACGTCGGCGCGGCGCAAAACTCTTACGGAGGGCCGCTGGCGCTGAAGCGGCTCGTCGACGCCGCTCATGCGCGCGGTCTCGCCGTCGTCCTCGACGTCGTCTACAACCACCTCGGCCCGGAGGGAAACTATCTCAGCCAGTTCGGACCGTACTTCACCGATCGATACAAGACCGCGTGGGGTGAAGCCATCAACTTCGACGGCCCCCACAGCGACGAGGTCCGCCGGTTCTTCATTCACAACGCGCTGATGTGGATCGACGAGTTTCATGTCGACGCGTTGCGCGTCGACGCCGTGCACGCCATCGTCGATCCCTCCGCCGAGCCGTTCCTGCAGGACCTCAACACCGCTGTGCGGGAACGCGCCGACATTCTGGGCAGGCGCGTCTACATGATCGCGGAAAGCAATCTCAATGATCCGCGGGTGATCACGCCGAAGGAGAGATTCGGTCTCGGATTCGATTCGCAGTGGAGCGATGATTTTCATCACGCCCTGCATGCGCTCCTCACCGGTGAGAAAGCGGGTTACTACGTAGGCTTCGGCAAGACCAGCGACCTCGCGCGCGTCTTGTCGACCGGCTACTTCTACACAGGACAGCATTCCGTCTATCGCGGACGCAGGTACGGGTTGAAGCCGGACACGACCGACGGCTCGAAGTTCGTCGTCTGCGCGCAGAACCACGACCAGGTGGGCAATCGCATGCTCGGCGAGCGGCTCGCCTCGCTTGTCTCGAACGACAAATTGCGTCTCGCCGCGGCGGCGGTCGTGCTGTCGCCGTTCCTGCCGATGCTTTTCATGGGCGAGGAGTACGGCGAGAAGGCGCCGTTTCAATATTTCACTTCGCACGGCGACGCCGATTTGATCGAAGCCGTGCGACGACTTCGACTGGCAGGGCGACCCTCCCGACCCGCACGACGAAGCGACCTTCCAGCGCTCGAAGCTGAATTGGGATCCCCACAGTCCGCTGCGACCGTTCTACGTCGAGTTGCTGCGCCTGCGCCGCGAGACACCCGCACTGCGCACTCTCGATCTGGCCCGCGTCGAAACGCACGCCGACGATGAACGCCGCGTGCTCCTCGTCCGGCGTGATGACGTCATGCTGGCCTTCAACTTCAGCGACCAGGCACAGACGGTCCCGCTCGAAGGCAACTGGCGCATGCTCATGGAGACAGGGGCGAGGATCGAGAAGAACCGGATCACGCTGCCGCGAGAGGGCTTCGGTATCTTAGTGCTTAGTGCTTAGTGCTTAGTGCTCAGTGCTCTGTAGATTGTCCTACTGAGCACTGACCACCGAGCACAATTGCGCACCAACGTTGCAGGCCATTCACAAAGCATGTACCGCGTTCCCCGCGCCACGTACCGGCTGCAATTCAATCCCGGCTTCACTTTTGCCGACGCGCAGAGGGCCGCGTCGTATCTGCAGGCCCTCGGCATCGGCGACGTTTACGCATCGCCGATCCTCAAAGCGCGGAAGGGGAGCGCGCATGGCTACGACGTGGTCGACGCCACGGCACTCAATCCCGATCTCGGAAGCGAGGAGGATTTCAGCGCGCTGCACGAGGAGCTGAAACAGCGCGAGCTCGGCCTGCTGCTCGATGTGGTCCCCAATCACATGGCCGCCAGCCCCGAGAACAGCTGGTGGATGAGCGTTCTGGAGAACGGCCCGAATTCCCGCTTCCTGCACTACTTCGACATCGACTGGAGCCCGGTGACCATCCGCGGTCAGACGGTGAACAAGGTCCTTCTTCCCATTCTGGGCAAGCCATACGGAGAAGCGGTGGAGTCGCAGGAGATCCGCCTCGCATTCGACGCCGACGGATTCTTTTTCTGCTACTACGACAAGCGCCTGCCGCTCGCGCCGCATTCGTATGGGCGCGTCCTGCGCGACTGCGTCGAGTCGCTACCCAAGGAGGGCGTGGGGATGGAGCTGCGCGAGCTGGTGGAGGGAGACGCGTCGGTTCCCAACAGCAAGTTCCTCAAGGAGACGCTCTGGCGGATCTACGAGCAGGACGCGCGATTTCGCGAGGCGCTCGATCACACCATCGATCGCCTGAACGGCGAGAAGGGAAATGCTGAGAGCTTCAACGCGCTCGACGATCTCCTCGACCGGCAGTGGTACCGGCTGGCGTACTGGCGCATCGCCAGCGAGAAGATCAACTATCGACGGTTTTTCGACGTCACCGATCTCGTCGGCGTGCGCGTGGAGAATCCTGAAGTCTTCGAAGCGCGCAACCGACGCACGCTGGAGTTGATCGCCGAAGGGAAGGTGACCGGCCTGCGCATCGATCACATCGATGGCCTTTTCGATCCGGTCGGGCACATGCGGAAGCTTCAGTCGCGGCTGGCGGATGGCGGCGAGCATGCCTTCTACGTCGTCGTAGAAAAGATCCTGGCCCACGGCGAAAAGCTTCCTCGTGAGTTTCCGGTCAGCGGAACGACCGGATACGACTTCCTCGATTCACTGAACGCCGTCTTCGTCGACAGCAAGGGGTTGCAGGAGCTCGATCGCTTCTATCGCGCATTCACCGGAGTGAACGAGTCGTTCCCGGACATCGCCTACGAGCGCAAGAAGCAGGTGATCCAGGAGCTCTTCTCCGGCGAGATGCGCCACCTCGGCAAGCAGCTCTCGGCTGTGGCCATGGCCGATCGCAACGCGCGCGACTTTCCTCCCGTCGAGCTGACCGCCGCGCTCACGGAGGTCACCGCGTGGTTGAGCGTTTACAGGACGTACATCCGCGACGAGAACCTGTCGGAGGAAGACCGGCGGGAGATCTCCGCCGCGGTGGCCTGCGCCCGCGAGCGCGCCGGGACCACGATCGACGAGCGGCTCTTTACTTTCCTCGAGCGCGTGCTGCTCGTCGATCCGCCGTCGTATCTCATTTCCGAGCGCGAGCATTGGCTGGCCTTCGTCATGCGATGGCAGCAGTTCACCGGCCGGGTCATGGCCAAGGGGATCGAGGACACCGCGTTCTACAACTACAACCGGCTGGTGTCGATGAATGAAGTGGGAGGCGCGCCGGGTCGAACCGGCGACTTTGACGGGTTGCAGGAGTTTCATGCCCGCAACTGTCGGCAGCTCTCAGCGTGGCCCAACACGCTCAACGCCACGTCGACGCACGACACGAAGCGGAGCGAGGACGTGCGGGCGCGCATCAACGTGCTGTCCGAGGTTCCGAAGCTCTGGGCGCGGAGCGTGAAGCGGTGGGCGAAGATGAACGCGCATATCCGCCGCGACGGCATCCCCGATGTCAACGAGGAGCTTCTGCTCTATCAGACGCTGATTGGAATGTGGCCGCTCGACGACAGGGACCTGCCATCCGTGAGCGAACGGCTGCGTCAGTACCTGGAGAAGGCCGTGCGCGAAGCGAAGACGCACAGCAACTGGATCGCGCCGAATGTCGCATACGAGAGCGCGCTCCTCAGCTTCGGAGAGGCAGTGCTGCAAAACCAGCAGTTCTGTCGCGACTTCATCACCTTCCAGAAGCGGATCGCCTTTTACGGAGCGATCAATGCGCTGGCTCAGGTGGTCCTCAAGGCGATGGCGCCCGGCGTTCCCGATTTCTATCAGGGGACCGAGCTGTGGGATTTCAGCCTCGTCGATCCGGACAATCGACGCCCCATCGACTACGACAGGCGCCGGACGATCCTTCGACAACTGGAGGCGGGTGTGAATACGGCGACGCTTTTGCGTCGATGGTTCGATGGACGCGTCAAGATGTTCGTGACGTGGAAGGCGCTGGCGCTGCGCGCGCGCCGGCCGGAGCTGTTCCGAGAGGGGAACTACCAGCCGATCGATGGTGGGCCGAATGTCACCGCGTTCCTGCGCGGCGACAGCATTCTCACCGCCGCTCCTCGGTTCGTAACGCAACTGGTCCGGGCGGGGACGATGCCCATCGGTAGCGTGTGGGGCAACGCGAAGCTGCCGGTGTCCGGGCGGTGGCGGAACATCTTCACCGGCGAGGAGCTGGAAGGGGAGTCGCTGCCGCTGGCCGAAGTCTTCGCCAATTTCCCGGTGGCCATTCTGGAAAGGTAGGGGGTCAGGCCTTTCCTTCGTACTTTTTTCCACGAGAGGTAGAAAAAGGTACGAGACGTAGAAAAAAGTACGAAGGAAAGGCCTGACCCCCTACCTCCGCATCGAGTCGAAGGTCGACGCCAGCGCTTCGGACATCGCCGCGTCGATGGCGTCGGTCAGCCGCTGCAATCGCGTGTGCAGGTCGATGAGCGTCTGGCGCTCGCGGCGAGCTTCATCGATCTCCCGGAACAGCAGGCGCTGCATTTCCTCGGTTCGCTTGGCGATCAGTTTCTGCAGATCCTTCAAATCTGCGGAGAAGCCCTGCTGTTTCGCGTGCGCGACAGCGTCACGAACGGCATTGAGGAGATCGACTGTCGATTGCGGCGCGGGCGGCTTTTCCATTGCTCGCCTCAGCGCGTCGTCGATGCGATCCGCTGCCTTCTGGATGGCCACGCTCGTTTGAAAATCGTCGAGGGCGAAGACCGCGGCGGCGAGCTGCGCAAGGATGAAGGAGTCGCGCCGCACGGCGGCGGTCATCCCCACGATCTGCGGCTCGTAGTTGTCGAGGATGCTGAGCATTGTGCCGGTGCTGCCGCCGCGTACGCGAACGACGGGCCGTTCCTGCGCCGCTGCCGCGCCGGCGCACGCCAGCAGAGCGATTGAGATCCACTTCTGCATGCCGTACGTCATCGCTTCGGACCGATCGCCGGACCGTCACCGATCACGAAGTATCCGGCGGGCGGGAATCCGGTGGCGGTGCACTGTGCTCTCGCCGCCTGAGCCTGCAGATTCACCGAGCTCACGTTCGCGCCGCTGTGACTCTTGGGCACGACGACGCTGAGGCACGCCCGGCTCGTGTTCGACGAGCCGTCGGTGGCCGTGACGCGAATCAGATACACGCGGCCGTCGCCGTTGCCGCTCCGCTCCGAGCGGAGGCGCAGCGTCCCGGAGCCGATGTTCATGGCATCCGGCGATTCCTCACCCCCGGCCGGCGCGACATCGTCTTCGTCACTGAATACAGCGAGCTGCGTCGAGGCTACGCCCGTGTTGTCAGTCGCGCTGAACGCCAGGCCGACGTTGACCATGTCGTGATTCGGTGGCCAGAGCGACGTGTTCGCCAGCGAGGCATTGATCACCGGAGGCTGCGTGTCAGCAATGTGGATCGTGGCCGTCGCCGCGGCGTTCGAGTCGACGGTGCCGTCGTTCGCCTTGTACGTAAAGGAATCGATGCCGGCGAAGCCCGGCGTCGGTGTATACGTGAACGCGCCGCTCGGACTGAGAGCCAGCGTTCCGTGCGACACGTTGGTCGCCAGGTGTGCGGTGAGCGCGTCGCCGTCGATGTCGGTGTCATTTCCCACCACGCCCGGAGCAGCGGGGCTCATCGTGGTGTCCTGATTCATGTTGTAGGAATCGGCGTTTGCGATCGGCGGGTCATTCACGTTGGTCACGGTGACATGCACCGTCGCCGTGTCGGTTCCGCTGTGGCCGTCGTCGATGGTGTAAGTGAACGTATCGGTCCCGAAGAAGTCGTGATTTGGCGTGTAGGAAACCGATGTGCTGTTGTTGACCACGCTGCCGTGAGCGCCTTGAGTCACGGCGGTCACCGTCAGCGTGTCGCCGCTGTTTGCGTCGGTGTCGTTCGTCAGCACGTTGATGGTGTTCGCCCCGCTGTCTTCGAGGATGTTGGCGGAATCGTCGACCGCGTCGGGGGGCGAATTGGAACAAGCCACCTGATTCTCGACCGCACCGACGTCGGCGCCATCGCCTCCGGTGGCGTTAGCAATCGTCGCATCGTCGCAGGGCCGCGTCAGACCGCGCTGATCGGTCGTCGATCCGCTGCTGTGGCCCTTGTCGATGGCGATGCTGCTGGTCAGCAGAGCATGCGTCGACGTCGGCCCGCCGTTGTTCTGCAGCGGCCCGAGGTGAACATCGGTGTGATTCACGCCGATCTGATCGCCGGTGTTCGCCGTGATGACTGGGTTGGACGCCCCCATGGTGCCGAGGTTGCCGATGATGTTGTAGCCGATGCTGGTGAACGTCCCGTCGAGGTTGGGGAGATCGGTGCCGAGGTTGCCGGAGACGATGGTGTTGCGAAGAGTCGTCGTTCCGAGGTTGCGGATGCCGCCGGTGAGATTGGCGAAGCCGCTGTAGTTCGCCGTGATCGTGCTGTTGGTGATGTGCGCAGTGCCCGTATCGACCAGGATGGCACCTGCATGGTACGTGGCATGGTTGCCGCTGATCGTGCAGTTGGTCATGTTGAGCGTCGCGCCGTTGGTCAGCCAGATCGCGCCGCCGTCGCCATCGCCGGCGAAACTGTTGGAGATCGTCACGTTGTTGAGATTGAGCGTCGCGTTGTTCACCAGGATCGCGCCGCCCCCGCCGTGTCCGGATCCGTGGGTGATCGTCAGATTGTTCAACGTGACCTCGATGCCCGGATTCGCGTTGCCCGGATTGATGTCGAAGATCCGGTCGAGCGCTGCCGCGTCGATGACCGTGCCATCGGGATGGCCGGTGATGGTGAGCGACTGCCGGATGTCGAGGTCGCCGGTCAACCCGAACTCTTCATTTGCCCCGGTGAGAGCGAAAGTGATCGTGCCGGCAAAATCAAACACGATCGTGTCCGCGCCGCTGCCAGCCTGGCACTGCGGATACGTCGCCGAGTCGTCGTTCGCGTTGATGACCGCCTTGCGCAGCGTGCAGTGATTGATCGTGGGCGCGCCAGCCAGGCTGTCCTGCGGGCCTTCGATGTCAATCTGAACTGCGCAGAGCGGCACGGCGAATCCGAGCGCAGCAGTGAGAAGCGCAAGCCTGTGGACGCGCATGGAGATCTCCTTTGGACGGATGTGGGCGCGACGCTAACACGCGGCCCACTCGCGGTCAACGACGCGGTAGAATCCGCAGATTCAGGGGGCAAGCATGTCATCCATCACTTCACGAATCATTCTCTCCACCATCCTCGCCGCGGCCGCGATCACCGCCGACGCGAAGATTGTGGCCGGCGTCAAGTTCGACGACTCGGTCAGAGTCAATGGTCAGACGCTCGTGCTGAACGGCGCCGGCGTTCGCAAGAAGCTCTTCATCAAGGTCTACGCCGGCGCTCTCTATCTCCCGACGAATCAGCGCGACGCGGCGACGATTCTGGCCGCCGATGTGCCTCGGCGGATGGTCATGCACTTCGTGTTCGATGTGGGCAAGGGAAAGATCGCCGAAGCGTGGACCGAAGGGCTCAAGGCGAACACGCCCAACGCCCCGGCCGACGTGAAGAACGCGTTCCACACGCTGTCGTCGTGGATGGAAGACATGAAGAAGGGGCAGGAGATCGTCCTGACTTACGGCCCGGCCACCGGCACGACCGTCGAAGTCAACGGCAAAGTAAAAGGAACGCTGCCCGGAAAAGCAGTTGCCGATGCGATCCTCGCAACATGGATCGGTCCGAAGCCCGGTCCGGGCTCCGATTTCAAGAACGCGGTGCTTGGCAAGTAGCGCACGGCCGCAGCGGGCTCAACATTTGCTTCCGCTGCGCACAATGCGAAGATTCTTTCTGGTTGCTCTCCTGTTGATCTCCACTCGTGTTTTCGGTGCCGACGCTCCGCCGGCGCCTCCCTGGACCAGCAGCATCGGGGCTGGGCTTGCGCTCACCAGCGGCAACACGGACACGAAGAACATCAACTTCTCCGGCACCACGAAGTACGACCCGAAGACGCGATTCGTCTTCAAGGGCGAAGCGCTCTATCTCCGCGGTGAGGCCAACGGAACCAAACAGGTGGACAAGGCGACGGCGGACGCGCGCGGCGAGTATTCGCTTTCGGATCGGACGTTTACGTTCGGCGAAGTCTCGTATCTCCGCGATCCGTTCAAGGCGATCACGTACTTCATCGCTCCGCTCGTGGGAGCCGGATATCGGATCATCAAGAGCGACGCCCGCAATCTGACAGTCGATGGCGCTGTCGGCCTGGCCACCGAGAGCAACTCGATCTCCGGCCGCTCCAGCAGCGGCGCGCTCAAGGTCGGGGAGAACTTCGATCAGGCCCTTTCGCCGTCGAGCAAGGTCACGGAAAAAGTCAGCGGGATCTGGAAGACCAGGGACACGGCGGACGCGCTCTACCACTTCGATGCGGGACTGGCGACCACGGTCGCTACGCGCGTCGAGCTGAAGATCGCCTATGCCTACGATTACAAGAACAAGACACCGTCGGCATCGATCAAGAAGGGCGATGGCGCGCTGTTCGCCGCGGTCCTATTCAAGTTCTGAGGCCAGCGCGATTCCGGTGGTCGCTCCCGCGAGCGCTGCGCCGAGCAGCGCCGCTCCGGCCATGCTGGTCATCGCATAGCCGGCGATCGCGCTCACCAGTTTCGCCGAGAGGTTGCTCACGCTCGGAAGGGAATGCGTTCCGAACGTAAGAACCGCAACGAAGCTCGTCCAGCCAACGGTGCTGGCGATCACCCAGAATCGAGTCTTGATCACCCGTCGTTGCGCAAGACCGATGATCGGAGTGGCGGCGGCGAGCGCGAGAAAGACTGCTGCGTTGCCGGCCTCTTTGGCCACCGTGAGGACGATGGCTACGAGAATCGCGGCCACGCACCAGGCGGCAAAAAATCCGAGCGTGGTGGCAACGATCCACGCCTCGCTTTTCGGAACGTAGCGGCGCAAGACCATCCATTGAAACAGCCCCACCGGAAATCCTCCGATCACCCCGCCGACGAACGGCAGGAGGAACAGGAGCGCCCAACCCATCACAGCGAAGAAAAGGATCTCGATGATGAGATTCGCGATCACGACCGCCAGCGTGGTGGCCAGCGTCCACTGAAGGGCGAAGAGAACTCTGCGGGAGATCATCCCGCCCGGGTTCCGTTCGGCACCGGCGTTTCCGGAAGCAGGAATGCTGGCTCGAGTCCGTCGGCGAAGCCGAGATCGAGCAGCATTCCTTCCGAGACTTCTCCCGCCAGCCGCTTCGGCTCGAGATTGATGACGAAGAGCGTCTGCCAGCCGAGGAGAGCCTGGAGATTCTCACGCTCTTTCTGCAATCCGGCGAGGATCGTGCGCGTGTGATCTCCAAAAGAAACCGTGAGGCGAACGAGCTTGGAGGAGGCGGGAACTTTCTCCGCCGCGAGAATTTCCCCGACGCGGAGATCCAGCGCCTGGAGAGCAGAAAAGGTGACGAGAGGTTTCAGTGGTGCCGGGCGAAACGCGCTCATGAAGGAATCATAAGTCGCGACCGCACTCGTGCCGCGAAGCGGCGGATGAGGGCTTCCCGTCATTCGGTCACGAAATCCGGAGGCCCGACACCATCACGATGAGCACGAGGGCCACGAAGGCGGCGATCACGAGGAGCGTCGCCGCGCCGCCCTTCCCGCCCTCGTTCACCCTCGGCCGAAGCATCACCCCGGTTGCGGACGCCGCGATGGCGGCGAAGATGCCGACGCCGATCATGACCCAGCCGGTGTGCGTGACCGTCGTGAAGGCGATCGCGAGGATGAAACCGGCAGCGGCAAACACGAGCCCACCGAAACTGATCACGGAAGCGACTCGGATCCGGTTCATGAGGCTCCGGCGTTCATCGCCCGTGCGATCGCATTGAAGTCCGATTCTCCGATCTCGAAAAGACCGCGGCGGAAGATGAAGCCCCAGATCTTTTTGTTGCGGATGAAGTCGAGCTGCTCGATCAGCGGATGGATCGGAGCTTCTGCGGAGGGAAGAAACTTCACTCTCCGTCTCCATGGATGGAAATCGGCGGTCATCTCGACCTGGTACGGCGCCTCGTCGATGATTTCGCCGATCGCGGTGAAGTGCTGAAGCGGCTCGCCGGCCTGGAACTCCGTTCGAGGCGAGTAGAAGACGATCGCGTCGCCCTTCGACAGACGCTTCAGCCTCGAATTCTTCCCATGATCGGCCTGCGTGAAGCCGCCGGCGACGCCGATCTGGACGTGAGAGCGAGATACTGTGTTGACCCAATAGCGCATGACGTCACTCAGTGGTCACGATCTGGAGTGCGGCGGCCATGCCGCCGCTCTCAGAGCGGTGCCATGGGCACCGCACTCCAGATTCACTGGACCCTCCTTGACCGCCGAGGTTCCCTCGGAATTCTCGCCGATGCAAATTTTCTACTCTGCGTGGAGAATCGTTATCGCAGGCTCCAGAACGCTCCGGTGAGACCTAATTCGCGAAACAGTTGTTCGGCTTCGTCGACTGTTCGGCGACGCCATTCTGGTTTTCTCCTGTCCGGGCTGTACCAGGCGTGAGCGAGTTTCCAGCCGGTGTCGAGTGACATGACGCCGCCGCGAGCAAATCGCCATGATTGACACCATCGATCGATGTGATCTTCCGACCGGAAGAAGAGCATGGTCTTTCACGTGAAGACGATGTCGTTCCACCACTCGCGTGCAGGAATGGCGAAGTGAAGCAGTCCTTTGCCCGCCACGCTGCCGCGCGCGACCTGAATCTGGACCGCCACGCCGCAGTCGGCGCAACTGGTGTGGATCGTTGCGTCGGCATTCAACATGGCGGGGATCCCCAGCGCATCCCAGATGCAGTTGCCGTAGGCCGATATGCCGGAAGCCTCAACGTGAAACGGAGTCGGGACTGCAGAAAACGGATTGGCCATGAGAATCTCGCCCGATTCCGGCTGCAGCACGATCACATGTGCTGACGCGAGGCGCGCGAACGACTCTCGCACGTTTTTCTGATCCGTCCCGAGAGCCTTAGCAACCTCCGATGAGCGAGGCGGCGCTCCACGCCGCATCGTGGCGTCGTACACCTCGGCGCGCACCCGCTTGTCGAAATCGTCCGCACTGTTCTGCATGATCCGTCTGCTTTATCACGCGAGGAGGCGCGGTCCGATTCCCTGCACCACCATGTCGGCAGCAAAGTGCGCAAGGATCGCCGATTCGATCCCCCATCGCCAATAGAGATATCCGAGGACCATCCCGGCGACTCCGTTCAAGGTGAGGACGGACGCGATGAGGACGGCAGTGGGATTCGTCGTAGCCAGCCACGCCGGCAAGTGCACCGCGGCGAAGACAAGAGACGACACGGTGATTGCTGACCATGAGGCAACGGGGGAGACAGGCGCACGGTCGTTCCGCCAGACGCGTGCAAGAAGCCATGCGACGGAGCTGAGGAGGAACAGCCGCAGTGCGAACT
>QHVS01000071.1:1073-13610 GCA_003223635.1 Acidobacteriota bacterium | reverse complement strand
CCGCGACGCGTCCGAAATTCATGCCGATATTGAAGCCGTCGGGATGGTATACGTCGGACAGAATTCTCTGCGACTCCGCAGTGAGGCGGATCAGAGCGCGGAGGGAGTCGTCGGAGCTCTCGAATAACCTGGCCTGATGGGCCACCGGAGCGACCATCAGATGGCCGTTGGTGTACGGATAACGATTCAGCATCACCAGCGCACGCTCGTCACGAAAGAGCGTCAACGTTTCGCGGACGTTGTTTGATTTCGCGGCCTTGCAGAAGATGCACTCGCTGTCTTTCTCGCTCCTGGGCGAGGTCAAGTACGGATACCTCCAGGGCGTGAATAGGATCTCCATGTGAATGCAGAATGCAGAGTGCGGAATGCAGAAATCGTCGGTGAATCAATTCTGCATTCTGCATTCCGCATTCTGCATTCCGGCTACTCCGTGCCGGTCTGTTCCCCACTCCCGCCCGTCTGATTGACGGCACGGTTGATCAACTCCTTCAATTCCTTTCCCGGCTTGAAATACGGGATCTTCTTGGACGGCACTTCCACCTTCTCGCCGGTCTTGGGATTGCGGCCGGTCCGCGACTTGCGGCTGCGCAGGCGGAAGCTGCCGAATCCGCGCAGCTCGATCTTCTGGCCGGCGCGCAGAGATTCGACGATGGAGTCGAAGACGATATTGACGATCGTCTCCGCCTGCTTCTTCGTCAGTTGAACGACGCGAGCCACCTCATCGACCAACTCGGCCTTGGTCATCACGCCCGCTTTGGATTCGGTCCGTTCGGATTCAGACTGGTGGTCCAAAGTAGCCTCCTCACGCATGACGGTTACCATCGATAAAGAAAACCAGCCCGGCGGCTGATCACCCGGTCGATCAGCGTCTTGCTGTCGCTCGTGTCGGTCAGCAGATCGAGCACATTCGGTTTGCGTTTCTTCGGATAGAGGGTTCCCGGTTTGCCGCGCATGCCGGCCAGCCTGGCGGCGGTGCTCACCGCGTCGTCCAGATTGCCCAGCCGATCAATCAACTTGAGGGAGAGCGCTTCCTCGCCGGTCATCACCCGGCCGTCGGCGATGCGGATCACCTCCGCCTCGGTCATCTTTCCCTTTCGGCCGGCCGCAACCGCCCGAACGAACTGCGAATGGAGCTGCAGCGTGATCCGTTGCAGATAGGCGCGCTCCGCTTCGCTCAGCTCGAGATAAGGTGACCCGGCTGCTTTGAGCGGTCCGCTGGTGATCGTTTCCGGTTTCATCTTCGCCCAGGCCAGCAGGTCCTTGATCTCCATCCACTGCAGAATCACGCCGATGGAACCGGTGATGGATCCCGGATTGGCGATGATCTGATCGCAGGCCGTGGCGATGTAGAACCCGCCCGACGCGGCCACCGTGGCCAGCGAGGCCACGATCGGCTTGCCGGTGCGCCGGTGGATTTTCTGGATCTCTTCGTAGATCTCCTGCGTGGGAGCGATCGCGCCGCCGGGGCTGTCGATGCGCATGACGATCGCCTTGACCATCTTGTTCTCGGCGTAGCGGTGGAGCATGTCGATCGTCTCGCGGCCCTCCACAATCTCACCTTCGATAGGGACGATGGCCACCTTGTCTCCGATGACGAATTCCGACGACTCCCCTTTGATCGCCGCGATCATCAGGGTGAGTAACAGGAAGCCGATCACTGAGAGAAGGCAGCCGCTGAACGCGCCGATGAAGAACAGGCCGGCGCGTGATTTCCGCTTCGGCGCGGTCTCCGCGACCACCGGGACTGCGGCTGGCTCGCCGCTGGGTAGCGATTCCATTTCCGACATCGCTCAGCTCTTCGTCGTCGTTTCGGGCGCTGCGGTGGTCTCAGCCGGCTCAGCTTCCGGTGTGCTTGGGGCCGGCGCGGTTGCCTCCGCGATCACGCCGCTCAACTGCGCGCTCTCTTCAGCGCTGAGCGGCTCAACGTCTTTCGTGGTCAGTCCGATCTTCTTCTCGTGAGGATCAATCTTGATGATGCGGGCGCGGATCGGATCCCCGACTTTGAACGCCTTGTCCAGTTTCACCTTGGGATCGCGCCGGATCTCGGAGACATGGGCCAGAGCTTCCACGCCGTCAGCGACGCGAACGAACAGACCGAAATCGGTGATCTTCGACACGGTCCCCACGATCTCGTCGCCGACGTTGTGGGCTTTGGCGAAGTTGTCCCACTCGTTCGGCAGAAACTCTTTGATGGAAAGGGAGAGCCGCTGATTGTCGCCATCGACGCTGATGACCCGCGCCTGGACGCTGTCACCCTTCTTCAGCACCTCGTTGGGATGCTTGAGCCGCCGATTCCACGACATATCGGAGATGTGAATCAGGCCGTCGATCCCTTCCTCCAGCTCTACGAATGCTCCGAAGTCAGTGAGGTTGCGGACTTTGCCGGTGATGACCGAGCCGACCGGATAGCGTTCCGCCGCGGTGACCCACGGGTTCTGCTCCAATGCCTTCAGGGAGAGGGAGATTCTGCGGTTGGCCACATTCACGTCGGAAACCACCGCCTCGACCTCGGCACCCGCTGAAAGAATCTTTGATGGATTGCGGACCTTCTTCGTCCACGACATCTCGGAGACGTGGATCAGTCCTTCCACGCCTTCCTCGAGCTCGACAAAGGCGCCGTAGTCGGTGAGTGAGACCACCTTTCCGTGGACCTTGGTCCCCAGCGGATAGCGCTCCACGACGTCGGCCCACGGATCGGGAGTCCTCTGCTTGTAACCGAGCGACACCCGCTCGGCCTGCGAATCGAACTTCAGGATCATCACTTCAATCTCGTCGCCGACATTGAAGTACTCGGAAGGATGGTTCACCCGCCCCCAGGAGATATCGGTGATGTGCAGGAGCCCATCGACGCCGCCCAGATCGACGAACACGCCGTAGTCGGTGATGTTCTTCACCACTCCGCGGGTGATCTGCCCTTCCTGCAGGCGGCTGAAGGTCGCCGACTTCTGCTGCTGGTGCTCCACCTCCACGATGGCGCGGCGCGAGAGCACGACGTTGTTTCGTTTCTTGTCGAAGGAGACGACCTTGAATTTGTACTCGTGGCCGCGCAGCGCGTCGAGATTCTTCACCGGCTTCGTATCGATGAGCGACCCGGGCAGAAACGCCTTCACTCCTCCCACGTCGACCGAGAGACCGCCCTTGACTCGGTCGATGACGCGGCCCTGGATGGCTTGATCCGACTTATATGCGGCCTCGATCCGATCCCAGATCAGCATCCGCTCGGCTTTCTCACGGGAAAGGATGACGTGACCGCTAATGTCTTCCAGCCGCTCGAGAAAGACATCGATCTCGTCGCCGGGCTTGATCTTGACCTCGCCGCCGTAGGCCGTCACCTCGCCGATGGGCAGAAGTCCTTCTGACTTATAGCCGATATCGACAATGACCTCCCCGGGGGTGACCTTCAGGACTCGCCCGCGCACGATGTCGCCCTCGGAAAAAGTGGAGATCTTCTTGTCATAGATATTGAGAAGCTCCTCCATGCCGAGGTTTTCCAGATCGCTGCCGTCCGCCTGGCGCGGTTTTGGGGGTTTATCGGGGTCGCTTGACGCCATGAAAAATGGGCACCTCCCTGGATGTCCGGCAGCGGGACGATCAACGCTAAACCGTTGATAGGCGTTGAAATCGGGAGTTTAGCAGAAACTTCGCACCCGCTGCACAATGGCCTCCGCGACTTGGTCGATGGTGAGGTCGGAGGTGTCGATCACCGTATAGGTCTGATCGTAAGTCAGGGGCGAATCGGTCCGGGTGGAGTCCTGCATGTCCCTTCGCTCCGATTCGGCCAGGACTGACTGGTAATCGACGGACTGACCCTTGGCCAAGAGCTCGCGGTACCGACGCTGAGCCCTGACCTCCGGCCGCGCGGTGAGGAAGAACTTGTAGGGCGTTTCGGGAAAGACCTTCGTTCCGATATCGCGTCCCTCCAGCACACCCCCGCTGCGGCGACCCAGCTCCTGCTGCAATCGAACGAGGATGCGACGGACGGCCGGGACCGAGGAGACGTCGCTGGCGGCCATGCTCACCTGGGGAGTGCGAATCTGTGAGGTGACGTCCTCTCCGTCGAGAAGGATGCGCTCGCGCTCGCCGGGGATGAAGTCGATGCGCACGCGCGAGGCGAGGTCCTCCAGGGCGGCTTCGTCGCGAGTCCCGATTCCGGCTCGGAGCGCGGCGAGGGCGATGGCGCGGTACATCGCTCCGGTATCGATGTGGGGAATGTTGAGCGCCCGAGCGACGAGACGGCCGGTGGTCGACTTGCCGACGCCGGAAGGCCCATCGATGGCCACGATGAGCGGCTTGTCAGGAACGGCGGAACCTGCCACGTTTCGCCGTACTCGCTGCAGGAAACTTCTTTCGAGATCGCGGCCGCGACGCCGCCCGCCGCGGTTTCGCCGGCCTCGCTTCCTTCATCGTCGCCAGCATCCGCACTTCGCCCGGCGTCAGCTCGCGCCACACTCCGGGCGAGAGCTTCGGATCGGAGATCGGTCCGATGGCCACCCGCTTGAGCTTCGTGACCGGGTGACCGACGGCCTGAAACATTCTGCGGATCTGCTGCGTGCGGCCTTCACGAAGCTTCACTTCAAACCAACTGTTTCCTTCGTCGTCGCTGCGGCCGGTGGTCCTGATGCGCTCGATCTGGCAGGGCAGCGTGCGCTTTCCTTCCAGGGTGATGCCGCGCCGGAGTTTGTCGAGGAGTCGTTCCTCCGGTACACCGCGAACCTTCACGCTGTACGTCTTTACTGAGCCGTGCGTCGGATGGGAGACCTTGTACGCCAGCTCACCATCATTCGTCAGCAGCACAAGACCTTCCGAATGAAAATCGAGGCGCCCCACGGGATAGATCCGCTCGCGAATTCCGCGCACCAGATCGATCACCGTCACCCGCCCCTGCGGATCGTCAACCGTGGTCATCACTTCCTTTGGCTTATAGAGAAGGATGTAGCGGTGAGTCTCGGCGCCGGTGATCAGTTTTCCGTCGACCTTGATGTGATCGCGGGCGGGGTCGGCTTTCGTGCCCAACTCGGTCACCGGGCGGCCGTTCACCGTCACCCGCCCGCCCGCAATCATCGTCTCCGCTTCGCGCCGCGAAGCGACGCCGGCGTGCGCGATGATCTTCTGGAGTCGCTCGAGCATCAGTCCCGCGAATCATCGATGGCGGCGGCGGATTGTACCTCGTTCATCGCCAGCTCGGGCTCATCCTGCGCGGCATTCGCCGCGCGCTGTTCGCCGATGACCGAAACGAGGTCTTCGCTGATTGACTCGCCGATGAGATCGCCGAATTCTTCCAGTCTCGGCAAGTCGCGAATGTCATTCAGTCCGAAGTGAATCAGAAACTCGCGACTGGTCCGGTAGAGAAATGGGCTGCCCACCACGTTCTTCCGGCCGGACACTCGAATCATGCGGCGCTCGAGCAGCGTATGCATCACCGCGGTGCAGTTCACGCCGCGGATCTCCGACACTTCCGGCGCGGTGACCGGTTGCCGATAGGCGATGATGGCCAACGTCTCCAGTGCGGCGATGGAGAGCCGGCTCTCCCCTCGCCGAGCGAAGTACTTTTTCAGGATGCCGTCGTGTTCGGCGCGCGTGGCCAGACGCCACCCGCCCGCCGTCTGCTCGAGCATGAAGCCGCCGACGTTCTCTTCCAGCAGGCGCTTGATCTCCTCGAGCTCCCCGAGGATCGCTTCACCCCCCGCCTCAGGAAAGTTCTCCACGAGATCGTCGAGCGTGACGGGATCCGTGCTCGCGAAGAGGATGGCTTCCAGCGCTGCTCTGAGTTCCCTGTTGTCCATGGTTAACGGTCAACCCACATCGTAAGTCGCGAACTGGGACTGGTCGATCTCGTTCTCCGTTCTGGCCACGAGAATGTCTCCGAAGTTCTGACGCTGCTGCAGCGAGATCGCGCCGAGCCGGACCAGCTCGAGCATGCCCAGGAAAATGGCGATCAGCTCGTCGCGGCCGCGCCCTTCCAGAAACCATTGCAGCTGGATCGGTGAGATCTCTTTGAGCCGCGCGTAAAGCTCGCTCATCTTTTCCGAAATCTTGTAAAGCGTCCGGTGAAGCTCGAGCGACTGCGGATGGTTGACCTTGTAGCGATCCAGCGCGGAACGGAAGGCGTCGATCAGATCGAAGAGCGACACTTCGCTCATGTCGATCTCCGCAGCCTGTTCCGGCAGATCCGCGGTGGGCCGCGGCCAGACACCCATGCGCACGACGTCCAGCTCGGCGAACGATTCGGCAACCGCCTTGAAGCGCTGGTACTCCAGCAGCCGATTCACCAGATCGGCGCGAGGATCTTCGACTGTTTCGCCGCTCTCGTCGCGCGGCAGAAGCATGCGTGACTTGATATGGATGAGAACCGCGGCCATGTAGATGTAGTCGGCCGCCACTTCGAGATTGAGTTCCTCCATCGCATCGAGGTACGCGCTGTACTGCTCGGTGATCAGGAGAATGGGGATGTCGTAGATGTCGATCTCGTTCAGCTTGATGAGATGCAGCAACAGATCGAGCGGGCCATGGAAGGACGGAAGAGTGACTTTGTACGCGGAATCGTCGAATTCGATCTCGCTCATCGCAACTCCGGAAAATCGATCTGCATCGCCTTGCGCACCATGCCCAGTGTTTCGGACGCCCGTTCTCTGGCCCGCTCGTTACCCTTTCGCAGCGCGTTCCACACGATGGATGGATCGCGATCGATCTGCTCCCGCCTGGCCCGCATCGGCTCGAGGATCTCGATCATGATCTCGGCGAGCAGCTTCTTGTCGTCGACGCATCCGATCTGCGCCGCCCGGCACTCCCGATCGACGCGGGCGATCGTGGCCGGATCGGAGAACAGCTTGTGAAATTGAAAGAGATTGCAGATATCCGGATTACCGGGATCGGAGCGCCGGATGCGATTGGGATCGGTGAACATGGTCATGACCAGCGCGCGCATTTCGTCGGCGCCCGCGGTCAGGGGAATCGTGTTCCCGTACGACTTTGACATTTTGCGCCCGTCGAGCCCGGGGACGGTCGGGGTGGCGGTGAACAGCGGCTGCGGCTCGGGGAAAACAGGACCATAGAAGTGGTTGAACCGGCGCACGATCTCCCGGGCCAGCTCGAGATGAGAAGCCTGATCCTCACCCACCGGCACGAACGCCGCCCGGTAGATGATCACATCGGCGGTCTGCAGAAGCGGATAGCCGAGAAACCCGAAGGTGTTGAGATCGCGATCGTTGAGCTCCTGCTGCTGGCTCTTGAACGTAGGAACGCGCTCCAGCCAGGGCAACGGTGTGATCATCGACAGAAGGAGGTGCAGCTCGGCGTGCTCTTTCACTTCCGATTGCAGAAAAATCGTCGACTTGTCCGGATCGAGCCCGGCGGCCAGCCAATCGGCGATGGCGTCGAACGTCGCCTGGCGGATCTTGGACGGATCGGCGTAGTCGGACGTCAGAGCGTGCCAGTCGGCGACAAAGAAGTAGCAGGGATAACGATCCTGCAGCTCCACCCAGTTGCGCACCGCTCCGAAGTAGTTGCCCAGATGCACGCGGCCGGTCGGCCGTAAGCCGCTTACGACAAATTGACGTGACATTAGCTGGCTGGTGGCGGCGCGGAAAAGATGCGCGAGTGTAGCAGACGCAATTCAGAAGTCACAGCCGTAGTCGCCCATCGTCGTCCTGGCCCGCGACGCCGCTGATCTGCACTGCTGCGCCAGCGTCTCCTTCGATGCCCCGTCGATCATCGCCGCATGCCACCTTCGCTTCTCATCCTCGAGCGCTGCGCGCAGATCCGCTTGCCGGGTGGGCGGCACTTTCTGCATGAGGCAGTTTTCATAGTTGCGAATGTACTGGTCACACTCCAGCACGCCGATCTCCTCGGCCTCCCCCATATTGGCGTGGGCCGAGGCTTTCGCGGCGGCCTTCTGCGCTTTGGCCAGCGCATCGAGCTCCGCGTTGGCGTGCTCCTTCGTCTCGCATCCGATGAGAAGAATGGCGATCCAAATCATCTTGCGCATTTCAATCCCTCGCTGTGGCGGCGACATCCATCCCCAGGAGTTGCCGCACGATTTCTTCGGCGCGGGGCACGCCGTCGCTGGCCAGCAGGTCGATGGCCGTGTCTCGCGCCCGTTCCATCAGATGATGATCGCGGATGATGTCCCCGAAACGGAAACGCAGGGCTCCCGCCTGCCGGGTGCCGAGGAATTCGCCGGGGCCGCGAAGCTGAAGATCGCGCTCCGCCACCTCGAATCCGTCCCGCGCCTTCGAGAAGATCTCCAGGCGATCCTTCTCCAGGTCGGAGACCAGAACGCAATACGAGGTCCGCGCGCCGCGGCCCACCCGTCCGCGAAGCTGATGCAGTTGTGAAAGGCCGAAGCGATCGGCGTCCATGATGACCATGATCGAGGCCTTCGGCACATCGATACCTACTTCGATCACCGTGGTGCTCACCAGGATGTCGATCTCGCCGTCTTTGAAGCGCTGCATGGTGGCCTCTTTGTCCGCCGGTGTCATGCGGCCGTGCATCATGGCCACCTGGCGGTCCGGGAAGCGTTTGCGGATCGCTTCGAAGCCTTGTTTCAGTGGCCTCAGATTCAGCTTTTCCGATTCCTCGATGATCGGATAAACGATGTACGCCTGCGCCCCGTCGCTGATCTCGCCGTCGATGAAACGATAGACCTTCTCCAAGTGCGACGGCGCGCGAACCGCGGTCTTTATCTTGCGGCGGCCGGGCGGCAGCTCGTCGATCACCGACAACTCCAGATCGCCGTACATGGCCAGGGCCAGCGACCGCGGGATCGGAGTCGCCGTCATCACCAGGATGTCTGGCATCTCCCCTTTGGCGAAAAGGCGCTGCCGCTGTTCGACGCCGAATCGATGCTGCTCGTCGACGATAGCCAGGCCGAGCGACTGAAACGCGACCTTCTCCTCCAGCAGGGCGTGTGTCCCCACGACGAGCTGGATGTATCCGTCGCGCAAGCCGGCCAGGAGCGTGCGTCGCTCGCCCGCTGTTGCTGCGCCGGTCGCCTTGGCCACGACCAGCGATCCGTCAACTAGTTGACGGATACGCTGATGGTGCTGCTCGACGAGAATCTCAGTCGGCGCCAGAAGCGCGACTTGATGTCCGTTGCGAATCATGAGGATCGCTGCGATGAGGGCCACGATCGTTTTCCCGCTCCCGACATCGCCCTGCAGCAGGCGGTACATGGGCCGATCCGAGCGGAGATCATCGGCGATCTCTTTCACCACCCGCTTCTGCGCCTTCGTCAGACGGAACGGCAGAATTCTCCGCACCTCGGATCGCATTGCGTCGTCGATGGTCATGGCGCGCTTCTTCACGCGCACTTCTTCCGTCGCCCGGCGGACGCGCAGCGCGAGCTGAAACGTGAAGAACTCCTGCAGGATCACTCGCAGGTGCGCCGGCGATCGGCGGCCGAGAAATTCTCCCGTCAGTTCCTTTGGCCCATGCAGCGCCTCGATCGCCGGCACCAGCTCGCCCACGCGCAACCTGCGGCGAATCTCCGGCGGCATCGGATCGCTGAGCGAAGGCAGCGACTCCAGCGCGCGGCGGATGATCTGCCGCAGCGCTTTCGGCGGAATGTTGCCGATCTTCGAGTAGATCGGCACGATGGAGCCTTCCTCCTCTTCGTCTCCTTCGAATTTTTCCCAGTCCGGGCTCTCGATCTGCAATTGGCCGTAATTCGAAAGGCGCGGCGCACCGAACACGGCGAGGCGATCGCCGCGCTTGATCTGATCGGCCAGGAAGGGCTGATTGAACCAGACCAGCTTGATGGCGCCGCTGCCGTCTTCCAGCGCCGCTTCGAAGATTCTCATCCGCTTCACCGGCGAGACGCGCGCATGCGCGGAGATCACCCGGCCGCGGATGAGAACAGGCGTGTCGACGTGGTGTCCGAGGTCGGCGATGGGCGTTGGATAGCGGCGATCTTCGTAGCGGTACGGAAAAAACCAGAGGAGATCGCCCGCGGTGTTGAATCCGTACTCGTGCAGGACTTTCGCGCGTCCCGCGCCGACGCCTTTGAGGAACTGCACCGGCGTATCGGCAGAGATCACTCGATGAGGGTAAAACAGTTGACGGCTAACGGTTAACGGAGTCCACGCCGCGTAGAGGCCGTTAACCGTTAACCGTTAACCAACTAATCGAACACGGCCTTCATGGAGATCAGGCCGATCTTCAACAGATCGCCGTTATGCAGTGTGACGGGCACGCCGGTCGGGATGCGCATATCGTTGACGTACGTGCCGTTGACCGTTCCCACCTCTTCCAGCACGTGATAGTCGTTTCCGGAGCGGAGGATCTTCGCGTGGCGGCGGGAGACGGAGCGATTGTTGTCGACCGGCGTCAGATCGATATCGGGAAGGATCCCCGTGACGGGATCGGCGCGACCGATCGTGGTCTCCTCCGCCTTGCTGAAGAAAAACGCAGTGCCGCTGGCGACATCGACCAGCCGATGCCGGATCGCTTTTTCCGCCGGAGGGGAAAGCGAAGGATCGATCGGCCCGGAGTCGGCGTCCACTTCCCGGCCGACGAGTCGCTCCAGCAACTCGTTGGCTTCGCGCAGGCGCTGCGAATATTTGCGGATGATGCGAACGGCGATCTCCGGGTTCTTGCGGAGCATCTCGTCGAAGCGTGCGCCGGTGATCACCAGCGCTTTGACATCGCTGATGGCCACGGCGTCTGCCGTGCGCGCCACACTTTCCAGCACAGCCATCTCACCGAAGAAATCGCCCTTCTCCAGCCGGGAGAGCACATGTGACTCATCCTTGATGTGCTTGATGATCTGAACCTCGCCCTCCTGGATGATGAACATTTCCATCCCCAGCTCGCCCTGGCGGAAGATGACTTCCCCGGCGCCATAGCTTGCCGAAGACTCCTTGATCGGATCCTTGCCGCCGGTGGATTTGAAGACGGCTTTCATGGCTGGACCGCTGCCTCAGTGATGGTGAACGTGCCATCGGACGTGCTGAGGCGGGCAGCGACGCCGATCGGCATGAGGAGATTATCTCCGTGATGGCCGAAAGGAAGGTCGCGCACGACCGGAATCCCGATGGAGCCGAAAGTTTCACGCAGGAGAGCGTCGATTTCCAGCTCACTCCCGCAGCCTTTCAGCTTCCCGATGATCACACCTCGGATGGTCTGCAATCTACCAGACAGCCTCAGGTGGGTCAACATACGATCGATGCGATAGAGCGGCTCGTCGACGTCTTCCCAGAACCAGATTCCGCCGTCGATCCAGAAGTCATACGGCGTCGCGGTGAGGGCCGTGGTCAGCGAGAGGCAGCCGCCGAATAGAACGCCCTCCGCCTCTCCTTCGAGCACAATCTGATTCGGCGCGAATCGATGCGTCAGCGGCGCATCTGCGGCCAGCATCGACCAGAACCACTGCTCGATTTGCGGCGAGAGTCCGTTGAAAAAATCGAGGTTGAGCATGGGGCCATGGAACGTGACGACGCCGCAGCGAACCGCGACAGCCTGATGTAGCGCGGTGAGATCGCTGAATCCGATGATCGGACGTGGATTGCGGCGAATGGCCTCGTAGTCGACACGATCGAGGATGCGCATCGCGCCGTAGCCGCCTCGAGTGAAGAAGAAGGCGTCGAATCCGTCAGAGTTGAGAAATTGGTTGAGCTCTTGGAGGCGCTCCTCGTCGGTGCCGGCTAGATAGCCTCGCTGGCTGTCGGCGAAATTGCGGGCGAGTGTGACGCGAAGGCCTTGCGCTTCCAGGCGCCGCTTCGCGACTTCGATACGATCAGTTTCAGAGGGAGATGAAATCGCCAGTACGCCGATGTGCGCGTTTCTCGCGAGAGCCCGCGGAGGGATGAGGGATGAGGGATGAGGGATGAGTCGCTCGCTCACGTCCTCATGCCTCATCACTCATGCCTCATGCCGAAAAAAGCGTGGAGCGGATCTGTAAGCCGAATTCTGTCCCCCAGTGGAGGGAGGATCATTCATCTGTCACTCGCGTTTCCGCGGTGATCAAGCAACCTACCCGGAAGCTGATGACGGGAACGGGCGGTCCCTTCGCTTCCCTATTTGGTCTTGCTCCGCAGGGGGTTTGCCGTGCCATCGCCGCTCGCGCGGGATGCGGTGCGCTCTTACCGCACCGTTTCACCCTTGCCTCCTTCCTGTGCTCGCGCACAGAACGATCGGCGGTTTGCTCTCTGTTGCACTGTCCGTCGCGTTGCCGCGCCTGGATGTTATCCAGCCTGCTGCCCGTTGGAGTTCGGACTTTCCTCCGCGCCTTGCGACGCGGCGATCCTCCGATCCGCTCCACGCAGCGAGTCTAACAGAGTGCTTCCGATGAAAATTGCTGATACTAAATTGTTCTTATTTCAGGTGCTTAGAACAATTGTCGGCCTGCCGACATTGAAAATGTTCACGCTGCTGGACGGAGCCGACGATGCAGGCGCACGAAGAAGATGAGCACCGCTCCGGCAATGATGAGCACGAGCCACGGCAGAAAGATCGCGACGAGAGCATTGACGAACGCGAAGAGATCTTCCACGATCGAAAGCACCGGATTGCCGATGCCGCCTGTCGTCACCGTGCTCG
>QHVS01000071.1:0-1021 GCA_003223635.1 Acidobacteriota bacterium | reverse complement strand
ATCACCGCGCCGTGCGGAATGCGATCGGAGACGGCGGCGTACGCCACCAGCACTCCGGCCGCGGGCCGGATGAATGTGTGGATCACGTCCCAGATGTGATCAATCGTCGGAATCTTGTCCGCCACGAACTCGAGCAGATAAAGCACGCCGACGGCGATCAATACCGGCGTCGACGAAAAGAAGCGCGCCAGGTCATCGTCGAACCACGCCGGCTGCCATCGCGCCAGCAGACCGAACACGAGCAGCGTCGCATACGCGTTGATCCCGGCACCCATGCCGAGGCCGACGGACGTCAGCAGGGAACTGATCATGACTTCGGCACGGCGACGACGACCGGCTTCGCGCCGCGAATCGAGGAAGGGATCTTCACCCAAGCCGCCATCGCGGCCTCGCGTGTCGGAAACCTTCCCCAGAAAACGCGGTAGCACGACTGGCCGCGATACGAGATCGGGACGAACCACACATCCGCGCCGCCGGCCTGCACCGCTTTCGCCAGAGAGGTCGTTTGGCAAACGAGCTCGAATTGCACGGTGAAGTTGCCGCTCGCCGTGCGTGCGAACTCTTGCGCCATCGCTTCGTAGCGGCCAGCGGCTGGCGATTTTTGCGGCGCGGCACTGACTTTCGCAGGTTGCGACGGAGGCGTCATCGTCGACGCCGGTGTCGGTTGAGGCGCAGGCGGGATCGCCTGCGCCACACTGAGCGACGGCGCCGGATGCGGCTGAACCACAGCGCGCGGCGGCGTGCTTTGCGTGGCAGTGGGCTTGAGACCGCTGGGCCGGGCCTGCGCGGCGGCCCCTTGCTGCCCCGACCACCAGGTCCAGAACGCGTATCCTGCGGCGGCAATCAGCATCAGCACGATCAAAGTGAACACCGGAGCCCGTGATCGCTTCGCAGGCGGCGTGGGGTTCGATATTTGGCGTTTGCGCTGCGTCTGCGTCGCACTCAACGTTCGTGATGCTACCTGCTGCGTACGCCGGGGCGGAGCCGGGACAGGTTTGTGCGCGGGAGCGGGCGGTGGTGG
>QHVS01000070.1 GCA_003223635.1 Acidobacteriota bacterium | reverse complement strand
CAAGGCCGTAGACTTGGGCAGTGGCGCGAATCTTCTTCATCTTCGGCGGCGCGATCTTTGTATTTCTCGGCTGCGTGCACGCAATCTACATGCTCGCCGACTTGCGTCGGCCCAGGCGTCTCGTGCCCGCCGATCCGGCGCTGATTCAGGCGATGGCCAGCAGCGCCGTGCGTCTGTCACGGGGCGGGACGAACATGTGGCGCGCATGGATCGGTTTCAATTTCAGCCACGCCCTCGGCGCG
>QHVS01000069.1:12861-15851 GCA_003223635.1 Acidobacteriota bacterium | reverse complement strand
GGACGACGTCAACGTCGTGCTCGACTCGCGCCCGGACAATGCCGAGATTCAGCTCGACGGAAAATTCATCGGCACGACACCCGTCAACTACCGGCTGACACCTGGCGTGCATCGCCTGGAGATCACGCGCGGCCGATACAACGCCTGGACGCGCGACCTCTCGGTGAACGCAGGGAACCCCACGCACGTGACGGCGCTCCTGCAGGAGACGGCGCAACAGCCGTGTAAGTAGTCGCCGGTGCTCGGTGCTCAGTAGATCGAGCTACTGAGCACTGAGCACTCCAGCACTCGAACTATTGCAAGGAAACCGTTCCGCTGAACGTTGAACCGCTCGTATTCGCCGTGACCCGATTATTGCCATACGACTCGATCGCGGCGCTCGCGCCGATGAGATTCATGCCGGTGTCATTGTGGAAGATGGTCGAGTTCGTCACACGTATGATCGGGCTTCCTCCGGATGCGTATGCATTCATGCCATAGCTGTTGTGGACGATCGTGCACGTATCGACGACGATCAGCACAGGCCGCGTAGGTGATGCGCTGGCCGCGTGCACGCCGATGACGTTGTTGGTCAATACAGAATTGCGAATGCTTAAATTGACCGTTCCGAATTCGGATCTGACTGCAGAGCTGTTGTATTCAAACCGGCTGTTTTCGATGGCTGTGTTTGAATTCGTGTCACTGAACGTGGCAGTGTCGACACCATAGTCGGTGTTGCGGAATTCACAATTGTTCACGATCAGATTCGATCCAGCCGTGGCCTGGTGGATGCCGTTTCCAAAGCCGGCAATGACTGAATTCTCGACCACCAGAGTGCCCCCATTGAAGTCAATTCCGGATCCGTCGCCGAACACAATGCCGTTCATGGACAGCCCTCGAAGAACGACCTTGTCGGTGGAGGCAATGGTCACGGCGATCGTCCGGGCAATGAATGCCACCACCCCCGCCGAGGCATCAACCGTGAGCGACTTCGCGATCGTGGCCCCGCCGTAACCGCCATTGTCCAGGATGATGATCTCGCCGTTGGACGGGCACTGATTCACTGCCCCCTGGAGACTGCGGCACGGCGTGGCCTGATTCGAACAGTCACTGGTGTCGTTTCCGGTTCCGGCGAGGAAGACGCGCGCCACCTGCGCCGAAGCGCTCGCACCGACGAAAAGACAGAAACCAACGGCCACGAGATGAAGAGGGACTCGCCTCATAGAACTCCTCCTTTTAGATTGTGGAGGAGCACCGTATCAGGTCGCGGGCGGGATCGCGATCAGCATGGAAGCAATGCGCCGGCGCCAGGACCGCCGGCGCATGCAAACCACGGTTACTGCAGAGACACAGTTCCGCTGAATGTTGAACTGTTGCTGTTTGCCAGCACCCGATTGTTGCCGTACGACTCGATCGCGCCCGAGCCTTGGCGAAACATGCCCGTCCCATTGTGGTAGATGGTCGAGTTCGTCACGCGTATAGTCGCGCTTCCAGCCCCGGATGTCCCTGCAGCGGTGCCAGTGCTGTTGTGGGCCATCGTGCATGTATCGACGACGATCAGCACAAGGCGCGTCTGCAACGAGCTGAATGCGTCCATGGCGTTGCCGTTGTTGGTAAACACAGAATTCCGAATGCTTACGTTGGCCGCTCCGTCGTTGGCATCGAATCCATCGGCGTTGGACTCGAACCGGCTGTTTTCGACGACTGCATCCGAATTCGTATCACTGCCAGTGTCGTTCCAGACACCGGCAGTGTTGTTGCGCAATTCACAATTGTTCACGATCAGGTTCGATCCAGGCGCCAACTGGCGGATACCTGCACCTGAACCACCTAGACCGAAGCCGGCGATGACCGAGTTCTCGACCACCAGTGTGCCGCCTCCGGTGAATGCGATTCCGTTCGCGTCGCCGAACACGACACCATTCATGGACAGCCCTCGCAGAACGACTTTGTTCGTGGAGGCGATGTTCACAGTGATAGTGCGAGCGATGAACGCCACAATGCCTGCCGACGCATTCACGGTCAGCGACTTCGCAATCGTGGCCCCGCCGTAGCCACCGTTGTCCAGGATGATGATCTCGCCATTGATGGGACACTGCGTGACGGCGCCCTGGAGGCTGCGACAGGGCGTGGCCTGATTCGTACAGTCGCCGGCATCGTCGCCGGTTCCGGCCAGGAAGACACGCGCCACTTGCGCCGAAGCGTTCGCGGCGACGAAAAGACAGAAAACAATTCCGAACACGAGATGCAGAGAGACTCGCCTCATAGGACTCCTCCTTTTAGGTTGTGGAGGAGCACCGTATCAGGTCGCGGGCGGGAGCGCGACGGCGGCAGAGCCGTTGGTTCCGTTAACCGCTACCCGAGCGTCCCCCGGCGCGGCGGGAACCAGGACTTCATTGCCGTTCTTTGACAGTGAAATCAGCACGAGTGAATCCGAGGACCGGCGTTCCTTCGAGGCGAACGATGACTTTCGCCGTGTAGTCGCCCGGCGGCAATTTGAACGGTTGCGTGAATCGGATCACGCCCTCTCGTCCAGCGGCCTCGATGCGCTCCCGGTCGAGGCTGAGCCGTCGATCCGCGCTGGCCACAGCCTTCTCTGCCGAGAAGATGTAAATCAAAATATTTGCCTCTACGCTTTTCTCCACCTGCGCCAGAAGCTGACTGGCGGGAATGATCACGTTGACCTCGCTCGGCGGGCCGACCGATGTCCGAACCTCCAGCCCACTCTGCGGGATGTCGTTGAGGAGAATGTCGGCGATTCGGATGCCATCGTTCGAGCTGATGACCGGCGCTGCGCTCGAGTATCCACGACGATAGTGCAGCAGTGGATGTCCCTCGACGTTGCGGAGACGGACCTCGATCGAGTTCTGCTCACGATGCGTATTGCGGGCATGGAAGCCAAGCACATAGACCACGCGCTGACGATCGGTGAGAACTTCTAATGCCTCGGCCAGATTGTTGCGCTTCTCGATGAGGTCCCCGCCCGTATCGCGGGCCAGCATCACCAGTCC
>QHVS01000069.1:0-12762 GCA_003223635.1 Acidobacteriota bacterium | reverse complement strand
CGGGGTGGGGTAGGCTCATTCTTGCCGTCAGCGGATCGGCTGACATGGTGCGTAGATTTCCCGGGTTTGTCTGTGCGCCAACGCCATGCACCATCCTGCTCGAGAATCCGGTCGATAGCAGAACGACGTGCTTCTGACCTTCGAGCGGTGCGAGGCGTTGTCCGATGGAAGCGAGATTCGCGATCTGGTCCTCGATGAGATTCTTCAAGGGCTGATGCAGCATCTCCTCATCTGCGCCGGCGAGTTGGTTGGTGGGATTGGACGAGGCTTCCGATTCGTCGAATTCGATGCCCTGTGTGAGCGCCTCAGTTTCCTCGGGATTGACAGCCAGACGTAGCACGTCGGATGTCCCGCTCGGCTTCAGCGTTTGCACCGCGCGGCGGATCGCGCCGCGATCGCGCGTGAACGGCACGAGCAGCTCAATACCGCGATTGTGACGATAGGTTGCGACCGAGAATTCATCAGAATGCCCAGCTCTAAGAAGCAACTTGTCGANNNGGCGTCGAGAACAGCAGATCGAAGACGAGCAGATACAGACGTCGCTGCCGCGGATCGAGTCTCTCCTCTTCCGGCACATTGATCGCGCTGAAGTCGACAACGTCAAAATAGTCGATGGCCTGCGACTTGCCGTTGACGAAGAGTCGGAAATTGTCGCGCGTCAGCCCGGTGACCACGCCGTTGTATGTGCTGACGTAGACCGGCACCTGAACGACTTCAACGCTCACGCTCTCCCGAACCTGTGCAGAAGCGATCGCGGCAACGAAGAGTGAAAGAACGACGGATGCGATGCGCTTCATTGCAAGACCCTTAAAGCCTGGCAATTATCGCTCCCACAACCCGCTCTTCCCTCCCGACTTGCGAACGAGCTGTAACGAATCGATGGTGATCCCCTTCTCCACGCTCTTGCACATGTCGTAGATGGTCAGCGAGGCGATGGCGCATGCGGTCAGAGCCTCCATCTCTACGCCGGTCTTTCCGTCGCAGCGGACGATGGACCGCACCTCCACCGTCCCGGCCACGCGGTCGATGTCGAAGGTCACGTCGATCGAGTTCAGTGGAACGGGATGGGTCAGCGGAATGAGCGAGGACGTCTTCTTCGCCGCGAGCACGCCGGCCACCTTGGCCGTCGTCAGCACGTCGCCTTTCGGCAAGGCCTGTTCGATCAGCTTGGTCAGTGTGTCGCGGCTCATGCGCACCGTGGCTACGGCCACCGCCTCGCGGCGTGTGGTGCGCTTCTGGCCCACGTCGACCATGGAAATGCCGCCGGTTTCGTCGAAATGAGAAAAGTCGTTCATGACCACCTCGCGGCGAGCTCCAGCTCTTCAGGTGTGTTGACGTTCATCAGCGGTTCTCCCGGAAAGGTCGAGCGCAATGTTTCTTCCTCGATGATCTCCGCATCGGCGGCCAGTCCGCGCAGCTCGAAGCGGCCGGCGGCGATCCGCTCATCGATCAACGGCAGCAATGCCGGAGAGTAGCCCGCGCAGAGCATCTGCAGCTTCCCGCTCCATCGCGGCGCCAGCAGCGGCGCGGTCGATGCTTCGAAGCGGTCGGCCAGAAAGCGAAGCATCTCCGTCGTGATCAAGGGATAGTCGATGGCCATGATGAAGCATTTCTCGCCCGCGTGCCGCAGCGCGCAGGCGATGCCGAAGATGGGCGCTTTCTCGTCGTGCGGCATCTCACAAATCGTCTGCAGGGCGTCGGCCGGCGCGCCGCCGGGACGCTGGACGGCGATGACGCGGCCGAACACGCCGCGCGCCGCATCGGCGACGCGCTCCAGGAGCGTCGATCCGGCGAATGCCACGTCGGCTTTCGGCCGGCCCATGCGCCGTGAGCTGCCGCCCACCAGAAGGTAGCAATTCATTTGTGAATCAACAGGTTACCATCGAGCCATGCCCTTTCCTGTGAGCGTGATCATCCCGACGCTCAACGAGGAGGATTGGATCGCCGCCGCCGTGCAGTCCGCCTTCGGGGCCGGGGCGGCGGAGGTCATCGTGGCGGACGGCGGCAGCTTCGATCGGACGGCGCGGCTGGCCAAATCCGCCGGCGCCAGGGTGATGCTGAGCGATCGGCTGCGGTCGCGACGGCTCAATCACGCCGCCGAGTCAGCGACGGGGCGCTCGCTGATCTTTCTTCACGCCGACACGCGGCTGCCGGCGGGCGGAGTGGCGGCCGTTCATGAGGCACTCGACGACGGCGCGATCTTCGGCGGCTTTCGCCTCCGCTTCGCCGAGCCGCAAACGAAACTCCGCGTCGCGGAGCGAATGATCAACTTCCGCTCGGCCATCACGCGCTGTCCGTGGGGAGATCAGGCGCAATTCATTCGCCGCGATGTCTTCCGCCAGCTCGGCGGCTTTCGCGAGCTCCCGATCATGGACGATTACGAGCTGGCGCTGCGCCTCAGAATGAGCGGACGATCGCGCATCCTCCCGCTGACCGTGATCACGTCGGGACGCCGCTTTCTGCAGAAGGGCCTGTGGCGGACGGCGTGGACGAACTGGCGCATCATCGCGAAATACCACGCCGGCGCGGATGTAGAAGAACTGGCGAAGATGTATCGCCGATAGACGACTGGCGGCCTGCTATTTCTTCCGCTTCTCGGCCACAACGACTTTCTTCTGTTGCCGGGCCTGGCCGAGGGTGACGTTGATCGGGTGGCTGCGATCGAGGAAGGGAACCGCGGGGCGGGAGCGCACGCCGAGTTGCCTTCGCGCGCGCTGCAGCCCTTCATGGTCCGGCAGCAGGCGCAAGCCGGTCTGCACGGTCTCGTACGCCTTCTTGCGCTGACCGGAGATCATGTAGACGTGAGCCAGATTGGCGTAGTGATCGCCGTTGTAGAACTCCAGATCGAGGGCCCGCCGGCAAAGATCGACGGCCAACCGATATTTCTTCTGCACCAGGGCCAGCGAGAGTCCGAAGTACGACAGCCCCGATGCCGCTTTCGCGTCCTGCACCGGCGGCGCCTCCTCGGAGCCGTAGATGTCCAGGAAGAGCGTCAGGGCCTCGAGATACTCGGCCTGTTTCGTCAAGTGGATCGCTTCATTGATTCGCTTTTGCATGGTCGTCATCAGATCAGCTCACGGGAGCGGAGACGGCGCACGAATTTCTCGATCCGGTCGCGTTCCTCTCCCCCGGCGTTTACGAAACGTAATCCATATTTCGCCAATGTGCCAACGAATTCCGCACGCAATACCTCGGCCTCGATCTGAAGCGCTGCGGGCTCACCGGGCAGATAGAAATGCAAACGCAACTTCCCTTCTCCAGGTAAAACGCGATCGAGCTCGATCAGCATGCCCGTGGCGGAGATGTTGAGGCTACGGCCCAGAAGGAAGCGGCCGTTCTTCTCCAGAGAGATCTCGATGCGTGTCAGCGTGCGCAATTGCCGGCGGGCGGGGATCGAGGTCAGCCTTCCGATCTTGGCGTCGAGCTCGTTGCGCTGCAGCGGCCGATAGATCACATCATTGCAGCCGGCGGCCAGACAGAGATCGCCATGCGCGCCGTTCTCCCGGTCGCACACCAGAAGCAGGGAGATGCTGCGCGTGCGGTCGTCGTTGCGAATCTCCCGGCAGAATTCCGGCGCCGACATGTCGAAGAGATCGAATCCGAACATGATGAGTTGCGGCCGTTCCTGGCGCGCTTTCTCCAACCCTTCCGAACCGGCCAGCGCGGTGGAGATCACCGCTTCGCGCCGCCGCAGGATGCTCTCCTGGAACAGCAGCGCGCGGCGCGAATGGTCGACGATCAGGATCCGGCCTGGTTCTTCAGTCATCACGCGGCGGAAATCTCGCGAAGCTTGGTTACGGCGCGTTTCAAATCGTCGACCAACATGTCCACCTGTTCCGGAATATTCGATTTGCCGAGCCCGAACCGGATGGACCCGAGCGCGGCCGCTTCCGGAACCCCGATCGCCGTCAGCACTGGAGACGGGCCGCGCTCTCCGGAGCTGCAGGCCGATCCGGAGGAGAGTGCGAAGCGGCGCATGGCTACGATCAAGGAATCCGCTTCGACGCGATCGAAACTGACGTTCAGGTTGCCGGGCAATCTTAACGCCCGAGGTCCGTTCACGGAAGTGCCGGCCAGCTCAGCAGTGATGCGATCCCACAGCTCGTTGCGCAGCGCGGTGAGGCGTTCTGCCTCTGCGGCCATCTCGCTGGCCCTCAGCCGCAGTGCCGCCGACAGGCCGATTGCTCCCGGAACATTCACGGTTCCGGACCGGACATTCTTTTCCTGACCGCCGCCGAGGATCAGCGGCTCGACCCGCACGCCGCGTCGGACGTAAAGACCGCCGATTCCTTTCGGCCCGTAAATCTTGTGGGCGGAAAGCGAAGCCAGATCGAGGGCCGGAAGATTGATGGGGATCTTTCCCGCCGCCTGGGTGATGTCGCTGTGAAAGAGCACGCCTCGCTCGCGGCAGATCGCAGCGAAATCGTCGATCGGCTGGATCGTGCCGATCTCCCCATTCGCCGCTTCGATCGAAACCAGCCGCGTGTTGGGCCGCAGCGCGTCGCGCAGGCTGTTCGGATCGATGAAGCCTTCGCCATCCGGCGAGAGCAGGGTGAGCTCCACGCCGCGCTTCTGCAGCCGACGGGCCGGCATCAACACCGACTTGTGCTCCATGGCCGTGGTGATGAGGTGATCGCCAGCGACCAGAAGATTGAGAGCGATGTTGTTCGACTCCGTCGCCCCAGCGGTGAAGTAGAACTCGTTCGGCTGCACCCGAAAGAATCGGGCGATGGAGATTCGCGCGTCTTCCAGCGCGTTCGCCGCCCGACGTCCGTAGTCGTGCGTGAGCGAAGCGGGATTTCCAAAGGTCTGGGTGAAGAAAGGCGTCATCGCTTCGACCACCCGCGGATCGCACGGCGTCGTCGCGTGATGGTCGAGATAAATCGGAGGTTCCGCCATGGCTGAATGATGATAAACCTGACCGCCGGAGGGGACATGCGGTCCTCGTCACAGGGGCTTGGCTGTTAGCTCTTAGCTCTTAGTTGGCGGATACTTTGCGCATACTCTAAGAGCTTTCAGGGAGACCCACCATGCGGATACGACTCGCCTCGCTCCTCCTCCTTTCCTCTCTCTGCCTCTCTTGCAGCAACAACACCAGAATTGCCGGCCTGACCATGATTAACGGCGAGGCCGACTTCGATTCCACGGACAAGCTCCGCTTCGAGATCGAGCAGACGGCATTTCCGATGACATTTGCGGCGGATCGCGGAACGACGGATGTGAGCTTCAGAATCACGATCACCAATCGCATGACCGCGCCGCTCACCGTCAAGCGGCTCACGCTTCAGAGCACGGCCGGCAGCTCCTTCCGCCTGGAGACGTCCAGCCGGAAATTCGACAAGACGATCGCTCCGGCAGCGAAGGAATCATTCAAGTATTGGGCGCCCGCAGTCGCCTCGGATCTCACCGCCAACACCCGCGTGCCGCTGGTGGTCCGAACCACGGTAGACGCGGTGACCGAGGGCACGCGCATTCGCGAGGTCTTCAGCCGACGGTTGAATGATGAAGTAAGTATTGATGTGGGACATTAGGCGGATACAGGGATGAGGGATGAGGGATGAGGGATGAGGGATGAGGGATGAATTTGTATGCGCGTGATGCAGCGTTTCGCATTCATCCCTCATCCCTCCGCCCTCATCCCTCAGTTAAGCGTGTCGCCTGCGCCTGCGCCTCCGCGCTGGTGGCGGCGCTTCCGCTTCCGCCCGCCGCACCCGCTGGGCGAACGACTGCCACTGCCGGAACACCTCGACGTACTTTCCCGATGAGAACGCGTACAGCTCGAGAAGGGCTAGCGCATCGTGGAACGGCTCTCGATAGACGAAACGGATCTGCGAGCGACGATCGCTGGGCGGCTCCAGCAGGCGCCACAGAGTCTCCACGGCCTGCTCGATGTGATGCCGCGTCGTGGCGGGAAGGGCCATCCGCGCGCAGACCGGCTGGATCAACTCGCGGATGAAGAGCATCACTTCGCCGATGCGCAGCTTCGGCTTGCGCTTCTCTTCCTGCTCCAGCTCATCCATCACCCACGGCAGCAGAAGGACGGACAACAGCACGGCGTCGGAGATCTTGCGTCCGGACTGCACTGTGCGGTCGAGCACTTCCGTCATTTTCCAGAAGTACGGCGTGCGATCGCCGGCGATGGCGCGGTAGACCTCCGGGAGCAGCGGCTCCAGCAGCCCGCTGTCCACCATCCGACGGAATGCTTCACGCGACCAGCCGCGCCGCAACACCTCCAGGATCTCTTCCGCCACGCGCGGCGGGGACGCCTTCAGGATCTCGGTGCGATGCCGGAGGATGGCTTCGTAGGTGTCGTGCTCGATTTCAAATCCGAGGCGCGAAGCGAATTCGATGGCTCGCATCATGCGAACCGGATCTTCGCGAAAGCGGATGTCCGGATCGCCGATGACGCGCACGCGCTTCTGGTTGAGATCGTCGAGTCCGCCTACGTAGTCGATCACCGAGAAGTCTGCGATGTTGTAGAAGAGGGCGTTGATGGTGAAATCGCGGCGCCGCGCATCCTGCAGCGGCGACCCGAAGGTGTTGTCGTCGGTGATGAGCAGCTCTGCGTTCTCGTCCGTCCCGCGCTCCGGCTCCCGGCGGAAGGTCGACACCTCGACGATCATGTCCTGGAAGATCACGTGGGCCAGGCGGAAACGGCGGCCGATGATGCGGCTGTTCCGAAACAGGCGCCGGATCTCGGCCGGATGGGCGTCCGTGGCAATGTCGAAGTCCTTCGGCGTGCGCATCATCAGCAGGTCGCGCACGCTCCCGCCGCAGAGGTAGGCCCGATAGCCACTGCGATGAAGGCGGTAGAGGACCTTCAGAACGTTTTCCGGGATGCGACGGCGCGAGATGGGGTGATCGCTGCGATCGACGACGACCGCCGTCTCCTGTTCACTGCTCGCTATCCGCTCATCGCTCATGGACTGTAGCCGCTGTCGGAGTCGGGCGATCGTCCGGGCGTGAAGTGATACTTGCTGTCGACGATGAAGAACGTCCGCTCCCACCGGGTGCGGGTGAAGAAATGGATCAGCACTCCGGCCAGCTCTTTCAGCCGCTCGGCGGGAGGACTGTCGGGCGGCGGTGGAGTGCTGGCGAAGGACCAGTAGACCATGAATGCCCGACCTTTGATCATCGGTCGAGGAACGGTGCCCCAGTAACGGGAGTCGCTGGAGCGGTCCCGATTGTCGCCCATCGCGAAATACTGCCCCGGCGGAACCATATACGGCCCGAACTGGTCGCGCGACCGATACGGTTCCGGAAGTGCCGGCTGCGCCGGAAAAACCTGACTGTCTTCGTGGATGACGTACGGCTCGTCGAGCGCTTTGCCGTTGATGGAGACGACCTTGTTGCGGATCTCCAGCGTGTCGCCGGGCATTCCGATCACTCGCTTGACGAAATCGGTGTCGGGCTGCAGCGGATAGCGGAAGACGATGATGTCTCCTCGCCGGATCTCGCGCAGCGGAAAGAGCTTCTCCCACGGCGGGGAGACCGGCCCGTAGATGAACTTGTTGACCACGATGTGATCGCCGACTTTGAGGTTGTCCTCCATCGAGCCGGTTGGAATCTTGAATGCCTGGAAGACAAAGATCCGGGCGAAATTGACGAAGATCACCGCGATCAGCAGCGCTTCGTAATACTCGCGGAACGTCGACTTCTTTTGCGTTTCATCGGGGGCCATTGCGGTCCTTCAGTTGTTCAGCGATCCAGCCGGCGGCGACGGATTCTACGATAGCCGGCGGCGCGCGGACGATGCGATCGTCCACACGGTAGCGACCGGTGGGGATCTTTGGATCGGCGACGACGGAGGTCGCACTCAGCGGGGCGCCGGGGTACGCCGGCGAGGGCGCCGGCGCCCCACTGACAACGTAAACCTTCTCCAAATCAATCCACGCCACCGCGCGTGCTGCGGTCCAGAAGGCTTCGCTCGGCTGGCGGACGATGGCGCAGGCGACGCGAGCATTGCGCATCAGCGCTCCTCGCGCATCGTTCCATTCGAATGGTGTTTCGGTGATCCACACAATGAGAGGTAAGCGCTCGCCGTAGTGTAAGGTCGAAGGGCGCATCAACAGCGCGTCCGCTAGCGGCTCGATCGCAACGTCGAGACGCACCGCCGGCGCCACGACCGATTCTCTCCCCTCACCGCTGTATTTGAGTCGCTCGATCCGCTCCGAAGCCTCAGGACTGGTCAAGACGACCGCATAGCGCTCTGCCGCCGGTTCCCATCCCAGCGCTCGCACGGCGGTGTACGGAAAGTCCGCCGTGAGCTGAAATGAAGTCGGGATATGCACCGTGCGCACGAGATCGCCCGTTCGCGAATGCACCACGAAGCTGATCTTGTTTCCGCGCGGCGCCCACTGCACGTCGGTCTCATCCGCTGGATCTTCGGGAACCCAATGGATGTCGCTCCCGTCCAGGGAGACGAGTCCGATGTCGAAGTTGTCGCTCCGCTTCGCCGCGAAGGCCACCTCGCGCCGCTCGAGAGAGACATCGAACGACTGGATCGCGCGAAACTGGGGCGTCAGATCTTTGCCGCTGGCGACGAGCTTGCCATCGGTAACCTTGACATCAGTCGCGCCTCTGGACGCACAGCTGACGCGAGCGCAGAGGTCGGTGATTCTGGCAGCCTGAGGCACGCTCCGCCATGCTTCCGGCACCGGCGTCAGCGTCGCGCAGCCCATAAAAACGAGCAACGCCGCCGACCCTCGAAACTGCATCGCGCGGCATTCTAGCATGCGGACTAAAGCATTGAAGATACAGTAGAAATGCTGGCGATGGTTTTGCTTAATAACTCGCAGGAGACGAGGGATGATCGACTTACAAGGCAACCTCATCGAATCGAACAAGCGAAAGAAAAAGGGCGGTTGGAAGGCCTATCTGGGATCGATCGGCCTCCATCTGCTGATCATCGCCTTCATCGTGTTCATGGGCGCCGCGGCGACGAGCAAAGTCGACGCGGAAAAGCCGATCCACGCATTCCTGTCGCAAGGGGCTGCCCCACCACCCCCGCCACCTCCGCCGCCGCCACCTCCTGCCGCATCGAGCACGCCGAAGTCAACACCAACGCCGACGGTCAAGCCCGTGCAGATTCCGCACTTCGTGCAGCCAACACAAATTCCAAAGGAGTTGCCGAAGGTCATAGCGCCGACCACCTCTACTGTCGTTGATACGACACCGGCGCAAGCGAGCCAGCCGGCGGGAGAACCGGGCGGCGTGCCTGGAGGCGTTGCGGGCGGCGTGGTGGGTGGAGTGCAGGGCGGCGTGGTGGGCGGGCAGATCGGTGGACAGCTCGGCGGAGAGCTGGGAGGTGTGGTGGGCGGAAAAGTCGGAGGGACCGGAGACAGTGACAAAGGGGACAAGGAAGCTGCTCCCAAGCCTGACGGACCGCTGCGTGTTGGCGGAGATGTGAAGGCGCCGATCGTCACCCGACGCGTCCAGCCGAATTACACAGAGGTTGCGCGCAAGAGCCGTGTACAGGGTGTCGTGATTGTCGAGGCGATCATCGACAAGGATGGAAACGTCGACCATGTCAAGATACTGAAGGGGCTTCCGATGGGACTGTCGGAGGAAGCGGAATCCGCCGTGAAGAAGTGGAGGTTCCGGCCGGGCACGCTGGGCGGTCAGCCGGTCGATGTCATCTTCAACCTGACGGTCAACTTCACGCTGGATGGCGGCGGGCCGGCAACGCGGGAAACGCCAGCTGTGAAGATCGAAAATCCGATCAGCACCACTGAAACCACTTCGACTCAGTAGCGACTCGAGTGCCTTCTCCCCCGCGAGCGGGGGAGAAGGCACTCGACGATCACTTCCTCTTCCGGGAAATCGCTTTGGCCTGAAGAAACAGTCCGAGGTAATCGCGCCCGCCGGCTTTCGAATCGGTGCCGGACATATTGAATCCGCCGAACGGATGCACGCCGACCAGGGCGCCGGTGCATTTTCGATTGAAGTAGAGGTTGCCGACGAAGAACTCCTCCTCAGCCATGCGGATCTTCTCCGGATTGTCGGTGAAGACCGCACCGGTCAGACCGAATTGCGTGTCGTTGGCGATGCGAAGCGCGTCGTCGAAATTCTTCGCTTTGATCACCGCGAGGACCGGTCCGAAGATCTCCTCCTGCGCGATGGTGGCGTGCGAATCGACGTCGCCGATGACCGTGGGCTCGACGAAGTAGCCTTCCTGATCACGCACGTTGCCGCCGGCCAGCAGCGTTCCTTCCCGCGCACCTTTGTCGATGTACTCCTTGATCTTCTTCATGGCCGACTCATTGACCACCGGGCCGATCTGCGTTTCGGGCGCTTCCGGTGCGGCCAGCTTCAGCGCTTTCGTCTTCTGCACGACCAGCGGGACGAATCGATCGTAGATCGCCTCGTCCACAATCAGACGTGAGCATGCGGAACATTTCTGGCCCTGGAACCCGAAAGCCGAGGCGACGGCGGCGGATGCGGCCTCATCGAGATTCTTCGTCTCTCGGTCGACGATGATGGCGTCCTTGCCGCCCATCTCGGCGATCACACGCTTGATCCACATCTGCCCCTTGCGGGGCTTCGCCGCCTCTTCATTGATGTGCAGTCCGACTTCTTTCGAGCCCGTGAAGGAGATGAAGCGGATGCGCGCGTGCTGAATCAGTGGCTCCCCGACTTCCGCTCCCCCTCCGCTGAGGAAGTTGACTACGCCGGGCGGCATCCCCGCCTCTTCCAGCAGAGCGAAGAAGCGCCAGGCGATCCATGGCGCATCGGACGACGGCTTCAGAACGACCGTGTTGCCGGTGACCACCGCGGCGGAAGTCATCCCGACCATGATGGCCAGCGGGAAGTTCCAGGGCGGGATCACGGCGCCGACGCCCAGCGGGATGTACACCAGTTCGTTGTCCTCCGATTCGATGCGGGTCATCGGCTGCTCGCCGGCGTAGCGGTACGCCTCGCGCGCGTAAAATTCGAGGAAATCGATCGCCTCCGCGGTGTCGGCGTCTGCCTCCGGCCACGTCTTCCCCACTTCGTAGATCATCGTCGCGGAGAACTCGTGCTTGCGCTTTCGCATCAACTCGGCGGCGCGGAACAGCAGCCCGGCGCGGATATCGATCGGCTGGCGCTTCCAACTCTGGAACGCTTTCCACGCCGCCTCGATCGCCTTCTCCACGTGCTCCCGCGTGCCCTTGGAGAACTTGCCCAGGAGCTGCGCTTTGTGCGCCGGATTGAATGAGTCGAATGTTTTCAGGCCGGTGATCCGCTCGCCGCCGATGACCAGCGGAACCTCGCGGCCGAACTCCGCGCGGACCTTCTTCAGCGCGGTTTCCATGGCGGATTTGTTTTCCGGTTTGCTAAAGTCGGTGAGCGGCTCGTTCTTGAATTCGGTCGCCGTCCGATTCTGGCGGCGTGCCTCGGTCAGCACTTCGGTCGACATTGATTACCTCCGGCGCCCTTGTTGCAGCGGCTGCGGTATGTACTGGAAATCTCTCCGACACGCAACGTATGGCCTGGCGCTGCTATTCGCAGTGGCGTGCTCGTCCAGGTTGCCGTGGCACGACGAGCCGGTGGGACGGGAGGTCAATATGGCCTTCGTCCTGCGGGACAACCTTCTTTATTTGCGCAGCGCGACGGTCGATGGCCGTCCCGGGCGGTTCCTCTTCGGCTCCGCCAATCCGCAAAGCGTGCTGGACGCGCATTTCGCGCAGGCGGTGGGCGCGCGGCCGTTCCATTCTCTGCAGCTCAACGAACGCGAGTCGCTGCGCTTTACGCCGGCAGTGCTCGATCTGCGCGGCGTGGCGGACGCAATCATCGGCGCCGACGTCTGGGGAGCCCACGCCGTCACCATCGATTACCGCGCCGGGTTGCTGACGTTCCAGCGCGAGGGGATCCATCCCGATCTGATGAACGTCTATAGCTTCCGCGACGCGCCGTCGATCAACGTCGCCGTCGACGGCCGCCTGTTGCCGGCAATCGTCGATACGTCATCCCCCGACACGCTGGTCCTTCCCCGAGCGGCAGCGCCCAGCGAGAGACGCACCGTTCGCGTGCAGATTGCCGGCGCGGATCTGGGCGAAGTGTCCGTCCGTCTGGCCGAGGTAGCGACAGCGCGAATCGGCAATCGTCTGTTGTCGAAGTTTCTGGTCACGATTGATTACGGGCAGAGGGAGGTGGGCTTGTGGCGGGATCCGCGGACGGGGTTGTGACGGTGTAACGGTTAACGGTTAACGGTTAACGGTTAACGGTGAATGCAGAACGCAGAACGCAGAATTTAGAATGAAGAAAACCGTCGCGTTCTCTCTTCATTCTTCGTTCTGCGTTCTGCATTCTGCATTCAGCGTGACAACCTGGGCGTAATACCGTTAACCGTTACACCGTAAACCGTTAACCATTACACCGTTACACCGTACTTGCGTCACAAGTGCGATGCCCGCATAATCCCCGCGGTTCCCCCGCTCCCATGTTGCTGACGATCGTCACCTTTCTCACGATGGCACTGCTGAATCCTGCACGCAGCGAGGCGAGAGTGGCCGCGTATCCGCGCCTGCATGCGGCAGGGCGGCGCGATCGCATCCTCATCGTCGCCCCCCATATCGACGACGAGGCGATCGGCGCCGGCGGCTACGCCATCGATGCGGTCGACAACGGAGCGGAAGTCTTCATCGTCTTCCTGACCGCGGGCGACTGCAATCGTTTCTCGGCCCGCCTTCTCCACAAGACGCTCGAGCCGACGGCGTTCGACTACCTCTCGGTCGGCCGCACGCGCATCGCCGAAGCCAAAGCGGCCATGCACCTCCTAGG
>QHVS01000314.1 GCA_003223635.1 Acidobacteriota bacterium | reverse complement strand
AGCTGCGCCGCGAACGTGAATTGCCCGTTGTCCGCGCAAAGGTAAGCCAGAAGGAACAGGATGCCCCCGGAGGCGCGGTCTCCCTGTGTCTGATCGACCAGCAGGAGCGCGTCGAGAGCCGCGGAGCGCGCATCCGTCCACTGGCCCCTGGTGAAGAGCGTGAACAGGACGTCGAGCGTTGCATTGATGCGCTCGGCGGCGGTCGTCGCATGCCGTAGCGCTTCGCGGGCGTGCTGTTGTGCGGCGTCGAGATCGCGCCTCGAGACCGCCCGATACGTCCCGATCCGCGCCGCGTAATAGTCCCGATGTGGAGAGACGGCGGACAGCCATTCGTCGCTCGCCTCGATCCCCGTTTCGTCGGCCAGCACCGCGCGGTGGTAGCCCAGGCGGACCCGCTCGTCTTCGGTGCGCGGTAAGCAGCGTTCGAGCGCGTCGCGCGCAGCGTCGTAATTGCCGGCCAGAAAGAGAAGATCGGCGCGAAGAAGTTCTGCGTCGAAGTCGCGTGCGGACAACCGTTCCAGGCGCGCGAATGCGGCTGCGTAGTTGCCGGTTCTGCGCTCGATTCGAGCCAGGAGCGGCTCTCGCCATTCATCAGGCAGGTAGGCTGCAATCTCGTGCGCATCGGCATAACGACCGGTCTCCACCAGCGCCTGAGTCAGCGTCTTCGCCAGCGATGCGGAGAGCGCCTTCGGTGGCACCGCTCGCAGCGCACGGATGGCTTCCTCGGCGGATTGCCATTCGATCCGCTCGAGTAGCGCCACCCCCCGCCCGGTGTCGGCGGTGCCGAGGAGCAGAGTGGCCGCCCGAAGCCGATCGCCGCTGGCCTCGAGGACGTCAGCGGCCAGCCGATGAAGCGAAACGCGGGAGGGGGCCGGGATGAAGCGAAGCGCGTCGTCGCGAACTGCATCCGATGCAAAGGCGAGCACGTCGCCCTCCAACGTGATCAGACCGTTACTCACGAGATCATCGGCCATCACGCCGGACAGAAGCTGCCGCAGGAATTGGTCGGCGACTTCCCTGTGCACTCGCGTGCCGAGAAGTGCGACGGCGGCGATGTAAGAGCGGAGCGGCTCGCCGAGCGCTGCCGTGGGCGACACGATCTCCGCCGGCGGAACGTCGCCTTCGCGAAGGTACGCCGGAAAGGAATCCGAGGCGATGAAGTCTTCCAGCCACTGTCGTCGACGTTCCGCCGGCAGGCTCTCGATCCGTCGCTGCAGCTCGCGCGCGGCCATCAACCGTGGCGACAGCACGAACCACCGCGTTTCCGGCAGCTCAGTTCCGTCGGCCGCCAGCCACACGCCGACATCGGACGCTTCGAGAAGCTCGACCACCCGGCGCGAGGCAGCGTCAAAAGAGTTGAGATTGCGAGTCACGAAGATGAGGCGCTGCTCCGCCGCTCGCTCGGCGATCCGTTCGACGACCACCGCCTCGATCAGCGTGTCGAGATCGCCGACGATCTCGCGCAGCGGCGCGATCGCGGAGTACCGTTCGAGCGGAGAGCCACGATCACCGCAGACGATGAGGCGCACGGCGCGACCAGCGTCCGCGCCGATTTCCACGGCCGCTCGAAGTGACGCGACGCACGAATGATTCACGCAGTGAAACCGTCCGCGGCTCTGTGCCAGCAGCATCCGCAACGCCTCCGCTCCGGGCGCCGAAACTTCGCCCAGCGCCGCAGCCGACAGCCAACGAAGGTCGGCCGCTGCGTCGCGGCGACACGTGACATCGACCTCCTCGTAGACCGCTTCCGCACGCGCCCACGGTTGGCGGAGGATGCGCAGCGAAGGAGCGTCGACCGCGGAAGCGAACTGCTGGATGAGGCTCAAGGCTGGAGGAGCGTCGTCGCAGTGCGACCGCGCGGCGATGCGGATCAGGCGGCAATCGGTTCCGCGCTTCTGTACGACCATCCATTCGTTTGCTTCGAATTCAGGATCGGCGAATCCGGCGAACTGCAGGAACGCCTCGTGCGCGGCAAACTGCCCCAGGAGCGAAAGGCGATCGCGGCGACCGAGCTCACTCGCCTTGGCCAGTGGAATTCCGTCGACGTTGAGCTCGCGCGCGACTCCATCGAACCACGGCAGCGTCGGATGACGAAGCGTGGCGATGAGAGCGCGGTCCCACCCGAAGGTGCGAACATCAATCGTGATGGGGGAGCGCGCGCGGTGGGGCTTCCCGCGCATCGCCATTTCTAGGGAGTGCTGCCGTGCGGCTCCCGTCCTACCCTGAATTTTGGAAGCCTTCCACTAGAATGCGCGCCGTGCGGGAAATCGAAGCGGCCATCGAAGCGGCGCGAGTCGGCGCAGCGATTCTCCTGCAGCATTGGGAGCAGCTCGGAAAAGAAGACGCCCATATCAAGGCCCGCAACGACTGGGTGTCGCGCGCCGATCGGGAGAGCGAAAAGGCCATCGCCTCCTTCCTGCAGGACCTCTTTCCCGAAGATGCCATCCTCGGCGAGGAGGGCGGGATGAGCGCCGACGGCCTGACCGCCGCCAGAACCTGGATCATCGATCCGCTCGACGGGACGTCGAACTACCTGCAGCACTTTCCCTTCTGGTCGATTTCGATCGGTTTGAAGGAGGGAGAGGAAGTGATCGCTGGAGTGATTTACGAGCCGCTGCGCGATCTCTTCTTCACCGGCGTGCGAGGGGCCGGATCGTTCCGCAACGAAGAGCGAATGCACGTTTCCGATCACCAAGGTCTGGAAGGCGCATTCCTGGCCACCGGGTTTCCCTTTCGCGCACAGCAGTTCGTCAAGACGTACTGCGCGATCTTTGAGGACGTAATCACCGTCGCCAAGGGCGTGCGGCGCGCGGGCTCCGCCGCGCTCGATCTTGCCTACACCGCGGCGGGCGTGTTCGACGGATTCTTCGAGATGCACCTGTCGCCGTGGGAT
>QHVS01000068.1 GCA_003223635.1 Acidobacteriota bacterium | reverse complement strand
CAGCGATACCAGAACGTCGTGGATGATGCATACGACCGCCGCGACGCCGAACATCGGGCTCCTGAATCGCAACCAGAGGTAGATACCCATGGCCAGCGTCGACAGGATCACCGCCCAGATGGCCTTCTGCTGCAGCTCGCGTCCGACCTGCGGTCCGACAGTCTCCTGATTCAGGACATTGAACGCGCCGGGGAAGGTTTTTTCCTGGATCACTCGAGCGATGCCGGTGGTCACGCCGGGAACCGACGTCACCTGCTGCATGTTCGTGAACAATCCCAGTTCCGACCGTTTATTGATCACCGCCTCGGCCACTTTCGCGTAGTAGGCGTGCGCGTCGGGACCCGTTCCGCGGCGGTCAGGGTCGCTCATCACTAGAAGATCCGTCAGCCGGTCGCGTCCCTGAAAGTTGAGATCGAGCTTCCCGGTAGCCGAATCCGGATTCAAATCGTGATTCAGCTTGGCCACCACCTGACCGGCCAGGTCGCTTTCCTTCCCCTGTTGCGGGAGGCGAATGAGCACCGCACGGTCGCTGGCCTTTCCATATTGCTGGATGGTTGCGTCTTTGAGATCTGCGCGCAGGCGATCCATGGGCACTGCGTCACGGAACTTCAGCACGATGCTCGCGCCGCCGGCGAAGTCGATGCCCCAGTTGATCCCGTTCTTGAGGAAGAGCCCGGCCCCCACGAGGATCCAGATCAGAGAGAAGGCGACGGCGGCGAAGCGCCATTTGACGAAATCGTAGTTGGTGTTGACAAAAATCTGCATGCTGTCCTCGTCGAATTAAATGCTCATTTCGCGCGGCCGATCCTGCGGCTTGTACCAGAAGTCGAAGATGATCCGCGACACGAAGAACGCGGTGAACACCGACGCGGCCAGACCGATGAGCAGCGTGACGGCGAATCCTTTGATCGGCCCTGTTCCAAACTGGAAGAGGAAGAGCGCCGAGATGATGGTGGTCATGTGCGTGTCGATGATCGTCCCGAAGGCGCGGGTGAATCCGTTCTCGATCGCCGCGCGAACGGTCTTGCCGTCACGCAGCTCCTCGCGGATCCGCTCGAACACCAGGACGTTGGAGTCGACGGCCATGCCCAGCGTCAGGATGATGCCGGCGATGCCGGGCAGCGTCAGCGTCGCTTTGAACAGCGCCAGCATGCCCAGCAGGATGACCAGATTGAGGAGCAGGGCCAGAATGGCGTTGATGCCCGCGCCACGGTAATAGAGGATGACGGCGACGACGAGGGCGATGAAGCCGATGATGGATGCGCGCACGCCCTGGGTGATGGAATCGCGTCCGAGGGACGGGCCGACGGTGCGCTCCTCGAGCGTGGTCAGCGATGCCGGAAGCGATCCGCTGCGCAACACGAGCGCCAGGTCGGACGCCTGCTGCGTCGTGAAGTTTCCTTCGATGACGCCCTGATCGCTGATCTGACTGTTGATGCGCGGCGCAGAGACCACTTTGTTGTCCAGGACGATGGCCAGCCGGCGCCCGACGTTCGCGCCGGTGAGATCGCCGAATTTGCGGCCGCCATCTGGCGTGAGAGAAAAACCGACATTCGGCTCGCCGAGCCGGCCCTTCTGCACGCGCGCCGTCTTCAGATCGGTCCCTGTGACGGGGACGATTTTCCGCACGGCGTAGTACTCCACGCCCGCGGCGCGGCCCAGCGCGTCCTCGCGGGTCCCGGGAAGCACTTCCACTTCGTTCTTCATGTTCGCCGGGACCGATTCCAGCGCCACTTTCTGATCAGAGGCCGGGTTGCCTTCCACCATACGGAACTGAAGCATGGCCGTGGTCTTGATGATGTCCTTCACGCGGGCCGGATCATCGACTCCGGGCAATTGAATGACGATGCGATTGCCGCTCTCCGGCGCAATCAGGGGCTCGGTCACGCCGAGGGCGTCTACGCGGTTGCGGATCGTCTCCACGACGTGATCAGTGGTATCGCGTTCGATGGCCGCGACTGAAGCGGGCTTCAGCCGGAACTGCAGCGCGCCGTCGGCCGTGCGCGACATGTCGAACGACGGGAGGTAATCCTTGGCCAGCCGCTCGTACTCCGCCGTGCCGATGCCGGGGGGCGGAACTGCAACGAACGTCATGTCATCGATCCGTCGAGTCGTCGGGACCGGCAGATTGTTCTTGGCCGATTGATTCTTCAGCGACTCGATGGCCTGATCCACTTCCAGGCGGAGCGCATCGCCGACATTGACGCGCATGACCAGGTGGGTCCCGCCCTTGAGATCGAGACCGCGCCGGATCGGCTCAGGATTGTTCTTTGTGGGAATGATCGCCGCGGTGAATACCACCAGCACGCCGACGACCAGTGCGACTTTCCACCATAGACTTCTGTTCAACACGTCCTCCAGGAAGGGGGTGCTACTCGGTAGTGTCCGTCACCACGCTGGTGATTGCCGAACGGGCGACCTTGACCTTCACGTTATCGGCAATCTTCAAGTAGACGACCTCCGCCTCAACACCCTGAACCGTTCCGTAAATCCCGCCGGAAGTGACCACTCGATCGCCTTTCTTCAGCGAGTTCAGCATTTCCTGCGTTTTGCGCTTCTGCTTGTTGGCAGGAGCGATCACCAGAAAATAGAAAACGAAGAAGATCGCCGCGATCGGGGCGATGTTGACGAGAAAGGCGGCGGTGCCGCCTCCCCCGCCGATCTGTAGCAGAGCGATGGTGTTCATGATTCGCGTTCTCGGGTCAACTGCAAAAGGAAGGCTTCGCGGAATGCCGCGAACGAGTTGGACGCGATAGATTGCCGAACGGAGCGCATCAAGTCAAGGTAAAACGAAAGGTTATGAATGGTGTTGTACACCAGACCGGCGATCTCCTCGCTGACGAACAGGTGCCGCAGGTAGGCGCGAGAAACCGTCCGGCAGGTCAGGCATGAGCAGTCCGGATCGAGCGCACGGTCGTCCTGGGCGTATTGGGCGTTCTTGATGGCGATCTTCCCGCGGCTGGTGAAGAGCGACCCGTTGCGCGCGTTGCGCGTTGGGAGCACGCAATCGAACATGTCGATGCACGCGGCCACGCAGTCGAGCAGATCCTCCGGAGTTCCCATCCCCATCAGATATCGCGGCCGCTCGTGCGGCAGCAGCGGGGCCGTGAATCGCACGACGTCGAGCATCTCCTCCTTGGTTTCGCCGACCGAGACGCCGCCGATGGCCAGGCCATCGAAATCCAACCCGGCGATCTCCTCGACGCTGCGCTTGCGCAGCGCCTGATGGATGCCCCCCTGCACGATGCCGAAAAGCGCTGGCGCGGATTCATCCCGGGCTTTCAGCGACCGGGCTGCCCAGCGATGCGTGAGGTCCAGCGAGCGCTCGAGGTCCGCATACGACAGACCGAAGGCCGGACATTCATCAAGGGCCATGGCGATGTCGACGCCCATCCGCGTCTGAATCTCGATCGATGTTTCCGGCGATAGAAAATGCAGCGATCCATCCAGGTGGCTGCGAAACTCCACGCCTTCCTCTCGCACTTTGCGGATCGACGCGAGCGAGAACACCTGAAATCCGCCTGAGTCGGAGAGGATGGCCCGATCCCAATTCATGAAGCGATGCACGCCGCCCAGACGCTCGAGCAGATCGACGCCCGGTCGGAGCATCAGGTGATACGTGTTGCAGAGGATGATTTCCGGAGCGAGCTGTTTCAGTTGCTCCGTCGTGAGCGTTTTGACAGAGGCGAGAGTGCCGACCGGCATGAAGACGGGTGTCTGGATCGAACCGTGCGGGGTGACGATCTCGCCGCGGCGCGCGGCACCGTCTGCGTGGAGAAGCCGAAAGGTCAGCCGAGAACCAACAACCGACACCGACAACCTTTCTACTGCAGCTTCATCTGTTCGAGCCGGACGTTCGACGGGAGGTTCAGCACGAAGCGGCTGGCCTCCACCGGCTCGTTGACGCGGATGTTGGTGAACTCATACCGCGTGATGTCGCCGTCGCCTTCGACGTACTCGAACTTCGATGTCAGATATGTCTTCTTCTCGATCCAGATGCGGATGTGCTGCACGCGCTTGGCGATGCCCTTGCTCTTGGGCGAAAGATCGAGAACGTAAAACGGTTTGTCCGACGTGTTGGTGAAAGTGAAGTCGAAGAAGGCGGCCAGATCGTCGATGGCGCCGCTCGCTCCCATGTATTTGAAGATGCGGTCCTGGTAGCGCTTCACCTCGAGCTGCTCGGCCTTGTTGAGGTCTGGATAGTAGGTCGTCAGCATGCCATTGGAGATCAGCATCTCCACCCGCTTCGGTGCGTCATACATCCACAGCACCTTGTCTGGTTTGGAGAAGACGAATCGGCCGGTGGAGACCTCCGGCTTGGCCAGAAGGGCCAGGATCTTCTCCTGACGGAAGTCGGCCTCGATCGTTTTGGTGTTCTTCTGCTGCGCCTGAACTCGCTTGATCACCTCATCGAGCGAATTCGGGTCGACCTTCCGCGCAGCGAAAGCGGGAAGGCTGAGCGCCGCCGCGCACAGCATAACCAGAGGTAACTTCAACGACATGCGCTTCCCGAACGTGCTCTCCCAGGAGGGTATTTCCCGATGAGCGTTGTATACTCATCAAAAATCGAGGTTAACTATGAAGCGGGTAGTGTGGGTGATCGGGCTCCTGGCAGTAGTCGAGAGCGCTTCCGCAGCCATTCAGTACGAATTCCGGCAGTCCACGCATTCGGACCTCGAGTCGATGCCCTCAGCGGACTTCACCGGCCGCGCGGTCATCGATGGCGATCGCTCCCGGGTCGACTTCCTGTCGGGCAACGCATACACGCCGGGGACGTATCTGATCGCCACGAACGGCTCGCGCACGCTCACGTTCGTGAACCCCTCGAAGAAATCGTATGTCGAAGTCAACGCCGGAAGCGTGGCCACCGCGTTGGGCTCGGCGAAGATTTCGATCGCGAACAAAAAGGTCGGGGTGACGCTTCTGGAAGATCATCCGACCATCGCCGGCCTGCCGACCGATCACTACAGGCTCACGTTCAGCTACGACATCACCGTGACCTTCGGAACGCTTCCGCTCTCGGAGACGGTCCACACCGTGATCGACAAGTGGGTGACCCAGGCGTTTGGCGACGTGGGGGAGATGTTCCTGGCCAGCGGCGCGCTGAAGACCGGCAATCCCGATCTCGATGAGTTGAGCGACGCGGAGAATACGAAAGTGAAGGGCTTCGCGCTCAGGCAGACGATCAACGTCACGACCGTGAACAACGCTCCTCAGGTGGCGAAGCAGCTTCCGCTGCGCCGCACGTCGACGCAGACGCGCGAGATCACGATCACGTCGATCGAGCCGAAGGCGGCGCTGCCGAATATGCTCTTCACAATACCGGCCGGCTACCACAAAGCCGATCCGCTCCGCGACGATTCGCAAAAAGCTCCGCTGCAGATTCTCTCCATGGAGCCATCAGGAGACTGACGTGCACGACGGGTGGGAGGGTGGCTGGGCAGTCGAGATCGCAGGCTGTGGTACGATCCGTCGCGACATTCGTCCTCGGTTCTCGAAGCGCCGATTGAGGTTCATGAAGAAGCTGCTCGCCATCTGGACATGGCGACCGCGGGCCTACTTCGCCGTAGCAATTCCGGCCGTCCCGCTGTTCGTCGCGCTCGCGAACGTCTCCGCCCCCCGACCGCTTCCTCTCGATCCGCACGCCGTGACCCCGTCGCTCCGCTATTCCGATCTGACCGCTCCTTCGCCCCTGGCGCTGCCGCAGCATTCCGTCGTGCTGACGTTGGAAGAGGGCGACACGCTCGCTTCTGTCCTCATGGAAGGCGGCCTCGATCGAAATGAAAGCGCGCAGTTCACGCAGCAGCTGGCCGATGTCCTCGACCTGCAGCGCCTTCGACCCGGACATCTGCTCCGCTTCCATCACGATGCGACGGACGCGGTGGACAGCATCGAGATCAAGGTCACGGGCTGGGGAGAAGTCGACGCGATACGAACGCCGTCGGGCTTTCAGGTACGGCATCGCGAGGCAGTGATTCAGGAGATCAACACAGTCGTCGCGGCGAACATCGACAGCTCTCTTTACGAAGCGCTGCGCGCGACGGGCGAAGGGCCACAGCTCGCGCAGCAACTGGTCGACGTGTTTCAGTGGGACATCGATTTCTTCGCCCTGCAGAAGGGAGACTCGTTCTGTCTCGTGGTGAAGAAAAAATTCGCCGGCGACGACCCCGTGGGCTACGGTCCCATCCTGGCGGCGCGCTTCACGCACAGCGGACAGACCTTCGAAGCGTTCCGGCAGGAGAGGCCGGACGGCCGTGCCGGATACTACGCCCGAGACGCCAGCCCGCTGCGCAAACAATTCCTCCGGGCGCCGCTGAAGTTCACGCGCATCACCTCACACTTCTCGAAGAGCCGCTGGCATCCGATCCTGCATTGCTTCCGGCCGCATCACGGCGTTGACTACGGCGCGCCGGTCGGCACTCCAGTGATGACCACCGCAGACGGCGTGGTCGTTGAGGCGGGACGTAAGCGCGGCGAAGGAAACTTCATTCGCATCCGGCATTCGGCGCGCATCGCCACCTACTACCTGCATCTGTCGCGCTTCGCCAAAGGAGTGGCGCGCGGAGCAAAGGTGACGCAGGGACAGGTGATCGGATACGTTGGACGGACAGGCCTGGCCACGGGCCCGCATCTGGATTATCGGGTCCGCGACGGCGCGACGTGGCTCGATCCGCTCAAACTGAAGTCGATCACTCCCGATCCGCTGCACGGCTTCACGCTGCGCCAGTTCCGCGCGAACGTTGCCCGCCTCGGGCCTCAACTGGCCACACCGGCCCAACAACTGGCAGAATTCACAACCAAGCGACGGGCACTCTTCTAGGACCCTCGCCCTCCGATCATGAATAAGGTAACGGTCCGGGCGCCTGTGCGCGCCGATCTCGCTGGAGGCACTCTCGACCTCTGGCCGATCTATCTTTTCCATCCCGGCGCGAGGACCGTGCACGTCGCCATCTCCTTTCACGCCGAATCGGAAGTGGCGGAGACAGGCGAGAGCGGCATCGAGATCCATCTCACCGATCAGCAGTACGAGCAGCGGTATGAATCCATGCACGAGATCGGCGCCGATCCGAAAGCGGCGCTGATCCACCGCGTCCTGGAGCACTTTCACGTCAATGGAGTGCGCATCACCACGCGCACCGATGCGCCCCGCGGCTCCGGCCTGGGCGGATCCTCGGCCCTCAGCGTCACGCTGGTGCGCGCCCTCTGCGAATTCACGGGACAACGGATCGAAGGAGACGACCTCGTCGCTCTCGTGCGCGACCTGGAAACCCGCCTCCTCGGCGTCCCCGCTGGAATTCAGGACTATTACCCCGCCGTCTACGGCGGGCTGGCCGCGCTGCATCTGAATCCCGGCGCGGTGACGCGTCATGAAATCGCCCTCCCCATCGATCGGCTCTCCGATCACATGCTGCTGCACTACACCGGCGTCGCACATTTCTCCGGGACGAACAACTGGCAGATGTACAAGCGGCAGATCGACGGCAAAAAGAAAGTGCATCGCGGATTCGACAAGATCACGCAGAGCGCCATCGACATGGAGAAGGCGCTCAGCAGCGGAAACATGAAGGCGGCGGGGAAGGCGCTGGCGCAGGAATGGCGGACTCGCAAGGCGCTGATCGACGGAATCTCCACGCCGGAGATCGACTCGGCCATCGAAGCAGCCACCGGGGCGGGCGCGTGGGCGGGGAAAGTGTGCGGGGCGGGGGGCGGGGGCTGCATCATCTTTCTGCTTCCGCCGGAGAAGCGGGACGACGTGCGCAAAGCGCTGGCCGCCGTTCCCGGCCGCGTGCTCGAAGCGGTCCCGGTCGCTCACGGCCTGACCATCGATCGCACCGACATCGCGCAGGCCGCATTCTTTTTCGGGCGAGGCCGGCACATTCCACGGCGCAGCGACACCATCGAACAGTTGTACGCCTGGGGAGGACGCGGCGACTATCGGCCCCATCTCCTGGCCGAAGGCTTCGTCATCCTGAGAGAACCGCGCAGCGGCGTCCACGAAACACTGATCCGCACCTACATCGCCCCCATCGACACCGGCGACGGAACCGTCGCCTGGAGCGATGGGCGTCCCATCGATGTCGAACACCTCGACATCCGAGCCTTTCCGGAAGAGGGCCGAAGAAACCTGGCCACGATGTCACCAGAAGCGCTGATGCAGGGCGCCGCGAATTCCGAAGAGGCGTTCCGCCAATTCGTTGCCGAGCGGGAGAAGCTGGAAATCCTCCACAATCCGCCGTTCGGTCTGTTCTCGCAACCGCACGAGACGCGCGCGGCATTCACCGCGCGTTTGGCCGAAGAGGCGAACCAACGGCTGGAGCAGGACGCGGAGCGATTGGAGAGCACATTCCGTCGGCGCATGGACCAGATCAAGGAACGTTCCGACCGCGAGCAGCGAGACATGGAATCGAACGAGCAACGGCCGGGAGAAGAACGCTCTCCGGACCTCAATGTGGCCTGGGGACAGACGCTCTACAACATCACCAGCGGACGTCCGGCTGCCGTGGCGGAAGCTCCCCATTCGCTTCGTGAGAGCGACTTCATGGAGAAGATTGTCCAGATCCAGCGCGCATGGGACAAAGAGTTGGAAACGCTGCGCGATGAGCTGATCGCCAAGTCTCGCGAGATTGAGGAGATCGCCATCGTGCCGTCGCCGAAACAGATCGAGATCACCAGGTACCTCATTCTGTGGGCGGGGAAGCTTCCGTAGAGCGTTGGAAATACACAGCGCGACGTTGGTTACGTGCTACGATCGCGCTCCCGTCGGGCAGTAGCGCAGCCTGGTAGCGTACCTGAATGGGGTTCAGGTGGTCGCGGGTTCAAATCCCGCCTGCCCGACCAAACAACTCCTACCGAGCCGATCATGGACCAACAACAGCCACAGACGATCCGCATCACGCTGGACGACGCCGTCGCTCAGGGCGAGTACATCAACTTCGCCAACATCATTCACTCGCCGAGCGAGTTCGTCATCGATCTGGGGCGCATCGTCCCCGGCCGCCCGGACGTGAAGATCTACAGCCGGGTGATCATGACGCCGCTGCACGCCAAGCAGCTCCTGGAGGCGCTGGCGCACAACATCTCGCTGTACGAGCAGAAATTCGGCGAGATCCGAGTGGAAGGGGCGCCGGCGTTCTCCTCGACTGAGCCATCGAACTGATTCGCTGGTCGCGATCCGCGAATGAACATCAAAATCATCGGCGCCGGTCTCGCCGGCAGCGAGTGCGCCTTCGGCCTGGCCCAGCGTGGACACCGCGTCGATCTCTTCGAGATGCGACCGGCGCGCATGACCCCCGCACATCAGACCTCCAACCTGGCGGAGCTGGTCTGCTCGAATTCCTTCCGATCGTCCGCGGTGAGCAATGCCGTCGGTCTTCTCAAGCGGGAGATGACCTTCCTGGGCTCGATGATCATGCGCTGCGCAGACGAAGCGCGTGTTCCGGCGGGCGACGCGTTCGCCGTCGACCGCGAGCGATTCTCCGCGGCGGTCACGCGGACCATCGAGCGGGAGAAGAACATCACCGTCCGCCGGGAAGAAGTCACGACGCTGTCGCGTGACGGATACGACTTTGCGGTGGTAGCCACCGGGCCTCTCACATCGCACCCGCTCTTCGAGGCAATCAACGACTTCCTGGGGCACGACGGTCTGTACTTCTACGACGCGATCGCGCCGATCGTGGCCTCCGACTCGCTCGATTTCTCGAAGATGTATTGGAAGTCACGCTACGGCAAGGGATCGGGACGCGATTACCTGAACGCGCCGATGAACCAGGAGCAGTACGAGGAGTTTGTCCAGGCGTTGCTCACCGCGGAGCTCTATCCGCTGCACGATTTTGAGAAGGCCGTGCACTTCGAAGGCTGCCTGCCGGTCGAGGAGATCGCCTCGCGCGGCATCGACACCCTTCGCTTCGGGCCGATGAAGCCTGTCGGACTGGAGCATCCGGTCACCGGCGACCGGCCCTACGCGGTGGTCCAACTGCGCAAAGAGGATCTCTCGGACGAGTACTTCAACATCGTTGGATTTCAGACGAAGATGAAAGTGCCGGAGCAGAAGCGGGTCATCCAGATGATTCCCGGCCTGGAGGAAGCGGTGTTCGCCCGCTTCGGGTCGATGCATCGCAATACGTTCATCAACGGTCCGCGCCACCTGCGACCGACGTTTCAGACCAAGCGCGACGAGCGCACGTTCTTCGCCGGCCAGATCACCGGTGTGGAGGGATACATCGAATCCGCAGCGGTCGGCTTGCTCGTCTCGCGATACATCGACGAGCTCTCCCGCACCGGCAGGGCGACTCCGCTGCCGTATCACACCGCGCTCGGCGCGCTGGGACGGCACGTGGCGGAGTCATCGCCCGATCGCTATCAGCCGTCGAACGTGACATGGGCTCTGATCGAGGACGCGATCGGCAAGGTTAGAAAGGCGGAGAAGCGCGAGCGGCAGGTGGAGAAAGCGCTGGCTACGATCGAGGCGCTCACCTCCGCCCCGCAAGTCGCCTGAATTCCAGGCGCTCGTTCTTTAGATCTCCTTGATCGCCGGTCCTTCGTTTTATGTTTCACTTCACAGAGTGATGAAGCTTCTCCGGAGCGGCCCCGCGAGGTGGCTTCTGGCGATTGTCTCAATCGCGGCGGTGACCACGGTCGGCAGAGTAATCGGCCTCAACCCCAGCACGGTCGGCTTTTTATACCTGATCGTCGTCCTGCTGATTTCCGTCTGGGGTGGTCTGCTCGTAGGAACTGTTTCCTCCATCATCGCGACGCTCTGCTACAACTTCTTCTTCTTCCCGCCGCTCTATACCTTCACGATCGAGGAGCCGGCGAACTGGTTCGCCCTCGCCGCATTCCTGGTCGCCTCCGTGACCGTGAATCGCCTGGTCGTGGCGGCGCGCGTTCAGGCGGAGACTGCGGAGCAACGGCGCAAGGAGCTCGAGACTCTGTACGGTCTGAGCATCGATCTATTCACTGCAACCAATCGTGTCGGAGCGCTCGGAGAGGCGGCCGGTCGCGCGCTCCAGCTCCTCGGTGCGCGCGAAGGCGGTCTCGTGCTTTTCGAGGGCAGCTCATATCGCCAGAAAGTGATTTGGTGGAAGGGTCAGAAGCCCGACGAAATCGAAGATCTGATCGCTGGCGTCGGCCGGCACCAGGAGGCGGTGGAGCTTCCTTCGCCGCTGGGGCGCGACGTCTACCTTCCCCTGATCGTCGGCGGCAAGACCTCCGGAGCGCTGGTGGCCCGCGGGACGGAAGCGTCGAAGCAGGCCTTGGAATCGGCAGCACGGCTGGTTGCCCTGGCCGTGGAGCGCGAGCGGTTCATTGAAGAGAACGCGCACGTGCAGGCTCTCCGCGAGAGCGAGGCACTCAAGACTTCGCTCCTCCGCGCGATCTCCCATGACCTGACCACACCGATTACCGCGATCACCATTCGTACGGAGTCGCTCCGCCGGCGCGCTGCTGCGGATCCCGATCTTCTGGAGGATGTCGCAGCGATTGCGGCGGAGACGGACAGGCTCCGGCGGCGGATCGACAATCTTCTGTCGATGGCCCGCCTGGAGGCAGGGAAAGCCAGGCCGCGCCGGGAACCGACGCCTCCGGCCGATCTGTTCCGGGCTGTCCGCGAGAATCTGCCGCTCGTCTTCGCTGCCCGACCGGTAACGCTGCACGTCGACGCCGACTGTCCGGACGCGAATGTCGATCCGTCGCTGGCGCTGGAGATTCTCGTGAATCTCGTGGAGAACGCGCACCGCGTTTCGCCCGCGGGCGCGCCAATCGAGCTAATGGCCCGCAGGCATCCACTGGATCCGAACAAACTGCGCCTCGAAGTACTCGATCGCGGCCCAGGCCTTCCGCCCAGCGTCGCCGACGCTGACGGCAACATCGCCACCGAGACGAGCGACGTAGCACAGCGCGGCCTCGGACTGGAGATCGCGCGCAGTCTGGCCGCAGCCAATGGCGGCACGATCGGCCTGGCCCCTCGCCCCGGCGGCGGAACGATTGCCAGGATCGATTTGCCCGCAGCTCTTCTTCCCGTCGAGGAGCAGGCTTGACCATCTCCAGCGTCATTCTGGTCGTCGACGACGATCCAGCCATTCGCGACTCGCTGTCGAAAGAGCTCCGCGCGGCCGGATACTCGACGCTCACAGCGAACGACGGGATCGAAGGCCTGAGCGCGGTTCAATCCCGCGGGCCCGACCTCGTCCTGACCGACCTGGCGATG
>QHVS01000067.1 GCA_003223635.1 Acidobacteriota bacterium | reverse complement strand
GTGGTGCGGAGCTCCAAGCTCGGCTACTACTTTCAGGCCATCCGCGAAGATCAGGACGCGGCGCACTCGCTCGGAATCAACCTCACCCTTTACAAGAACGCGGCGCTCTTGATCTCCGCGATCTTCACCTCGCTGGCCGGCAGTTTGTATGCCGTATACGTTGGATTCATTGACCCGAGCACGGTTCTGGGCCTCGATCTCTCAGTGCAGATTCTCATGATCGGCATCATCGGCGGGGTGGGCACGATTCTCGGGCCGGTCGTCGGTGCGCTCGTGCTCGTGCCATTGTCGGAGGCGCTCCGCAGCAATGTCATCGCCCAGGGGTTGATCAACTCCGGTCTGGTCCGTGAGGGTTCGGCGGTTGGCGCATTCTTGAAGGAGAACCTGGCACATGCCCACGTGCTGATCTACGGCATCCTGGTGGTGATCGTCATTCTCTTCATGCCGGACGGCGTGCTCGGTTTTGTGCGCCGGATCGCTATGAAAAAAGCGAAGGCGTAACGGCGATGGCCATCCTGGAGATTCGGCACGTCAGTAAATTTTTCGGCGGACTCGCAGCAAACTCCGACGTGTCGTTTGAACTAGCCGAAGGGATGGTCATGGGCTTGATCGGCCCGAACGGTGCGGGGAAGACGACGCTCTTCAACTGCATCACCGGCTACTACCCGCCCTCGACGGGCGAAGTCATCTTTGCCGGAAGACGCATGAACGGGCTGCAGCCGAATCGAGTGTGCAAGCTCGGCATGGTGCGCACGTGGCAGAAAGTCCGCCCGCTGACGAATCTGTCGGTCCTCGACAATGTCATCGTCGGCGCGCTTTGCCGCACGAACTCCGTGAAGCGCGCTGGCGACATCGCCGCGGAGCAGCTGCGCCTGGTTCGGCTCGACCACAAGAACGCGCTTGCCGCCGGCGCGCTCCCCATCGGCGAGCGAAAAAAGCTGGAGGTCGCGCGTGTGCTAGCTACCAAGCCGAAGCTGCTGCTGCTCGATGAAGTCATGGGCGGCCTGAACCCCGCCGAAAGCGAAGAGATCATCCGATTGATCCTCGACATCCGTCGTGCGGGCATCACGCAGATGGTCATCGAGCATGACATGAAAGCGATCATGCGGCTCTCCGACCGCATCGTCGTGCTCAACTCGGGCGCAAAACTGGCGGAGGGGCCGCCGGAAGAGATCGTGCGCGACCCGCGAGTCATCGAGGCGTATCTGGGGCCGGGTGAATGACAACGGAGTCGCCGCGGCCTGCGCCGATGCTCGCTGTCGATCAGCTCGATTTCGCTTACGGCGATCTCAAGGTGCTCTGGGGGATCAATCTGACGGTTCGACAGGGTGAGATCGTCACGCTGGTCGGCAGCAACGGCGCCGGGAAGTCGACGACCCTCAAGAACATTTCCCGCCTTCTGAAGTGGACTTCCGGGCGCATCACCTTCGATGGAGAAGATCTCTCGCGCCTCGAGTCCCACGATGTCGTTGCCCGGGGCATCGTTCAAGTGCCCGAAGGGCGCCGCATCTTCCCCGAGATGACAGTCGCGGAAAATCTGAGGATGGGCTCCTTCCACAGGCGCTCCCGAAAAGATCGGGAGAAGAATTTCGAGCGGGTTTTCTCGCTCTTTCCGCGGCTGAAGGAGCGGGAGAAACAACTGGGCGGGACGCTGTCGGGCGGGGAGCAGCAGATGCTGGCCATCGCGCGCGGACTGATGGCGAACCCGAGGCTGCTGCTGCTCGATGAGCCATCGCTGGGCCTCGCGCCGCTGCTGGTCAAAAACATCTTCCAGATCATCTCCGAGATCAACCGGCAGGGAGTGACGATTCTGCTGGTTGAGCAGAACGTTCGTCAGTCGCTGCTCATCGCGCATCGCGCGTATGTGCTGGAGACGGGCCGCGTTGTCCTGTCCGGAAGCGGTCATGAGTTGTTGAATAACGATGTCGTCCAGAGGGCGTTCCTCGGAATGTAGCTCGCAACCGGGGCGATCTTGCCTCGCGCAACGTTGGGTGAAAGAATGCGCCACCGGGTTACTCGTTCCAGCAGCCGGCGGAACAGCGCCGATGTGAATTCCTTTCTTCCACGGTTTTTTAACCAACGCTAGGTAAGTGAGGAGCTATCGAATGAAGAACCGCAAGAAAAAGAGACCCAGCAGGAAGACACAGGCCATCGAGATCCACCGGTCGGACCTCGCGGCACCGGTCGGGGGACCGGTCGACCCGGGACCGTCGGGACTGGGGCGGCGGGATTTCCTGAAGCTGTCGCTGGCGGCAGGAGTGGGCCTGGCCGCGCCCATGATGTTCGTCCGCAAGGCCTCCGCGCAGGGCGGGGAGCGGGTGCTGAAGGTCGTTCAGTGGAAGCACTTCGTTCCCGATTACGACAAATACTTCGACGTCTTCGCCAAAGAGTTCGGGGAGAAGCACAAAGCGAAGGTCGAGGTCGACTACGTGGCCACGGCAGACCTTCCGACCGCGATCGCGGCCGACATCTCCCGCGGCGGCGGGCACGACGTATTTCACTTGAACGGAACCGGGGCCTGGCTCTACGACAAAGTGCTCGTCGACGTCAGCGACATCGCCAACCGGCTCTCGAAAGAGTTCGGAGGCTGGCTGCGCGACTCGCAATCGATCGGCGTGGTCAACGGCCGCTGGCTCGCCATTCCGAGCTGGTTCATCAGTTTCCCGCTCCTCATCAACAAGGCTCATTTTGCCGAGGTCGGCGAGACGTACACCGACAAGACGACCTGGCAGCAGCTTCTGGCGATGGGGCGCAAGCTCAAGAAGGCCGGGCACCCTCTCGGAATCCCCATTTCGCAGACGCCCGACTCGAATGACAATCTGCTTCCTCTGATGTGGGCCTTCAAGGCCTACACCTTCGACAAGAACGGCAACATCTCGTTCCGCAAGAAGGAGGTCGTCGAGTCCCTGAAATTCGGCAAGGCTCTCTTTGACGAGACCATGACCGATGAGGTCCTCAGTTGGGACGACACCTCAAACAACCGCTTCATCATTTCCGGAAAAGGGGCGCTGGTGAACAATCCGATCAGTGCCTACCGCACCGCGGCCAAGGACAATCCTGATGTCTACCGCAACCTCGAAATCGTGAAGACGCCTCTGGGCATCGGGGGACTTCGCGTCAACGGAGCGCGGACCATGTCGTACGGCATCTACAACTTCTCGAAGGTTCAGGATCTGGCGAAGGAATTCCTGTACACGATGAACCGGGAAGGGCTGCAGGGCATGGAAGCATCCACCGGATACAATCACCCCTTCCTCAATGCCCTTTACAAGAAGCCGATGCCGGTGATCGGACGCGAGCCGAAGCTTCAGCTTCTGGAGGATTATCACAAGGACGTGCGCTTCATCGGGTTCCCCGGCCCCATGACCAAAACGGCGACGGCCATGTACGCCAAGTTCATCATCCCCACCATGTTCGCCGAGGTGGCGAAAGGAAAAAATCCGCGGGCAGCGATGGAGGACGCGGAGAAGAAGCTTCGCGCGGTATGACGGAGCCCTGCCCCACAGTGATCCATCATGGCCGATGTCGTTCTGGAGAAAGTTGAGAAGAAGTTTGGCGAGGTGAGGGCGGTCGCGGGGATCGACCTCACCGTTCAAGATCAAGAATTCCTGGTCCTGGTCGGTCCGAGCGGCTGCGGAAAGACAACCACGCTCCGCATGATCGCCGGACTGGAAGACATCACCAGCGGGGACATCCGCATCGGAGGCCGATCGGTGGTCGGCCTCCCGCCCCGCGACCGCGACATTGCCATGGTCTTCCAGAGTTACGCGCTCTACCCTCACATGAGCGTGTACAAGAACATGTCCTTCTCCCTTCGGCTTCGTCACATGCCGAAGAAGGAGATCGAGCGGCGGGTCAAGGAGGTCGCGGCGATCCTCGGGCTTTCCGAGCGACTCAACCGCAAGCCACGGCAGCTTTCGGGCGGCGAGCGCCAGCGCGTGGCCGTCGGCGCCGCCCTTTGCCGTCAGGCAGGCGTGCTTCTGTTCGATGAGCCTCTGTCGAATCTCGACGCCAAGCTTCGGGTGCACATGCGGACGGAACTCAAGCGGCTTCACCAGGCCGTGAAGTCGACCATGGTCTATGTCACGCACGACCAGGTGGAGGCGATGACCATGGGCGACCGCATCGTGATCATGAACGCCGGCTCGATTCTTCAGATCGCTACGCCGCTCGAGGCCTATGACCAGCCGGTCAATCGCTTCGTCGCTGGTTTCATCGGTACGCCTCCGATGAATTTCTTTGAGGGAACACTCACGGCGAACGGAGAAGGGGCGTCGGTCGACCTCAACGGCGGCGTCAACTTGCCCCTCGGACGCCGCAACTTGCAGGAATCGAATCGTCCGGTGATTCTGGGAATCCGGCCGGAACACATCCGACTCTCGGCCGATGGACCGGGCAACCATCACAAAGTGCCGGCGACGATCGACGTTGTCGAGCCCCTGGGTCGCGACGTGATCGTGACGGCACGCAGCGCTGCCGGCGTCTTTCAGATGCAGACCGAGATCTACTCAGGACTTCGGCCGTCGCAGCATGTGGATCTCTGGTTCGACATGAATCGCTCGTATCTCTTCGATCGGGAGACCGAGTGGGCGATCTGACTACCTCGTTGCCACAACCCATCGTTACGCGAAGGCCGCGTCTCGGCTTCTTCGATCGCGAAGCGCCCTTCGGTTATGCCCTGGTTCTGCCGGCGGTGCTCTACCTCCTGGTCTTCATCGCCTATCCATTCTTCATGTCCATCTACATGAGCTTCACCGATGCCCAGGCCGGCAATCGGAAGTGGACCTTCATCGGGCCGGCGAACTATTCAAAGGTGAAGAGCTACGAGCTGTCCGCGAACGACTTCGTGATTGCTACCTTTCCGACGGTCGCCGAGGCCAATACCTTCATCGAGAAGAAAGCGGAAGGGCAGCAAGTGACTGATCCGGCCGCCGGCGGACGATTCCGCGCTTCGATCGTCATCGCCGGGAAGAAAATCCCGCTGTTGGAGATGTCGAACGAAGACGATGCTTCGTTCAACGCCAGCTCGATTCTTTCGGACTTGCAGTGGAAAGCTCAAAAGACCATCGGCGGAAGATACGACGTGGTTGCTCATTCGGATACGCCGCTGGTGATCGGAACCTATCCGACCCGTGCCGCGCTCAAGGATCAGGAGCGCCAGATCGTCGTTCCGTCTGCCAAGCGCGTCAAGGCCAACGGCACCGGCGTGATGCAGGATCCGAATTTTCTCCTGGCGGTGAAAAACACCTTCAAGTACACGTTCGGGACGGAAATCATCAAGTTGATGATCGGCGTTCCTTGCGCTCTTCTGCTCAATCGAGCCTTTCGAGGGCGGAAGCTCCTGCGCGGACTGGTGGTCATCCCCTGGGTCATTCCCATCGCCATCAGCGCGCAGGCCTGGTTGTGGATCCTCGACTCGACCTACAGCGTCATCAACTGGTTTCTGGTGCACTGGCATATCCTCTCACCACAGAAGATCATCAACTTTCGCGGCGATAAAGACTGGGCCCTGCTCTCCGTCATCCTGGTCAACGTCTGGCGCGGATTTCCGTTTACGGCGATCGTCATCCTGGCCGGCCTTACGGCGATTCCCGACGAGATTCTGGAGCGCGCCAAGCTCGACGGCGCGAACGCCTTTCAGCGCTTTGTCTACATCATCGCCCCCATGGTTCGGCCCATCCTCATGGTGTCGCTGCTCTTTTCGGTGATCTTCAGCTTCACCGACTTCAACACGATCTGGATCATCACCAAGGGGGGACCCTACGACCAGACCCAGGTGCTCTCCACATACGCCTATCAACTCGGCGTGAATGCCGGTTACCTCGGCAAGGGAGCGGCGGTGTCACTCTTCATGTTTCCGATGATGGCCCTGATGGTGTTTTTCATGCTGCGGTTCCTGCGGCGAGAGACGAGCTAATCGATGCGACCCATGAGTCCCGGCTGGCGCCGTTTCCGCTTCGACGTACTGAGCTATGTCGGCCTCGGTCCTTTTCTGGCGTTCGCTCTTTTTCCGTTCTACTGGATGGTCATCACCTCGCTCAAAGCGGACGCGAACCTGTACGACCTGAGGCGAAACCCGTTCTGGTTTTCGAATTACGACGGCCGCACCGGTTTGCCCTACCACAAAGACATCATCGTTCCGGCGTCGAACAACGAAGGAACCATCCGGTGGATGATCAAGCTTGGCGCGCACACCACGCGAAGCGACAGCGAGGAGCATCCCGCGCCGATCGCCTTCATCGGCAATCAGGACATCGTCAGCCCGGTCGACGGTATCCTCTCCCAGATCACCGTGCCCAACGGCGCAGTGGCTCAGCCGAATCAGGTGATCGGAGTCATCCGCGTTGCCAGTCCTACCTTGACCCACTACCACTATCTGCGAACGACTCCGTTCGCCACGTGGATGAAAGTGAGTCTGATCACCGGTACAGCGGTCATGTTCATCACGCTGGCCCTTGCGGTTCCGGCGGCGTACGGGCTGGCCAGGCTTCGCTTTGGAGGCAACCGGACTATCGGCATCGCGATCTTCCTCACGTATCTCATTCCGCCGACCATTCTTTTCATACCGTTTTCGCAATTTGTGGGCGCGCTGAAGATCGACAACACGATCTGGTCACTGATCCTGGCCTATCCGACTTTCACAGTTCCATTCTGCACATGGCTGCTGATGGGATTCTTCCGCAGCGTCCCGAGGGAGATCGAAGAGCGCGCGCTTCTGGACGGCGCGACGAGAATGCAGTTGCTCCGGCTGGTGGTGATTCCCGTCGTTCTCCCCGGCATTCTCACGGCTGCGATCTTCGCGTTTACTCTCTCATTCCAGGAATACGTCTACGCTCTGACATTCATCAGTTCAGTGCTGCACCGGACACTCCCGGTCGGAATCACGGTCGACATGGTCCGCGGCGACGTCTACTTCTGGGGCCCCTTGATGGCCTCGGCAGTCCTCGGCTCGGTGCCGGTGGTGATCGTTTATGCTTTGTCGCTCGATTACTTCGTCTCGGGCATGACCACAGGCGCGGTGAAGTAATCGAGATCCTTCTCCCCGCCTGCGGGGAGAAGGTGACGCAAAGCGGCGGATGAGAGGCGTTTGCGCGTGCCCCTCACCCGGCCTTCGGCCACCCTCTCCCCGCTGACGCGGGGAGAGGGACTCTCGCGCGAGGAGGCGTGACGTTGGCAAACGGAATCCGAGTTGTTGGACCGAAGCTCGCGGCATCTGCGGCCATCCTCACCGATGACGCGCTGAGCTTCGTCGGCAACCTTCATCGGCAATTCAACTCCACTCGAGAGCAGCTCCTGGCGCGGCGTGCAAAGCGCCAGCTCGATTTCGACTCAGGCAAGATGCCCGACTTTCTTCCCGAGACCAGGAAGGTTCGCGAAAGCGACTGGAAGGTCGCTCCGACTCCGCCCGACCTCCAGAAGCGGTGGGTGGAAATCACCGGACCGGTCGAGCGGAAGATGATGATCAATGCCTTCAACTCCGGCGCGAACGTTTTCATGGCCGACTTCGAAGATTCGCTCTCGCCGACGTGGGAAAACGTCGTGCAGGGGCAGCAGAATCTGATCGATGCCGTGCGCAAAACGATCGCCTTCGACAGTCCGGAAGGCAAGTCCTACCGCCTCAGCCCGAAGATCGCTGTTCTCCTGGTGCGTCCGCGCGGTTGGCACCTGGTCGAAAAGCATGTCCTCATCGATGACCTGCCGATCTCAGCGAGCATCCTCGATTTCGGGCTCTATTTTTTTCACAATGCGCGAGAACTGCAGCAGCGAAAAACCGGGCCGTACTTTTATCTTCCCAAGATGGAGAGCCACCTCGAGGCCAGGCTGTGGAACGACGTGTTCGCCGCCGCGCAGACTGCGCTGAAAGTTCCGCATGGAACGATCCGCGCCACCGTCCTGGTCGAGACTCTGCCGGCGGCTTTCGAGATGGACGAGATTCTCTACGAGCTCCGTGATCACGGCAGCGGGCTCAATGCAGGACGATGGGACTACATGTTCAGCCTGATCAAAAAATTCAGGAATCGCGCGGATCTCGCGCTTCCCGATCGGGTGCAAGTGACCATGACCGTTCCCTTCATGCGCGCGTACACCGAGCTTCTCGTCCGAACCTGCCATCGTCGGGGCGCGCATGCCATGGGAGGGATGGCTCCCTTCATTCCCAATCGAAAAAATCCTGAGATCAACGAGAAGGCGCTGACCAAAGTCCGGGAAGACAAGCTGCGCGAGGCCAACGACGGATTTGACGGGACCTGGGTCGCCCACCCCGATCTCGTCCCGGTGGCCATGGAAGTGTTTCAAAAGGCTCTGGGAGAAAAACCGAATCAGAAAGAAAGGCTCCGCGAAGACGTCAAGGTGGTCGGAAAGCAGCTCGTCGACACCCACGTCCCCGGAGGAACCATCACCGAAGCTGGATTTCGCAACAACGTGAGCGTGGCCCTGCAATATCTCAACTCCTGGTTGCTAGGCAACGGAGCGGTGGCGATCTTCAACCTGATGGAAGACGCCGCGACCGCCGAGATCTCACGCGCGCAGCTTTGGCAATGGATCACCAACCGCGCCAAGCTCGAAGATGGTCGAGTGGCGACCGGGGAACTGTACAAACAGATTCGCGACGAAGAGTTGCAAAAGATCGGCGGAGCGGAGCAGGGGCGGATGCGCGAAGCCATCCAGCTCGTCGATTCTCTCGTGCTGGCGCGGGAATTTTCAGAATTCCTCACGCTTCCTGCATATCGGTTGTTGGAATGATCCGATGTCGACCGCTCCTCTAGAAACGCGAGCATCGACGGTTCCGTCCGAAGTGGCGGACCGTCTCCGCTCGATCGTCGGCGAGCGTAACTGCATCGTCGAGTCGTCCCAGCTGCGAACGTACGAATCCGACGGGCTGACCAGCTTTCACGCCATGCCTGGGATCGTCGTTCTCCCCGCTTCCACCGAGGAAGTCGCCCAGATCGTCAGGGTCGCGCGCGAGGCGAGTCTTCCGATTGTCCCCCGCGGCGCAGGAACCGGCCTGTCCGGCGGAGCGCTTCCGGTGCCAGGCTGCGTTCTCGTCGGAATGTCGCGGATGCGCAGCATTCTGGAGATCGATCTCGAGAACGGCTGGATGCGTGTGCAACCGGGCGTGATCAATCTCGACGTCAGCAAACGGATTGGGGCCGAGGGTTACTACTACGCGCCGGACCCCTCGTCGCAGAGCGTCTGTACCATCGGCGGGAACGTCGCGGAGAATTCGGGTGGTGCCCATTGCCTCAAGTACGGCTTCACCGTGAACCACGTCCTTGGCGCGCGGATCGTTCTCAGCGATGGAGAAGTCGTCGACCTCGGCGGGCCGGTGGCTGACGCTCCCGGATACGATCTGCTCGGAGTGCTGGTCGGCAGCGAAGGAACTCTGGGCATCGTCACCGAAGTCGTTCTGCGGATTCTCCGCAAGCCGCAGGCGACCCGCACGTTTCTCGCCACCTTTCCGTCCACGGAAGAAGCTGGGAATGCCGTTTCCGCGATCATCGCCGGAGGAATCGTTCCCGCCGCGATCGAAATGATGGACCGTCTGGCAATCGTCGCTGCGAAGGCTGCCACCGGTGTCGACTGGCCTGATGTGGGAGCCGTTCTTCTCATGGATGTCGACGGCCCGCTGGCGGAGGTCGAGCATACTTCCGCTGCGGCGATCGAGATGGCCTGCGCCGCGGGTGCACTCGAGATCCGCCGGCCGAAGGACGAAGACGAGCGAGCGCTGCTCTGGAAGGGTCGTCGTAGTGCATTCGCCGCCGTCGGCCGCATCAGCCCGAACTACGTCGTGCAGGACGGGGTCATCCCGCGCTCGAAGATCGCCGAAGTCCTCGGCGACATCGAGACACTCTCGAGAGAGTCCGGACTTCGCATCGCCAACGTCTTTCACGCGGGCGATGGCAATCTCCATCCGCTCGTTCTGTACGACGCCAAAGTGCCGGGACAGGAGAAGCTTGCCGAGGATGTCGCTGGCGAGATTCTTCGCGTCTGTCTGCGTTTCGGCGGATCGATCACGGGAGAGCATGGCGTGGGCGCCGACAAGACTGCGTTCATGGCGGAGATGTTCAACGAGTCCGACCTGGAGACGATGAACCGAATCCGGTGCGCGTTCGATCCACAAAATCGCTTCAATCCAGGAAAAGTATTTCCCACTCCACGCCTCTGCGGCGACCGGCCCGGAATCTACCGTCCGCATTCAGCGGAGCTCTCCGGCCAGGCAGATCGGGTGTGATCTCCTCCCGCCCGGCGACCGAGAATGATTCCGTCGTCGGCGTGATGCCGAAGGTTGTCTGCTTGCCGGACACAGTCGACGACGCGGCATCGCGGATCGCCGAGAGCGAACGGACCGGAGAATCGCTGGCTTTCATCGGAGGTGGAACGGACCTCGAGATCGGATCTCCGCCCGATCGTCTCGACGTCGTCATTCGAACCGAGAGACTCGACCGAGTGATCGAGCACGCCCCTTCCGACCAGATCATCACCGTCGAAGCGGGAATGACATTGACGCGCCTCCAATCGGTGGCTGGTGCTCACGGCCAGCGCCTCGCGCTCGATCCGCCGCTGGCCGATCGAGCCACGATCGGCGGAATCATCGCGGCGAATGCCTTCGGACCGCTTCGAACGCGCTACGGATCGGTTCGAGACTTGATCATCGGCATCTCCATCATTCGAGCGGATGGCGTCATCGCACGGGGCGGCGGCAAAGTCGTGAAGAATGTTGCTGGCTTCGATCTGCCGAAGCTGATGGTCGGCTCGCTTGGAACTCTGGGAATGATTGCTACCGCGACCTTCCGACTTCATCCGCTGCCCGAGGCCTCCGAGACTCTGCTCATCAAGAATCAGAGCGCCTCCGATCTGCGCAACCTGATGGCGGAGATGAAGCGAATGCAATTGGAAGCGGCGGCGCTTGCCGCGATCACTGTCGGACCGCGATTCGATGTTGCGGTTCGCTTCGAAGGCTTTCGAACCGGTGTTGTCGATCAACGCGAGCGGTTGCGGTCACTGATCGCTGTTTGCGAGCTTCTGGACCCGGTCGGGGAGCAGCGCTTCTGGCGAAGACATGATGAGATTCGTGCTGCAGGTCCGATGAGGCTGAAGATCGCCGCCCTTCCCTCCGCAATCGAACTTGTGATGCGCGATGTGGTCCCGCCGCTTCGCGGACTTCTGGCCGCCGGCGGATTCATCTGGTATCCAAAGTTAGGACTGGGATTCCTCACCGGCGCAACCACGGCGGATCAGGAAATCGCCGCCGCGATTCGCAAAGCGCGCGAGACTCTGGCCCTGACGATCGAAGCAGCTCCCCTCGGCGTCCGCAAGCTTGCAAATAGCTGGGGAGAGCCGGGCGCCGCCCTTCCATTGATGCATGCCATGAAACAGCGGTTCGATCCAACCCGGCGGTTGAGCCCCGGGCGATTCGTTGGAGGAATTTGAGCCTTTGGAGTGCGGCGCCTTGGCGCCGCTTTCGACGCGGCAGCTTGCTGCCGCGGCAAGCCGCGGCTGAAAAAGCGGCGGCAAGCCGCCGCACTCCAAAGGCTCACTGTGAGATCCTTTCCTGCGCTCATGATGAACGAAACCAGGCATTCGATGCCCCAGCCGCACAGCGGCCGCACTCTCATCGACGATTGCGTTCACTGCGGTTTCTGCTTACCGCATTGCCCCACGTATGTTTCGTGGAGCGAGGAGATGGACTCGCCGCGCGGCCGAATCGTGTTGATGAAAGGTCTGGCCGAGGGAACGCTGGACTACTCCGATACGGTGGTCGGCCATTTTGACCGCTGCCTCGGCTGCATGGCATGCGTCACCGCGTGTCCTTCGGGTGTGAAGTACGACGTGCTGATCGAAGATACTAGGGCGAAGATCGAGGAACATCATCGCCGCACCGTGGCAGACAAACTTCATCGGAAGATGATCTTCACGCTGTTTCCGTACCCCAGGCGGCTCAAGGCGCTGCTCGTGGTTCTCTTCCTGTACA
>QHVS01000309.1:1747-8810 GCA_003223635.1 Acidobacteriota bacterium | reverse complement strand
ATAGATAAGTTTCACCGCACATCTGGAAGGTAGCCCCATTCAGCAGAAGTCTGGGAAAAAAAAGTAGCGTGATCAGGATCACATTACCTTTTGGCAACGTACCGAGTTGCACCAATGAAAATCAACCTTGCGTGGAGATGATGATGCCCAAGACGTTTCGAAGCTTTCTCTATATCTTATTGACCCTCGCCGTCGCACTTCCGGCAGTTTCGCAGACCCAGGCGGTGGATGTGGGATACCCGGTGCACTTCGATATCTCGCTGCCCATGCGCGACATCGTGGCACCGCCGCAGACACCGGATGCCACGCTCTCGCGGCCGCTGCTGGCGATTCCGCGTCCCGGTCAAGTGCCGCAGTACGATCCGGCGCAGCAGAACACGCCGGGAGGAGCGATCAACGCGTCTCCTGGAGTGGGCTTCGAGGGAGTTGGCGCTCCGAACACCTGCAACTGCGCGCCCCCGGACACCAACATGGCGGTCGGTCCCGCTCACATCGTGCAGTGGGTCAACACCTCCTACGCGGTGTATAGCAAGGCCGGCATCATTTTCCCCGGATACCCGAAAGCGGGAAACAGCTTCTGGGCCGGATTCGGTGGCCCGTGTGAGACCACGAATTCCGGCGATCCGATCGCGCAATATGACGCGGTCGCCGATCGGTGGGTGATGAGTCAACTTGCGCTCAGCGGTGGACCCTTTGGTCCGAATTACCAGTGCTTCGCAGTTTCGACGACGAATGATCCGACCGGTTCGTACGCCCGATACTCGTACAACTTCGGATCGGACCTGAATGACTATCCGAAGATCGGAGTCTGGCCGGTGGCGTATACCGGTGCGCCGCGCGGTGCGTACTTCGCTTCGTACAACATTTTCGCGTTCGGCATTTCCTTCTCTGGCCCGCGGCCATGCGCGTACAACCGCGACAAGATGCTCAACGGCATCGCCGGAGCGGAGCAGGTGTGCTTCCAGCAGAACAATTCGGTGGGCAGCCTTCTGCCGACCGATCTCGACGGTGGGACCGCGACCAGCGGAACCCTTCCTCCGCCGGCGGGAGAACCCGGCTTTTACTTCGACTACGGGACGAATGAACTATTGATGTGGAAGTTCACACCGAACTTCGCTACTCCTTCCAGTTCGACATTCACCGGCCCGCAGCACATCGCCGTCTCCGCTTTCAGCGCCCTTTCTGGCGGCGTTCCGCAGCCGCCGGGCGACGGCACAACGCTCGACACACTCTCCGACCGGCTGATGTATCGCAATGCCTATCGGAACTTTGGTGACCACGAAACAGTCCTGGTCAGCCACTCCGTCAACGCAGGCAGCAGCGGCGGCGCGCGCTGGTACGAGATTCGGAGCCCGGGTTCAACGCCGACGAAGTTTCAGGACGGCACATATGCACCCGACGCCACGTACCGCTGGATGAGCAGTATCGCCGGAGACCAGAACGGCGACATCGCCATCGGCTACAGCGCGTCGAGCAGCTCCGTTCATCCGGCCATCCGCTATGCGGGACGCGAACCGAGTGACGCACTCGGCACGATGCAATCAGAAAACAGCATCATCGAGGGAACCGGCTCGCAGACCGGCGGCCTGTCGCGGTGGGGCGACTACAGCGCGATGCGCATCGACCCGCTGGACGACTGCACCTTCTGGTACACGACCGAGTACATCCAGACCGACGGGTCGTTCAATTGGCACACGCGCGTCGGCTCGTTCAAGTTCAATGGATGCGGCGTACCGCCAACTCCGCCACTTCCGCCAAGCGGCTTGACGGCGACGGCGATCAACAGTCACCGCGTCGATCTGGCTTGGACGGATAACTCCAACAACGAAACTGGATTCAGGATCGAGCGCTGCACCGGCAGCACCCTCGCGTGTGCCGGCGGTCCTTTTGGCACGGTGGGCACGGTCGGCGCGAATGTCACGACGTTCAGCGACACGACCGTCGCTCCTTCGACCACTTACACATACCGCGTCTGGTCGTTCAACGGCGCCGGCGACTCGCCGACATCGTCCAACCTCGCTGAAGCAACAACCCCAGCTCCACCCTCTCCACCCGCAGCCCCGTCCACTCTGACAGCAACGCCTGTTTCGTCCAGTCAGATCAACCTGAGCTGGATGGACAATTCGAACAATGAGGACGGATTCAAGATCGAACGTTGCATCGGCGCGGGCTGCAGCAACTTCTCACCGCTGGCTCAGGTGGCAGCCAACGTCACGACCTACAGCGACACAGGTTTGTCGCCGAGCACTACGTATCGGTATCGCGTGTACGCCTTCAACGATGGCGGCAACTCTGGTTACTCGAACGAGGCCGAGGCCACAACGTTTGCGGCGCCGCCGGCTGCGCCAAGCAACCTTACGGCTACGCCGTCCAAGCAGCCGCCGACTCCGTTCGTCGATCTAGCCTGGACCGACAATTCCAACAATGAAACCGCGTTCAACGTGTACCGCTGCACTGGCGCGGGCTGCACGCCGAGCTCGGGCACGTTACTCGCGACTCTTCCCGCGAATTCGACGACGTATCACGACGCGGCCGTTGTCCGAAAGACCACGTATCGCTATCAGGTATTCGCGACAAATGTGTCCGGCAGCTCCGGCTCGAACATCGCGACTGCCACCACGAAGTAGATCGGTTCTACGGTGCCCGGGCGCGAACGCCTGGGCACCGAAATCGGGTCGGGGGAGGCAAACGCTCACATCACCGCGGATCGAAGTGGTCCTCGGATCATTGCGAGCTTTACAGCAGAGAAAGGAGGGCACTCGGCACGGTCGAATTCGTTAGTCCGTTTTCTGCTACGCATCCAAAATTTCCAATATTAAGGAGGCAACTACATGCGGAAACTCATTTGGCTCGGGATACTCACTCCTTTAGCGGTTCTCTGCTTTATGAACTCAGCCTGTGGAGGCTACCTAGGCTGGTCTGGCAAAAGCACGAATGGGGATGCGAAGCTCGCCGAAGAAGTGTCGGTGAGCAGCAACAACCCCCTGGAGAGTGGTCTGTGGACCTTCTACGTCAACTACAACGATATCAGCGGTCCGGGAATGAAGACCGTTTCCACGTTCAGGGACGGTACTGCGCCGTTCGCGCAGTTCACCAGTGACGGCCTTCTCCAGCAACACTTCAACGACCATGTGGGCGTGCTGGCTGCCACCGCCTATGACCGAGATAACGATGGGGGAATCTGCTGGGTTGGCTGCCCCTACGGCGCCGATTACACCATTCCAGATGGCTTCTGTCCGGCCGAATTCGGCACTGGCGATACGGATGCCACTGATGGTTTCTCAGCGTACTGCAGCAAGGGCAACTGGGCGGTCCTCGTGGCCACCAACGCCTTTGAGGAGACCAAGGGGAACGTCCCGGGTAGCAAATACTCGAATGCACAGGGCGGTGGGACCAACTTCAGCCCCGTCACCGTTGGCCAGATCCTGGCGACGAGCAGCGCGATCCCCGGTGGCATCAGCGTAACCCTGAACGGACTCTCGCTCCCCAATGGCGCGTCGCACACTCTGGCTGCGCCGGCCAGTGTTAGCGGGAACGCGATAGCCATTAACGCCTCTCAGGCTGGCCTGAAAGAAGCCGCCGCCTGGTTGGCGGGCCAATGGGCCGGCCAGCCCGATGGCATAACGAGCGTCACCCTGAGCCTCAACGGAGGAGCTGCCTCAGGCAGTATCAATATCGCCAGCGGGAACTCTGCGGCCTTGGCGCTGCAGGCTTACGCCGCTGAGCAATAGAAGTGTGAGGCGCTAGGCTGCGCCGAAACGCGGAGGGCCGGAGAGGGACATGTTCCCCCCGGCCCTCCTTCATATAGGAGAACTGATGAAACGTGATGATAAGAAAATACCTCGCCTGTTAGTACCTGTCCTCTACGTGCTGGGGGTGGCGTTCTTCTGCGCCCTTCCGGTAGCCGCGCAGCAAGCAACGGGTGGGGTTCAAGTGCTCACCAGCTCTGTTGAGAACGATCCGCTTGCCTTTGACGTTTCACCCCCGCTACGCGACCTCGTGGCGGAACCTGTGCCTGCTGGCTCCTCTAACAGGCCAGTCCTGCGGCCAAAGCTGCAGCAGATGATGGCTGCTCCTCAACAGGGCGTCAGCGCCGCGCTGCCGTCCTTCCCCGGCCCTAAGATAGGCGCCATCATTCCCCTGAACTTCGACGGGGTCGGCGCTCCGAACAGCTGCAACTGCGCGCCGCCGGATACCAATATGGCGGTGGGAGACACTCAGGTCGTGCAATGGGTCAACACGTCTTACGCGGTCTATGACAAGACGACGGGTGTGCTTCTCGGGGGTCCGTTCCCGGGCAACCATTTCTTTGCCGGCATGAAGAGCACGTGCGCGGTTGCGAACGCTGGCGACCCCATCATCCAGTGGGATAAGACGAACCACGTTTGGCTGGCCACCCAGAACGTATTCGGGCCTTACCTGGCCTGCATCGCCGTCTCGCAGACGGCAGACGCGTTGGGCAGCTATAACCGCTATGCCTTCCCATTGGGCGGCTTCCCCGATTATGTCAAGTGGGGCCTCACGCCCAACGTCTATTACCAGACCCAGAATGACTTCGGCTTCAACGACGGCTTCCGGGGTGTGAATGTGTGTGCGTACGAGGCCGACAAAATGCGATTAGGCAGAAAGAAAGCGAAGCAGGTCTGCATCCTGGACAGCTCCAACGGCACGCTGTTCGACGACAGCATGCTGCCTGCCGATCTGGATTCAATTCCTCCTGCAGGCGCCGCCCCCGCGCCGGAGGTCTTACTGGGTAGTATCGATAATCCTGGCTTTAACAATGCGGTCTACGAGTACGTGTTCACGGTGAGTTTCGGCGCACACCCCACAGCAACCTTAGCTGGGGTCAACGGGACGATGCCGATCCCTGTAGGCACGTTCAATATGGCCTGTGGTGGCTTCGGCGCCTGCATCAAGCAGCCGAGCGCAGGAAGCGAGTTACTCGACTCGCTTGGCGATCGCCTGATGTACCGCCTGGCGCGCTCCGACGACGGCACGACGCAGCACTTTCTGGTAACTCACAGCGTGAACAACACCACTGCGACGGCAGCGAGATGGTACGAGTTCACGGCTCCCTCAGGCTCGACCGTTTTATCGCTGGCTCAAACGGGGGAAACCGCGGATGACGGCCATTACCGCTGGATGGGCTCTGTCGCCCGGGACAAGAATGGGAACATCGCCCTCGGCTACAGCCGCTCGAGTTCGGCCGCATTGGATTACCCATCGCTCTACCTCTCCGGCCAGACGGCCGGTGAGCCCGCAGGGACCACGGACGCCGAGTCTCTGATCTTCCAGGGCTTGGGCTCACAATTCAGTACGGCCAACCGTTGGGGCGATTACAGCAGTATGGCGCTCGATGGCGCGGACCGCTGCTCCTTCTGGTACACGACCGAATACTACAAGGTGGACGGATCGTTCGCCTGGAGCACGCGGATCGCCGAGATCAAGTTCCCGGGCTGCCTTTAGGATCAATCGAATATATGTCTGAGGGCCGGAAGGGACTGTCTCGCCCGGCCCTCCTTATTTCTCCAGTTTTTGTAGCTCTCGGAGCGCATTCTGAAATCGCGGGGTCTCTTGTTCCTTACTCTTCAGGGCCATAACACGATAGCTCTCCAGATGCTCCCGCGCCTTTTGCCGATCGCCGAGTTCTGCGTACGAGAAGCCCAGCTGATAATGAGCCCCCAGCCGCGCTGGCGGGTAATTCAATAGAGCTGAGTACGCGTCGACCGCCTTTTTGAGGTTGCCTTGGAGCCTGTACGCTCCGGCCAACTTGTTGTAGGCGCCGTAGAACTGAGGATCATATCGCGTGGCCAGCTCCCACTGCGCGATCGCGTCATCGGTGCGCCCTTCCTTGTTGTAATCCGTGGCAAGGCGGAAATGGGCGACGGCCCAGTCGGGCTTGAGCTCCAGCGCCTTCTTGTATTCTTCAATGGCCTTGTCCCATCGCTTGTGATTGTCCGCGTCTACGGCGACGCTGAAATGCTCCTCTGGCGTCTTAGGGTCGGTGATCTCGAACTTCTCGGGCGCCGGCTCGGCCTTAACGAAGCGCTCCGGATGAGTTGCGTACGTGATGCTCTCTGCTTCCTTCTTTTCCTTCTGCCCGCCTTGTGACTCAGAGCTCTTGCGCTGAGCAGCATTCGCTTGCTTCCGCGAAGAAGGTGTGGAGACTGTGTTCGTTTGCGTCGTCGGAAGCGGCGTGGGGCTCATGTTTGCCCCCTTCGCCGGGGCGGGTGTGGCGGTTTTTTCCGGCGCTTCTTTCGAATGACAAGCGGCGCAGGAAATGAGCAAGATTGTTCCAATTAGGCTCCAAGGATTTCGCATGAGGACCTACCTTCGTTGAAGTGGGGCGCATGCTAGCACAGGCCGCGCACTCGGACGCTCACCGGAGCGTCGCCGAGCTTTATCCGCTCGCATCCGGCGCGCTGCTGGCGTTGTCGCTTCCTCCCTTCCATCTGAGCTTCCTCGCGCTCATCGCTCTGGTTCCGCTCTTTTTCTATCTGGATCAGATGCCCACCGCGAAGCGCGTGATTCGCGGTGGAGTGATCACCGCGGTCGTCTACTTCGGAATCAATCTGTGCTGGTTGCTTGCGGTCGGTTCATTCTCCTGGTTGATCTTTCCCGGTTACGCGACGATTGTCTTCATTTACACCTGTAATTTCTTTGTCTTTGTTCTGGCCGTAGTGATGGCCAGGACGTATCTCTCGATCGACTTTCTCTACACCGCACCGTTTGCCTGGGTCGTGTCCGAACGACTTCGCTGCTATGGCGATCTCTCCTTTCCCTGGAGCACGTTCGGCTACGCGCTGACTTCGGTTCCGTTCTTCCTGCAGTTCGCCGATCTGGTCGGAGTCTATGGTGTGTCCTTCATTCTCGTTCTGCTCAACGTCCTGCTCTTTCATGCGATCAAGAACTACCGCGCGCGGGCGAACGTTCGAACGCACGTCATCGCCTGGCTTGTGGTGGTCGCCGGGATCAGCGCATACGACGCATTCCGATGGTTCCGAGGAATCGGTGCGCCGGCTGGTGATCTCCAGGTCGCCGTGATTCAGCCGAACGTCCCGCA
>QHVS01000309.1:0-1653 GCA_003223635.1 Acidobacteriota bacterium | reverse complement strand
CTGGTGGTCTGGCCGGAGACGGCGATTCCCTTCTACATCGACGAGCGGCGGCCCTTCTCTCTGACGGAGATGGGAACTCTCCCTCCCGACAATTCTTACATCCTGACCGGCATCTTGAACGTCGGCTACAGCCCGGATGGCCTCGCGCATTTTTACAACTCGGCTGCTCTATTCGATCCGGCTGGCACGATGCTGCAGCGCTACAAGAAAATCTATTTGGTTCCCGGATCCGAGCTGTTTCCATTTCGGAAGGTCATCGGATTCACCCGTATATTCTTCTCGATCCAGCGAATCACCTACGGGGCGATGGAAGAAGGGACGGAGGCGACTGTCTTTTCCATCCCTGACGCGAAATTCTCTGTCCTCATCTGTTATGAATCCGCGTTCCCGCAACTGTCGCGCGCGTTCCGCCTCCGCGGCGCCGAGTTTCTGGTCAACGTCACCAATGACGCCTGGTTCGGCCGATCGTTCGGGCCGTATCAACACGCCGCCTTCCTGGTGATGCGAGCCATCGAGAACCGAACCGCCGTGGTGCGGTCCGCGAACACGGGAATTTCCGGCTTCATCGATCCGATGGGCCGCTGGCACCAGAGGACTTCTCTCTTTACTGAAGCGAACATCTCGGAGAGAATCCCGCTCACGCGTACGATGAGCTTCTACACGCGTTACGGCGATCTGATCGTGTACGTGTCGTACGCAGTGATTGGAGCGTTCGCCGTGAAGGCGTTGCGGAAAAGGTACGCTGGAGGAAGCGCATGAAGGGTTACTTGATCGTGCTGGGAGCGTTGATCGTGACGATGAGCCTCGTCGGCGGAGCGCTCTACCTCTCCGGCAGCTATGAGCAGTACCAACGTCGCCTCCAGGCAGTCGGTACGCCTGCGGGCTCTTCAATGACCGTGGTCGATCTGGCGAAATGGGAATTCGCAAAGCTTGTCGGAGGCGGGATTCTTTTCGGAGGCTTGGTCCTCGGATCACTGCTGATCGGCCTTGGATGGATCGGCAAGACACTGGAGGAGATCCGCGACGCGATTGCCGCCGATGTCCCCGACGTCGCGCCGCCGCGCGACCGCGTGATGTAGAGCGTTACGCACACGCGGGACAGACCCACTGAACCCTCTTGCGCCTTCGAAGCCACAGCCCCTGAAACATCAGAAGAAGGCCGACCAGATAGAACGCGAGCAGTGCGCCGATCCAGATCAGGAACGTCGTCCAGAACTTGTCGTACTTGTCGACGACTTTCTGAATCAACGCTCCGCCGCATCGATCACAAACTCTCGCTCGCGCCACGCGCTTCAATCGCGGTCTCACGGGCGGATATTGTAGGGCAGGGTAAAACCCCTCACCCTACCCTCTCCCCGCAAGCGGGGAGAGGGTTCTCGAGATGGTTACTCGTATCGCAGAGCCTCAATCGGATTCAATGCCGCCGCTTTTCTCGCCGGGTAGTAGCCGAAGAAAATGCCGACGGCACCGGAAAACGCGACGGCGATCGCCATGATCACCGGTGAGATCGTCGTCTCCCATCCGGTGAAATGTCCAAGCAGTTTTGCGCCGATCACGCCCAACGCCAGACCGGCGATGCCGCCGAGAATACCCATGACAACGCTCTCCACGAGGAATTGCGTCAGCACATCAGAACCGCGCGCGCCGATAGCC
>QHVS01000066.1 GCA_003223635.1 Acidobacteriota bacterium | reverse complement strand
GTACATGATCTCAGGCCCCGTGTACGTCGCCGCGCTGGAGCGCAGCAACGCCGTCGCCCATCTGCGCAAGGTGATGGGAGCGACCGATCCGAAGAAGGCCGATCGCGGCACGATCCGCGCGGAGTACGGTGAGTCCATCGAGCAGAACGCCATCCACGGGTCGGACTCCGACGAGAACGCGCGGGTTGAGATCAACTTCTTTTTCGCCGAGAGCGAGTTGATGTGATCTGGAATGCGGCGGCCTTCGGAGTGCGGCGGCTTGCCGCCGCCTTTAAGTGCGTACACGAAAGCGGCGGCAAGCCGCCGCACTCCAAAGGCACTCCAGATTACTGCGTCACGACGATGGCCGACATCCCGGCGATCTCGAGCTGGGAGCGAACGCGGATCGCGTCGTCGCGCGTGGAGAAGGGTCCGATGCGCACGCGGAACAACTCGGCGCGATCGATGTGTGCCTGCTGGCCGATTCGCGAGAGCTGGCCGAGGAGCGCTTTGGCATTCGATTCCTGAGTGAAGGCACCGACCTGCACGAGAAACTTGCCGCCGATGATGGTGATGGTTCGCGGCATCTCGACCGGTTTTGCCCCGGGAGTCACCGGCACATTCTCGATGGTCCGCCCGTCCGCCGAGACCCGGCGCCGCGTCTCCACGCCGTGATGCTCCTCCACGACCTGCACGTTCTCGACGATGGCCGGCGCGCCGGTCGGCAGCGGGAAAGCGACAGGCGGCGGCTCGGATGATGATGCAGCAGGAACAGGCTTGACGTCGGGAACGCTCACAACGAACGGTGCGGGCGGCTCGCGATCACCCTTGCCGATCTTCACGACTGTCACTTCGACCTCTCCGCTGCCAGACTCGATCAAGCTGATCTGCTGTGCTGCGGCGTAGGAAAGGTCGATCATCCGATTGCCGATGTACGGGCCGCGATCGTTGATGCGCACGCGCACGCTCTCGTTGGTCTTCGGATTCAGCACTTCCACCAACGTTCCAAACGGTAGCGAGCGGTGAGCTGCCGTGAGCAGCAGCGGATCGAAGATCTCCCCGTTCGCTGTAGTTCGACCGGCGAATTCCTGTCCGTACCAGCTTGCCACACCGTGAAGGACTTCCGGCGGCTGTTGCGTCGGAGGCCGCGCAGTCACACAGGCGTAAAGAACGAACGAGATCACCGCGATCCAAGCACGCTTCATACACGCACCTCGCTCACCTCACCATGAATGTGCTGCCGCTCGCGTTCGAGCAGCGGATCGATTTCTTCGATTAGAAAACGCTCGGTCTGCTGCCGGGCCAATCCGGTGTACTCATCGGGCCTGGCGAGTTTGTTCAGAGTCTGACGATCGATTCCGAAGAGGCGATCGCCTGCAATCCGGTCGAGCAGGTCGTTTTCCTGTGCGCCGCGCTTGAGCGCTTCCGCCGCGGCCTGCGAATGGATGCGAACTCGCTCGTGCAGGACCTGGCGGTCACCCCCCCGCCGCACGCCCTCCATCATCAGGTTTTCCGTCATGAGGAACGGCAGCTCGCGGCGTACGTTCGCCGCGATGACGTCCTCGTGCACCACGAGTCCCGCGGCGATGTTGTCGTAGATCAGGGCGATCGCGTCTGCCGTGAGGAACGCCTCCGGAATGGCGATGCGCCGATTCGCTGAATCATCCAGCGTGCGCTCGAACCATTGCGTGGCGGCCGTCACCGCCGGATTCAGCGTGTTGATGATGAGATGACGGGCCAGACCGTCGATGCGCTCGGCGCGCATCGGGTTGCGTTTGTACGCCATGGCCGACGAGCCGACCTGCTCTTCCTCGAACGGCTCTTCCAGCTCGTGCAGATGCTGCAGCAGGCGCATGTCGTAGCCGAACTTCGAAGCCGATTGGGCGAAGCCGGACAGAGCGCCGACGATCTGGGCGTCGACTTTGCGCGAGTATGTTTGTCCGGTGACCGGGTAACTGCTGCGCATTCCGATTTTCTCGGCGACCAGTTGCTCGAGGCGATGCACTTTCGACTCGTCGCCCTGGAACAGGCTGAGGAACGAAGCCTGCGTGCCGGTCGCTCCTTTGACGCCCAGGAGCGCGAGCTGCGACTGGCGGAACTCGATCTCCCGGAAGTCGAGCAGCAGATCGTGCATCCACAGCGCGGCGCGCTTCCCCACTGTCGTCAGTTGGGCCGGTTGAAAATGCGTGAATGCGAGCTGCGGCGTGGCTCGCCACTTCCAGGCGAAGTCGCGCAGCTTGGCCATCAGATTCACGATCCGGCTCCGCATGATGGCCAGGCCCTCGGCCATCTGCAGGATCTCGGTGTTGTCGGTGACGAACGCGGAAGTTGCGCCGAGGTGGATGATGCCCTTCGCAGAAGGAGCCTGGAGGCCCCAGGCGTAGATGTGAGACATGACGTCGTGCCGGATCTCGCGCTCGCGGCGCTCGGCGTCTTCGTAGTTGATGTCGTTGGCGTGCGCCTTCAGCTCGGCGATCTGCGCGTCCGTGATCGGCAGACCGAGCTCCTGCTCCGCCTGAGCCAGCGCAATCCAGAGTCGCCGCCATGTCCGAAACTTGTAATCCGGGGAGAACAGATACGACATCTCCCGCGAGGCATAGCGCTCGGCGAGCGGATTGGACGCGGAGTCGCGCTTCACGTTTGGATTATAGCTACTGACGCTGCGGTACATTTACACCAGATGCCCACTTCGGCGGCGGTGCGGGATTCGCGGCGGGCGACGCAGGTCACGCTCAAGGCTGTCACCCTCCTGGCGGGCGTCCTGGCCACTCTGTTCGTCATCACCTTTTTCTTCAGCGATCGCGGGATGAACGAGCTGCAGCACGCGCGGAAACGCGTGGCCGATCTGCGAGGCGCCATCAATGGCCTTCAGGCGGAAAACGCGCGGCTGCGAGACGAAATCGACAGCGTGAAGAAATCGACCTACGCTGTCGAACGCATCGCCCGCGAAGACCTCGGCATGTCGAAAAAGGGGGAGGTCATCTACATGCTGCCCAGGCCGGTCAGTAACCCACGCTGAACGGCCACGGCTGCGGAATGGCCAGAAACATCAGCGCGGATCCAAGCAGCGCCATGTTCTTGGTGAAGTTGATCATCTCACCCATCTTCTGCATCGGATCCTCAACGGCCCAGAAGTTGTGCATCATGAATGAGGTCGGCAAGAGGAAGAGCCCGATGGCGATCACGCCAATCAGCGGCTGATATCCGAGAAGGATGCTCAGTCCACCGATGACAAGCAGCGTTCCCGATCCAGCAACCGCCAGCTTCGGAAGAGGAACTCCCTTCGAGCCGGCGTAGCCCGCCATCATATTCAGGTGGATGAAGTGACGAATTCCGCTGTAAAAGTAGTAGATGCCGACAATGAGTCGTCCGATGAGAAACGCGACGTTCATGGGGACCTCCCTCGGAAGCATGCGATCTTACGCCTTTGGCTCATTTCGCCATTTCCGCCGCGCGCTCCACTTCCGCCGCGTATCCCTCGATGACGCGCGAGACGATGTCGATCTGCTGATTCGCTTCGGTCCACTGCTTCTGCTCGATCGCTTCGCGCACGCCGGGCACGGTCTTCACGCCGTAGCCGGTGTAGAAACCGGGGGCGTAGATCTGATGGCGGAACCAGGGGCGGCGGGGTAAGCCTTCCGTGCGCGTCAGCGCCTGCTCGGCGTGCATCAGCGCATGGTCGAGCGCTGCTCCGCGCGCGACCGCGACCGCGTTCGGAGCGCTCGCGTAATCGTGCACGGCGCGCTGCAGGTGAGAGACGGCGTTCTGCAGCGGAGCGAAATTGAGATACGGAGGCGTCGGTTCGCTCTTCGGACTGGCAAAGGGCTTGGTCGGATCAGCGGCGATTTCATACGCGCGATCGCGTACCAGCCGGTTGCGTTCCTCGATCTCGTTGCGCGTGGTCTCGGCCAGTTTGCTCAGCTCGTCGAGGTAGCGAGACATCGTCTCGGCAAACGTGATGAATTCGAATGGCAGCACGTCCGCGTTCGCCAGCCGCAGGACCATGCGACCCGTGGTCTGCGCCTGGGCCAGACCGTAATCGAATTTCGGATCGATGAAACGCGTGTAGTGATCGAACGAGTCGTAGACGGAGTGATAGGAGCCACCCGCGCTTTCCCCTCCGTAGCCGACGTTCAACGCCGCGATGCCGGTGTGCTGCAGGAACGGCGTCCAATCCGATCCCGATCCGAGAGCGTCGAGGCGAATCAACTCCTGTTCGCGATACTGCTTGCGAAGCTCGGGAGTGGTGGCCAGCGATAGATCGCGCGCCCGCATCCGCTCCAGCACCGAAACATTGCGCTCCGGATCGCGGACGTCGCGCGCCACCTGGGTGACCAGCCGTTCCAGCGTATGGGAGCCGCCGACGCCGAGGAATCCGCGGCCGTTCGAATCGGAGTTGATGTAGACCACGCCGTGCTGGCGAAGCTCGTCGCCGTGCTGTTCCGCCCATTCGGTCGAGCCAAGGAGTCCTTCCTCTTCGCCGTCCCATGCGGCGTAGATGATGGTGCGCCGCGGACGCCAGCCGCTTCTGGCCAGCTCGCCGATGGCGCGCGCTTCTTCGAGCATGGCCACCTGACCGCTGATCGGATCCGCCGCGCCGTTCACCCAGGCGTCGTGATGATTGCCGCGCATGATCCACTGATCGGCGCGATCGCCGCCCGGCAGGCGGGCGATGATGTCGCGTGCCGGCACGAGCTTCCAATCGAATGCGAGCTGCATGTGTACGCGCGATGGTCCCGGACCGAGGTGATAGGTGATGGGCAATGCGCCGCGCCAGTCGGGAGGAGCGACGGGACCGTCCAGCGCGCGCAGAAGCGGAAGCGCGTCGCTGTACGAGATCGGCAGCACCGGGATCTTAGTGATGACGTCGGAGTCTTTGCGATCGATGCGCTTCGCGTTGGCCGTTGCGCCGACGCCCGGCGTCAGCGGATCGCCCGGATGGATCGGCATATCCATCACCGACCCGCGCTGTGCTCCGTTCTCGTTGCGGAACGCGCCCTTGGGATAGACGTCGCCCTGGAAGTAGCCGTCGTCGCGCGGATCGGAGTAGATGATGCAGCCGATCGCGCCGTGCTCGGCGGCGACCTTCGGCTTGATGCCGCGCCACGATCCGCCGTAGCGGGCGATGACGATCTTTCCCTTCACATCCACGCCGTTTTGCTCCAGCAGTTCGTAGTCGGCGGGAATGCCATAGTTCACGTAGACGAGATCGCCGGTGACGTCGCCGTCGATGGAGTACGCGTTGTAGACCGGCAACTGCTCATCGGTCTGACCGGATGTCTTGTCCTGGGAAAGCGGAGGCTCGAAGAGTTTCGCGGTGAAGTGCTCCGGCGCGATCAGCTCCACGATGCGCGTCCGCGGCGTGGGAAACAGCACCTGGAATTCCTCGATGGCGGTGTCGTATCCCCACGACCGGAACAGCGAGGCGATGAACTCGGCGTTCTGCCGGTCGTAATCGGAGCCCAGGTGGTGCGGACGCGCGCTGAGGCGCTGCATCCAGTTGCGGAGGTTGTCGCGATTCAGCTTGGTATCGAATTGTGCTTCCAGCGTCCGCTCTTTCGCCGCGCTCGACGCGGTGAAGCCGAAGATCGACTGGTCATCGCTGCGTTGCGCGAAGAGCGTGGTGGCGGCGAGAGCGAGAAGTGCGGTGAGTCTGCGCATGGGCGCGCATTGTAAACTCGCTGGTCGCGACATGTGCGGAATCAACGCCATCTTCGCCTATCGACAAACCGCGCCGAACATCGATCGCCAGGAGCTGATCGGCACGCGCGAGCGCATGCGCAGCCGCGGACCCGATGCGGCCGACGCCTGGGTCTCACCCGACGAGCGCATTGGCTTCGGCCATCGGCGGCTGTCCATCATCGACCTCTCCCCTGGCGGGGCGCAGCCGATGCGCCGCGCGGAGAACGTCATCATCTTCAACGGCGAGATCTACAACTATCGCGAGCTGCGGGAGCGCCTCGCCGCTCGCGGGGTTGCCTTCACGTCCCAATCCGACACCGAGGTGCTGCTGCAGATGTATGCGGAGAAGGGTCCCGACATGCTCAACGATCTGCGCGGCATGTTCGCCTTCGCTCTTTGGGATGGCGCACGCCGGCGGCTCTTCCTGGCCCGCGATCCATACGGCATCAAGCCGCTCTACTACGCCGATGACGGGGAGACAGCGCGAGTGGCCTCGCAGGTGCGCGCCCTGGCTGCCTGCGGACGCGTCTCCAGGCAGTTCGATCCAGCCGGCGCGGCGGGGTTCTTTCTGCGGGGCACCATCCCCGAGCCGTTCACCATGTACCGGGCAATCCGCGCTCTTCCTGCCGGTTCGTACTGCTTCATCGATCAGCGCGGCGTCGGGGAGCCGGTCGAGTATTTTTCCATCGCCGCCGCGCTGCGCGATGCGTTGGATACTCCTCCGGCGCGCGACTCTCAGGAGCTCGTGCGTGACGCAGTGCTGGAGTCGGTGCGTTATCACATGGTGGCGGACGTTCCCGTCGGTGCGTTTCTCTCCGCGGGCATCGACTCGACGTCCGTCGTCGCGGTGGCCCGCGAGAGTGGGGCGACCGATCTACAGACGATGACGCTCCGTTTCGAGGAGTACCGCGGCCGAGTGAACGACGAGGCGCCACTCGCGGCGATGGTGGCGCGGCAATACGGCGTTCCCCACACGATCCGCGATCTCACGCTCGACGAGTTCAAGGGCGAGCTGCCGCGAATTTTCGAGGCGATGGATCAACCGAGCGTCGATGGTCTCAACAGCTACTTCGTCAGCAAGGCCGCGGCAGGGATGGGTTTGAAGGTGGCCCTGTCGGGCACCGGAGGCGATGAGCTGTTCGGCGGCTACACGTCATTCCGCGACATTCCGCGCTGGATGCCCGTGACGCGCGTTCTGGCTCGCATACCGCATCTGGGCAACGCGATCGCCGAGCTCAATTCGGCACTGGCCCGCGGGTCGCGCCATGTCAGCCCGAAGATGGGCGAGATCGTGCGCTATGGATCGACCTACGCCGGCGCCTATCTGGTCAAGCGAGGACGCTTTCTCGCCGCGGAGCTGCCGGGACTGATCAGCGCGGATATCGCGCGAGAAGGGCTGCAGCGGCTGGACATGCTGCGGCTGATCGAGCGGGCGGTCTCACCCGATCCTGGGACGCCGTACGCGCGCGTCGTCGCGCTGGAGTCGTCGCTCTATCTTCGGAATCAGCTCCTGCGCGACATGGACTGGGCCAGCATGGCCCATTCGCTCGAGGTGCGCGTCCCGCTTGTCGATGCGCACCTCCTGAAGAAACTCGCGCCGTACCTGGTCCGACGAAAGGAACGCGGCAAACAGCTCCTGGCCTGCGCCCCGCGGCCGCCGCTCCCACGTGAGGTCCGCAATCGGCGCAAGACCGGCTTCACGCTGCCGATCAAAGAGTGGCTCCGGCAGGAAGGACGCGTGGAGCATGGGAAACGGAGTTGGGCGAGGAAAGTCTATGAGGTGATGTTTGGGACGGAACGAGGCTATTGGTAGAAGAAGTTCGAAGTTCGAAATTCGAATGAAGAATTGAGAATTGTTTCTTCATTCTGAATTCGCACTTCGAACTTCGAACTTCAGTGCATGCCATGGTCCGCGGACAACGAACCGCGGACCACGAACCACGGCAATTAATGCACGCTCATCGGCTCCGGCTCCAGCGAGAGATCGAGCTTGCCGTCCGACGTCATGTTGACGAACACCGTGTCGCCCGGCTTGATCTTCCCTTCCAGCAGCTTGATGGCCAGCGGATCGATGATCTCCTTCTGCAGGGTGCGTTTGAGCGGCCGCGCGCCGAACGCCGGGTCGTAGCCCTCGCGCGCCAGAAACTCCTTGGCCGCGTCGCCGATCTCGATGTGGATCCCCCGCTCGGCGATGGTCTTCACCAGCCGCTTGAGCTGGATGTCGATGATGCGCTTGATGTGAGACATGTCGAGGGCATGGAAGATGATGATGTCGTCGATCCTGTTGAGGAACTCGGGCCGGAAGTGGCGGTGAAGCTCCTCCTCCACTTTCTTGCGCATCTCCGCTTCCTGCTGCGGCGACTGCATCGACTTCTGATAGTCGTGGATGTACTGCGAGCCGACGTTCGAGGTCATGATGATGACCGTGTTCTTGAAGTCGACCACGCGACCCTTCGAGTCGGTCAGGCGCCCGTCGTCGAGGATCTGCAACATGATGTTGAAGACTTCGGGGTGTGCCTTTTCGATTTCGTCAAAGAGCACGACGGCGTACGGGCGGCGACGGATCGCTTCGGTGAGCTGGCCGCCTTCCTCGTAGCCGACGTATCCCGGCGGGGCCCCGATCAGACGAGCCACGGCGTGACGCTCCATGTACTCAGACATGTCGATGCGGACCATCGCGTGCTCGTCATCGAAAAGGTATTCGGCCAGCGCACGCGCCAGCTCGGTCTTCCCCACACCGGTAGGTCCCATGAAGATGAATGAGCCGATCGGCCGATTAGGATCCTGGAGGCCGGCGCGCGAGCGGCGCACCGCATTGGACACGGCCCGAACCGCTGGTTCCTGGCCCACTACCCGGCGCTTCAACTCATCCTCCATCCGCACCAGCTTCTGAATCTCGGACTCCATCATCCTGGTCACCGGCACGCCGGTCCACTTGGAGACGATCTCCGCGATGTCTTCGTCGGTCACTTCTTCGCGAAGGAGCGCGCCGCTCTTCTGCATCTCGGCCAGCTTCTTCGACGCAGCATCCAGATCGCGCTGCAGTTGGGGCAGAGCTCCATACTGGAGCTCGGCGGCGCGACTGAGGTTGCCTTCGCGCTCCGCGCGACTGGCCGCCTCACGCGTCTCCTCGAATTTCGCCTTCACAGAGTTGATCTGATTGATCACTGCCCGCTCGCTCTCCCACTGCGCCTTGAGGCCGGCGATCTTTTCCTGTAGCTCGGCGATCTCGCTGTCGATCGCCTTCAGACGATTGCGCGAGTTGGGATCCTTCTCCTTCGACAACGCCTGTTTCTCGATCTGGAGCCGCGTCATGTGGCGCTGCAGCTCATCGATCTCCTGCGGCATGGAGGTCAGCTCGATCCGCAGGCGTGAAGCCGCTTCGTCGATGAGATCGATCGCTTTGTCAGGAAGGAACCGATCGGTGATATAGCGATGCGACAGCGTGGCCGCCGCGACGATCGCCGCGTCGGTGATCTTTACGCCGTGATGCACTTCGTAGCGCTCCTTCAAACCGCGAAGGATGGCGATGGTGTCCTCCACGGTCGGCTCTCCGACGTACACCGGCTGGAAACGCCGCTCCAGCGCGGCATCCTTCTCGATGTGCTTCTGGTACTCGTTGAGCGTGGTGGCGCCGATGCAGCGCAGCTCGCCGCGGGCCAGCGCCGGCTTGAGCAGGTTGGAGGCGTCCATCGCTCCCTCCGCCGCTCCGGCGCCGATGAGCGTGTGCAGCTCATCGATGAAGAGCATGACGTTTCCTTCGCTCTCCTCCACCTCCTTGATCACCGCTTTGAGGCGATCTTCGAATTCGCCGCGGTATTTCGCGCCGGCGATCATGGCGCCGAGGTCGAGAGCGACCACGCGCTTGTTCTTGAGACCTTCGGGAACATCGCCTTCCACGACGCGGCGGGCCAGGCCTTCCACGATGGCCGTCTTGCCGACGCCCGGCTCGCCGATGAGAACCGGATTGTTCTTGGTGCGCCGCAACAGGACCTGGATCACGCGCCGGATCTCCTCATCGCGGCCGATCACGGGATCAAGCTTCCCGCGGCGCGCGAGCTGCGTCAGATCGCGCGCGTAGCGCTCCAGCGCCTGGTATTTGTCTTCGGGATTCTGATCGGTCACTCGCTGCGTGCCACGAACTGACTGCAGCGCTTTGAGCACTGCGTCAGGGACAACGCCGTGCCGCGAGAGGATCCTCGCTGCCCCCGATTCCTTCGTCTTGACAATGCCCAGGAGAAAGTGCTCGGTGGAGACGTATTCGTCCTTGAAGTCCTCCGCCGATTTGAAGGCGGCATCGAACACTTTCCGCAGCGACGAAGAGATGAGCGGCTCAGCGGATTCACCGCCAACCTTGGAGAACTTCGCAACCTCCGCGGCCACCTCGGTTTCGATCGTGGCCGGATTGAGTCCGAGCTTGTTGAGGATCGGAGCAACGATTCCTCCCTCCTGGCGCAACAGCGACACGAGCAGATGCTCCGGAGTGACCTCAGGGTTTCCAGCGCCGCGGGCGAGGTTCTGCGCCTCGACGACCGCTTCCTGCGCCTTGACCGTAAGCTTGTTGAAATTCATATAATTACCTCATGTATGAGTCAACGTGACTCATATTTTTAACCGTAACACTCCACCATACATTCCGTGCCCGATGTCAAAGCGTGTCCTGCATGACGCGATCCCGCGGAAGCCTTAGGAGTGCGGTGCCTTGGCACCGCCTTCAAAGCGGCGGCAAGCCGCCGCACTCCGAAGGCGTGTTATGAATGCGGGCATGGCCGACACTCGCATCGAAAAAGATACGCTTGGCGAAGTTCGAGTCCCTGCCAACGCGCTGTACGGCGCCCAGACACAACGCGCAGTGGAGAACTATCCAATCAGCGGTCTCCGCGAGCATCCAGTATTCATCCGCGCGTTCATTCTTCTGAAGAAGGCCGCGGCGCTGGCGAACCGGGATCTGGAGACGCTGGAACCGCGGCTGGCCGATGCGATCGTCCGAGCCTGCGATGAGATCCTGACCGATGAATGGCGCTACCGCGATCAATTCGTGGTCGATGTGTTTCAAGCCGGCGCCGGCACGTCATTCAACATGAACTGCAATGAGGTCATCGCCAACATCGCCAACGGATACCTCGGCGGAAAGGTCGGCGAGTACAAACCGATCCATCCGAACGATCACGTCAACATGGCGCAGTCGACCAATGATGTCTTTCCGACGGCCATCCGTGTCTCGACGCTCATGCTGCTCCGCGACTTCTGGCCCGCCATCGACCTGCTGGCCGATGCGTTCGACGAGCGCGGCGACGCATTCGTCGATGTCATCAAGTCCGGCCGCACGCATCTGCAGGATGCCGTTCCGATCACGATGGGGCAGGAATTCAAGGCGTACGCCGCCGCGGTCCGTCGCGCCGCGCGGCTTCTGCGCGACTCCGCCGGCGAGCTGCGCATCCTGGGAATCGGCGGAACCGCCGCCGGAACCGGCATCAACACCCCTCCCGGCTATCGCTTCGCTGTGGTCGAGCAACTCAATGACCTGACCGATCTCGACCTGCAGCCGACGGATGACCTGCGCGAGGCCATGCAGTCGCAGCTCCCGGTCGCGGCTGTCTCCGCTGCGCTCCGCAATCTCGCGCTGGAGCTGACACGAATCACGAACGATCTGCGCCTCCTCGCCTCCGGACCTCAGACCGGCCTGGCAGAGATCATCCTGCCGTCTGTGCAGCCCGGCTCGTCGATCATGCCCGGCAAGGTGAACCCTTCGATGCTGGAGTGCATGAACCAGGTGCTCTTTCACATCATCGGCGCGGACACTGCGGTCGCCCTGGCCGTGCAGGCCGGACAGCTCGAGCTGAACGTGATGATGCCGCTGATGGCATTCGAGATTCTCTTTTCCATCGAGATCCTCAAGAACTTTCTCCCGGTGTTCGTGGAGAAGTCCATTCGCGGAATCGAAGCCGATCGCAAGCGGTCCGAGGCGTACTACATAAGCTCTCCGGCGCTGGCGACGGCGCTGAACCCGATCATCGGCTATGCGCGAGCGGCGGAGATCGCCAAGGAGTCCGCGAAGAGCGGAAAGCCGATTCCGCAACTGCTGCGCGAGAAGAAGCTG
>QHVS01000065.1 GCA_003223635.1 Acidobacteriota bacterium | reverse complement strand
CGGCGCCGCTCAGTCCAGCGGCCAGAGCGAAGGGGACGGTGAGCCCGTCCGCCATTCCGATCACCACGTCGCGAACGACCGCGCTGGCGGTGAAATGGCGCTCCACATGTGGGGTCTGCGGCATGCGCGCGGGGTTATACCACGTGATTTTCCAGGGCCCATCCAAGCGGCAGCCGCGCGCGCATGTTCGTTGTGCCGCTCTGGTGGTCTGCGCCCGCGTTCGCTCACGATTTGCGTCGTCACCATCGGCTTGCGCGTGGGACAGGACTTCATCGGCGATGTCGGAGTGTAGCTGGGACAGCTCGCCGTGATCGCCACCGCATTTCTGCTGGTCGCTCAGTGCGCGGCAACCGGCGTCTTCTGGACCGTTCAGCGGATTCTGTAACGCCGGCGACTCGCCGGCCGGTGCGCCGGCAACTTGCCGGCGCGGGCTGGTAGCCCGCGCACCCGCCGGCGGGTCGCCGGCGTTACGTGATCAACGAGAGCAGCAGGAACGGGCCGACGAAGATCAGCGCGAGAATCGCCAGCGGGATCAACAAGGCGATGATCACCGCCGCGATGACGAAGAGCGCGGCGAGCTTGATGATGAGCGCCATCGCCAGAATCGGCAGCAGGATCAGCTTGAACGCCACCTTGATCACCAGTGCGGCGGCGGCGAACACCACCATCGCGACGACGCAGACGGCAACGAAGCCGAAGAAGGCCACGAACAAACCCATAGGTACGCCTCCCGCGTGGTTATACGACGGCTCTGCCGGAGGGTTGCCGCTGCTCGACCAGCACCCACTTCCGATCACGCGGGCCGATGTAGACCGACTGAGGGCGGATGATGCGGTTCGTCCGACGCTGCTCCAGCGAATGCGCGATCCACCCTCCCACCCGGCTGACCGCGAACGTCGGCGTGAACAGAGGCACCTGCAGACGTAGGCCGTGCAGGAGGAGCGCGGTGTAGAACTCGACGTTGGTCTGCAGGCGGCGTCCCGGCTTGTACTCCTCCAACAGTCGAAGCGCGACGGCTTCGACCGAGCGGGCCAGCTCATACATCGATCGATCGCCGCCGCGCTGGAATAGCCGCTCCGCCGCGGCGGCCAGGACGTCGGCGCGCGGATCGCGCACCNNCACCTTATAAATGCGGTGGCCGAACCCCATCAGTTTCTCGCCCGCTTCGATCTTCCGCCGCAGATACGCCTCGGCCTTCGATGCCTCTCCGATCTCGAACACCATGTCCAGCGCCGGTCCGGGCGCCCCGCCGTGCAGCGGTCCCTTCAATGCGCCGACCGCGCCGCCGATCGCTGACACGAGATCCGATCCAGTGGACGTGATCACGCGCGCAGTAAAGGTGGATGCGTTCAGCCCGTGATCGATGACGGTATTGAGGTAAGCCTCCAGGCCGCGAACGCGCTCCTCCGACGGCACCTGGCCGTCGATCATGTAGAGGTAGTTCGCCGCGTGGCGGAGATCCGCTTTCGGGTAAACGAGATCCAGCCCGGAGATGAGGCGCCAATACGCGGCGACGATCGTGGGAAACGTGGCGAGGAGGGTCTTTGCATCTTCCTGATCGTTTGCAGATCCGCCGAGAAGTCCGGCGGCCATGCGCAGGGCGTCCATCGGATCGGCGCGCCGCGCTGCCGCTGCGGCCAGGACATCGAAAGCGATCGTCGGAAGGTTGCGCCGGGCGGCGAGGTCACTGCGAAACTGCTCGAGCGCCGCGGCGTCGGGCAGCTCGCCATGCCACAGGACGTAGGCCGTCTCTTCGAACGTGCCGTTCAGCGCCAGCTCGGCCACGGGGAAGCCAGCGATGACCAGCTCACCTCGCTCGCCGTCGACGAGGCTGAGCGCCGTCTCTGCGGCGACGACTCCTTCGAGACCTCCCTGAGCCACGGCCTACTTCTTTACCATCTTTTTGATGCGCCCGAGCACGTTTGTTGCGACCAGCGAATCCGCTGCGTTGAGCACTTTCTGAATGGTCATCAGAACGTCCTCGCTGCCGCTCCAGTGCTCGCGCAGGACGCTCGGGTCGGTATTGACGAGCATCGTATTGAGGACGTAGACGGCGAACACCAGGTCATCCATGTAGCCAATAGGACCCAGTAGTGCCTCGGGGACGAGATCGAAGGGGAGGATGAAGTAGGCGATGGCGCTCCCGAGGAGGACCTTGTTCTTTCCGGTGACTCGGGAGTCTGTGGTGAGACGCCAGAGGAGCATGAAGATGTCGGGAACGAGGAGGAGATACTCCGTCGGCTTGCCGAGCACGCCCGCCTTGCGGTCGACGAACTCCTGAATCGATCGGCGGACGCGGTCGTAAAAGCGGTTCGCGCGGTCCGGCGACACCGGACGCTGCGAATCCTCTTTGATTCGGCGCTGCAGATCGTCGTCACTGAGCGACTCGGTCGCTTCGGTCCGTGTCTGCTCCATTGGGCTCCTCCGATTCCGGCAGGTCTGCGCCACCTCTGCCGAGGGTGACGGCCAGGCCGCCGTCGATGATCCAGATCTTTTGAATCTCTGCGTCGATGAACGTTGGCAAAAATCGATCCAACGAGATGACGAGCGTCGCAGGCTCTTCGTATCGCACCAGATGCGCCGGCAGGCGACTCTTCATCAAGCCGAAGAGAAACTGCGGAATGGGAATTCCTCCGAAGGCCGACGCCGATCGCAGCGGCACGCGCATGCTGCGGCCGTTGGCCAGAATCTCCGGGATATCGACGGAGAACGGCACGCTGATGATCTTTCGGATCGCGCCGCTGACCCGCAGCCGTCCGTTCTGGAATTCGAGCTGCAGGCGCTCGATCGGCGCGACGCGCATGGTCTGCACGAAGGCGTTCAGCTTGTCGCCGTTGATTCGGACGTCGAGAGTGTCCCACTGGATGAGGCGAGGCATGAGGCCTCATGCCTTGATATCATGCCCCCGGCGAAATGCCGAAGCGCACCGACATCAAGTCGATCCTCATTATTGGTTCCGGTCCCATCATCATCGGCCAGGCGTGCGAGTTCGACTATTCCGGCACGCAGGCGTGCAAAGCGCTGAAAGAGGAAGGCTATCGAATCGTCCTGGTGAACTCGAACCCGGCGACGATCATGACCGACCCCGAGTTCGCCGACCGCACGTACATCGAGCCGCTGACGCCGGAGACGGTGGAGCGGATCATCGCCCGGGAGAAGCCCGACGCGCTGCTGCCGACGGTCGGGGGCCAGACGGGGATCAATCTGGCCACGGCGCTGTGGGAGAACGGCGCGCTGCAGCGCCACGGCGTCGAGCTGATCGGCGCGAACTACAACGCCATCAAGACGGCCGAGGATCGCCAGTTGTTCAAGGAAGCGATGGTGCGCATCGGCGTGGAGGTCCCCCGGTCAGGCTACGCCGCCAGCGTGGACGAGGCCGAGGAGATCGCTTTGCGCATCGGCTACCCGCTGGTCATCCGCCCGTCGTTCACGCTCGGTGGATCCGGCGGCGGGATCGCGTACAACATCGAAGAACTGCGCGATGTCGTCGCTCGCGGCCTCGATCTCTCGCCGGTGCATCGCGTCCTGGTCGAAGAGTCTGTGGTGGGATGGAAGGAGTTCGAGCTGGAGGTGATGCGCGACAAGGCGGACAACGTGATCATCGTCTGCTCCATCGAGAACTTTGATCCGATGGGCGTGCACACCGGCGACTCGATCACCGTGGCGCCCCAGCAGACGCTGACCAACAACGAATATCAGGCCATGCGCGACGAGGCCAAGCAGATCATCCGGGCCATCGGCGTGGAAACCGGCGAGTCGAACATCCAGTTCGCCGTCCACCCCACGACCGGCCGGCGGCTGGCCATCGAGATGAATCCGCGCGTGTCACGTTCGTCCGCCCTGGCCTCCAAAGCGACCGGTTTTCCCATCGCCAAGTTCGCAGCCAAGCTCGCCGCGGGTTACACGCTCGACGAGATTCCGAACGACATCACCAGGAAGACGCCCGCCTCGTTCGAGCCGACCATCGACTACGTCGTGGTGAAGATTCCCCGCTTCGCCTTCGAAAAGTTCCGGAAGACGCCGCCGGTCCTGGGGCTGTCGATGCAGTCGGTGGGCGAGGCGATGGCCATCGGCAGAACGTTCAACGAGGCGCTGCAGAAGGGGCTTCGCTCGCTCGAGATCAACGCTGCCGGACTGGAGCCGAGAGGAACGCCGCGCCAGGCGATCCCTGAGCTGCTTCGCACGCCCGGACCGGAACGCATCTTCGCCATCGGCGACGCCTTCCGCGCCGGCATGTCCGTCGAGGACGTGCAGGCGCTCTCCGCGATCGATCCATGGTTCTTGCGCGAGATAGAGGAAATCGTCGAGATGGAACGGGAAATTCGTGGAGCGGCGGGCTTTAGCCCGCCGGCCGGCGGCCTGAAGGCCGCCGCTCCACTGTTCCGGTGGAAGCAAAACGGCTTCTCCGACAAACAGATCGCTGCTCTCACCAACCGCACCGAGCGCGACGTTCGCGAAGAGCGGCAACGAGCAGGCATCCGCCCCGTTTACAAACGGGTCGACACCTGCGCCGCGGAGTTCGAAGCCAGCACGCCCTACCTCTACTCGACCTACGAGCGGGAGAACGAGGCCGAGCCGACCGGCCGCCGGAAAGTGATGATCCTCGGCTCCGGACCGAATCGCATCGGGCAGGGGATCGAGTTCGACACCTGCTGCGTGCACGCCTCTTTCGCTCTGCGCGAGATCGGCTTCGAGACCATCATGGTCAACTGCAATCCGGAGACGGTCTCCACCGACTACGACACCTCCGACCGCCTCTACTTCGAGCCGCTCACGCTGGAAGACGTCCTGGAGATCGTCGACCTGGAAAAGCCGGAAGGGGTGATCGTGCAGTTCGGCGGGCAGACTCCCTTGAAGTTGGCCAAGTCGCTGGCGGCCGCCGGCGTTCCGATGTGGGGAACTTCGGTCGAGTCGATCGACATCGCCGAAGATCGCGAACGGTTCGCCGCGCTGGCCCGCGAGTTCAAGATCCTCGTCCCGGAGCACGGGGCGGCAACGACCGAAGACGAAGCGGTCGCCGTCGCGCAGCGAATCGGATTTCCTGTCGTCGTGCGCCCGTCCTACGTGCTGGGCGGCCGGGCTATGGCCATCGTCTACGACGAGAGCACGCTGCGCGAATATGTCGGCTACGCGATGGAAGCCGCTCCCGGGCTGCCGATCCTGATCGATCGCTTCCTGGAGGACGCGATCGAGCTGGATGTCGATGCGATCTCCGATGGCCGGGACGTGGTGATCGCCGGCGTGATGGAGCACATCGAAGAAGCGGGCATCCACTCCGGCGACTCGACGGCTGTGATTCCGCCGTACATCATCGGCCACCGCGAGCAGGACCGCATCCGGCGGCGCACCGTCGAGCTGGCGAAGGCGCTCGGCGTCATCGGCTTGATGAACGTGCAATACGCAATCTACGGAGGCGACCTCTACGTCCTGGAAGTGAATCCGCGCGCCTCGCGAACCGTTCCGTACGTTTCCAAGGCCACAGGCGTTCCGTTCGCCAAGATGGCGGCGCAGGTGATGGCCGGGCGCACGCTGCGCGAGCTGGGCCTGACCAGCGAGCCGCGCGTCGTCGACTACTTCGTGAAAGCGCCGGTCTTTCCGTTCGGCCGCTTTCCGCGCGAAGACACCACGCTCGGTCCGGAGATGAAATCAACCGGTGAGGTGATGGGCAGCTCGAGCAGCTTCGGCGAGGCCTACGCCAAAGCGCTCCTCGGCGCCGGCGTCGATCTGCCCCTCGAAGGAACCGCCTTCATCTCGGTGAATGACAACGACAAGCGGCCGGTGATCGTTCATCTGGCCAAGGATCTAACCATCCTCGGATTCCGCATCATTGCCACCGCCGGTACGCGCGACTTTCTCGAGCAGAACGGCGTCCAGGCCGGCCTGGCCTGGAAGGTCCATGAGAACGAGCGGCCGAACATCGTCGATCGCATGATCAATCGCGAGGTCTCGCTGGTGATCAACACTCCGTTCGGCCGCAAGTCGTTCTACGACGACACCTACATCCGCCGCACCGCGCTGCAGCACGGCATCCCGTGCATCACGACGTTGTCCGCCGCCGCAGCGTGCGTAGAAGGTATCCGCTCACTGCGCGAAGGATTCCGAAGCCTTGCCACCCTGCAGGAGCAGCACGGGATCAGCGAGAGGCGAGCAGCGAGCGGCGAGCGGGCCTAATTGTTCAATGAAGCGTCAGGCTGTTGGCCTTGTATTCCGGCTCGCAGGGTACCCCATAGCGCATATAGCGCTCTGCTGACCGAATCGGCCTGGCAGCGCTCGGCTTGGAATTGGCTCTCGGCTCAAGAGTGACAAGCAACAGGTTTTCCACGCGAACGGCAACCGCGATACTCAGGGGCTTGTAGCCAGGTGAATTTACAACGAGGATGAAATCGTCTTGGTGGCGCCCGATGGTTTCAAAGAGGTCGAAGCAGCCATTCGGTTCGGACGAACCAGCCAGAGGATGTCCAGCCGGTTCTCCGGAAAGCAACGTGACGGACGCGTTTGCGATGGGCTGTTCATCATCAGTCTGGATGACACCTTTCACCCAGACGCTCCGGCATCCGGCAACGAACATGACGAGTACAAGAAGCAGTGGGACGACGGCGTGAACGTATTTGGGTCGCAGTTGCACGACGATCAGTAGCAAGTTGAAACCGAGTAGAGAAGGCCTCTCGCTATTCCTTCTTCAAGCCCGCTTGCTTCAGGATACTTCCAAGTGTCCCAAGGGATACATCCAAGCTAGCTTTACCGGCAACGGTGGGCTGGTTTGCGAGCGAGACGCCGAAGCGCCGACCACGAAGCGGTCCGGCCGGCTCACAAATCTGATGGCGCAAGGCCGGTTCGTTTCGCGATGCGAGCAAGCATGCGGGGACCGATTTCTTCTTGATCGTGAAATGCGAAGACAAAGTCGGCCCAGCCGCTGCGCTGAAGAACGCGATGAGAACCTGACTGTCTCTTGATGGACCAGCCGATGCGAAGAAGTGCGGCGAGAACCCGGCTTGCTTTGGCCGCCGGCCAGGTCATTCGTGAACTGCGAAGACCCCGTGGATCTCAGGAATGTCTTCACCGTGCTCAAGCCGATCGGCGAGCACGCGAAATGCGAGAGCTTTTGCCCTTGCGACAGCTTCGTCGCGACTGGCGCCATACGCGAGCACACCGGGAAGCGCGGTAACTTCGCCAATCCAACGGCCGTCTGTTTCCCGTTCGATCTCGACCGTGAAGTCGCTCATGCGTGAATCGTACAACCTCGTGATGCGAACCCGAAATCCCGTCCGCCTAACTATCAGCAATTTACGCTGCAGCCGCCGCGCTTACGCCGTAACCGTCACCCACGGACGCGCGACGGACAGCTCGGTTTTGAACGTGTTCATCGCTCGGATCGCGTAGCGCACGCGTTTGCCGGCGGCGCTTTTGTGCGCGGCGCCGGAGAGTTGGCGGTGCGGGCGGGCCGCGCCGGGGCGGCGCGACTTGAATGTTGACGCGGAGAATGGCGAAGGTTTGTCGAACTCGATGATTAGCTCATCGACGATCACGTCGGCGCCGCCGATGTAGCGGAAGTCCCACTCCACCCCTTCCCCCACCCGCAGCACGACGTCGTCTGGATTGATGCCCAGGTAGATTCGGCCCCCGCCGGCGTCGACATCGACGCGCACCGGCACGGTCCGGACCACGAATTCGGTCAGCTCCTCTTCGTTGATCAGTCGATCGGATGACGCCGGTGGCGCTGCGACGAGCGACGGCGCTTCTGCGCGCGGCGGCGCGGGGATGAACGACGACGGGCGCGGCTTTTCTCCCTGAGTGAACCAGTTCGCGACAGCGACGCCGGACGACTGGACCTTTGTTCTGGGCCGTCGAGTCCGCTTCTTTTCGGGGCGGGGAGCGGCGACAACCGGTCTCGGAGGGAACCCCTTCGGCTGTGGACGCGCCGGGATCGGAACTGCCTTGGCGATCGGCTTGACCGCCTGCGGGCGGGCGGTCGGCTTGAGAGGCTTCGGGTGCTTAACCTTTGCCCGTGCAATAGTTTTCGGTGAGGTCTTCTTTGCGGAAGGCTTCGGCCGCGGCCGGCGGGCAGCCGCTTTCCTGACCGCCCCCTTCTTCGCAGCAGCGCTCTTCTTCGCCTGCACCTTTGCCATGACCTATCTCGCCCCCGGGGACGAAAAATGAATGGCGCAGTATAGCGACCGACCCGCGGTTCCGCCAGAGTTTTGAGGCGTCAGCCGATTTCGGAGCGCAGAGTGTCGCGCAGCTCCTCGGCGACCTTCTTGATGCGGCGCTCGTCGGGCCCCTCGACCATTACCCGCACCTTGTTTTCGGTTCCGGAGTAGCGGACGAGGATCCGTCCCGCATCGCCGAGGTCTTGCTCGGCGCGCCGGAGGGCGTCCTGGTATCTCGGAAGCGACTCCAGCGGGGGCTTCGAGCTGACAGGCTCATTGAGAAGGATCTGCGGCTTGGGATCGAAGGTGTGAAGGGATGAGAAGCGCTTTCCTGATTGCGCCAGCAGCTCGCCGAAGACGAGCGCGGTGTAGATCCCGTCGCCGGTGGAGTGAACCGTCAGGTCGATGATGTGGCCGGATTGCTCGCCGCCGAGGATCGCACCGCGGGCGAGCATCATCTCCAGGACGTATTTGTCGCCCACCTGCGCGCGGCAAAGCCGGATGCCGTCGCGCCGCAACTGCTGTTCGAATCCGAGGTTCGACATGACCGTGGTCACGACGCACTCGCCGCGAAGCTTTCCCTTCCGCTGGAGGCTCTGCGCCCAGAGGTAAATGATCTCGTCGCCGTCGCGGATTTTTCCCTTGTCGTCGACGACGATGGCCCGATCGGCGTCGCCGTCGAATGCCACGCCGAAGTCGGCTTTCTCTTTCACCACGACTTCGGAGAGGCGCTCCGGATAGAGAGCGCCCGCGTTCTCGTTGATGTTCCGGCCGTTCGGTTGATCGTGGATCACGCGGACGTCCGCGCCGACGCGGCGGAAGACTTCCGGCGCGACGCGATACGCAGCGCCGTGGCCGGCGTCGAGGACGACGCGCTTGCCCTTCAGTGCATTCGGAGCGACGGCGTCGGCGAGGAATTGTTTGTATTTCGCAATCAACGGCTCGTTGTCGCGCAGCTCGATCGGCTCGATCGTCACGTAGTCGCGCCGAATGGTGCGCAGTTCGTCTTCGATCTGCTCTTCGTCGGAGTCCGGGATCTTCATCCCGTCGTGGCCGAAGATTTTTACTCCGTTGTCTTCGTACGGATTGTGCGAGGCGGAAATGGAGATTGCTGCCGCGGCGTCCGAAGTGCGGCAGAGATACGCCACGCCGGGGGTTGGAATGATGCCGATGAACGTCGCTTCGCCACCACCCCCCCGGATGCCGGCGGCGAGCGCGCGGGCGATTTCCGGACCCGACTCGCGCGTGTCCATGCCCATGAGCACGCGCGATCCTTTCTTCAGCCGATGCGCCAGCGCTTCGCCGAGGGCGAACATCGTCGGCGAATCGAGCGGGTACTCGTGCGCCTTGCCGCGGATGCCGTCCGTCCCGAAAAGGACTCTCATTCGCCTTTCTTTTTCTCCGGCTCCGCTGCGCTGGCTGGTCCGACCTCCGGAGTCACCGGCACAGTCACCGTCGCTATGAGTGGGTCGATCACCCGGACGAGCGATGACTCCGAGACCACGGCGACGTTCTGGGCGAATGTCTCCGTTCGGCCGGTCATGATGATCCGCTCCGTCGCCACTTCGCTCAAATGCTGGATCTGCGATGCCGGCCCGGAGACCAGCGCCTGCTCCGGCGAGATGCTCGGATCTCCGGTGATATATCCGGCATGCGGTTCGCCGACCAGCAGCGGGCGGATGGAGACGACTTTCTGTCGGACGGCTTCCAGGCGAAATTTGACCTGCGTCGGATTGACGGAAACGACTTCGATTTCCGGCGGCACGTTGATCGCCTGCGGCGGCACGGTCACGGTCGTCTCGCCGGCCGCCAGTCCGCTGAGGTTGATGGGCACCTCGAGATTCTGCGAGGAGAGCGAACGGAGGTCGGACATCCGCCCGCGCAGGCGAATGCTGATGGTGTCCGGGACCGGCGTGGTGATGATCAGATTTCGCGGCATGTTGACCAGGGAGAGCGGCGCGGCGAAAGCGCGTTCAATCACGCGCTCCCGTCGGGGTGCCGAGACGGCCAGCCAGACGCCGAAAGCCAGGAATAGCGAGAGGACTTTCAGGCCGAGGTTGTTCATCGGGCCTCCAGCAGGCGGGTGAGCGCCTGGGCGTCGAGATTCTCCGTCAAAGCGCCTTCACGCGCGACGGCGACCGATCCGTTTTCTTCGGAGACGACAATCACCAGTGCGTCGCTTTCTTCGCTCAATCCCAGGGCGGCGCGATGCCGCGTGCCGTGTCCCAGCTTCGGATCGGTCGATGCGGTGAGCGGAAGGAACGCACCCGCGGCGATCACGCGATTGCCGCGGATGATGACCGCTCCGTCATGCAGCGGCCCGCCCGGGGTGAAGATGCTGACCAGCAGCTCGGTGCTGATCAGCGCATCGATCGGCTTGGCCGTTTCGGCGACCATGCGCAGGCTCTGCGCTCGCTCGATTGCGAGCAGCGCGCCGAAGTGCTTCTCGGAGAGGATCTCCACGGCCCGCACGACCGGCTCGAACTGCGTTGCGGTCCTGCCGCGGGTGAGGAATGCCAGCAACGGATTGCTTCCCATGCGCGCCAGCGCCCGGCGGATCTCATGCTGAAAGAGCACGATGATGGCGAACGGCAGATAGAAGAGGATCTCGCGAGAGATGGCTTCCAGCGCGGGAAGATCGAACGCCCGGGCCACGAAGAATGTGCTGACCAGCACGGCCAGCCCGATCGCGATCTGCATCGCCCGCGTCCCGCGGATCAGGGCCAGGATGCTGTAGATGATGAAGGCGACGACGATGACGTCGACCGCATCGCGCCAGGTGAATTGGAGCGAGAGGAGGCGCTCGTACCAATTCACCGCATGCCCTCGTCGGTGCTCGGTGCTCGGTGCTTTGTAGTGCCGGCGAAGTACCGGGCACTGAGCACTGAGCACCTCATCGTTCCCTCTCGGCAATCGCTTTGAGCACCTTGAGAAAATCGACCGTCTCCCGCACGTCGTGCACACGGACCATCGCCGCGCCGGCGCGATACGCCGCGGCGACAGCGGCCAGTGAGCCGACCATGCGATCCGGTCCGGCGGCGCGGCCGGTGAGATGGCCGACGAAAGCTTTGCGCGACGCTCCGATCACCAGGGGAGCGATCGATGCCAGCTCCTGCGCGCGCGCCAGCAGCTCGAGGTTGTGCTCGAAGGTCTTGCCGAAGCCGATGCCGGGATCGATGAAGATTTGCGCGCCGTCGATGCCTGCGGCAACGGCCTGATCACGAAACATCGTCAGCTCCCGTGCCACGTCGCTCACTACGTCATCATATTGAATGTGCTTCTGCATCGTTCGCGGCTCGCCGCGCATGTGCATGAGGATGACCGGCACGCCGCTGCGGGCGGCCAGCGCGCGCATGGCGGTGTCCGCGCGCAGCGCAGTGACGTCGTTGATCATGTCCGCCCCGGCCTGCAGCGCCATCTCCGCCACGTTCGACTTCATCGTATCGATGGAGATGGGGACATCGCTCCGGCGCCGGATCTCTTCGATGACCGGAACGACGCGCTCGATCTCCGCTTCCTCGGACACAGGCTCGGCGCCGGGTCGGGTCGACTCGCCGCCGATGTCGACGATCGCCGCGCCATCCACCTCCATCCGCAGCGCCGCATCAACAGCCTTGGCTCGATCAAAGTGCACGCCGCCGTCGGAGAAGGAGTCGGGCGTCACGTTGATGATGCCCATGACCGCGGGTCCGCCGATGCGAAGTGTTCTCCCTCGTGGGAGGCGAAGGGATGAGGGATGAGGGATGAGGGATGAATGATCAGCGGTCATCCCTCATCCCTCCGCCCTCATCCCTATTCGTCTCGTTCCCGCACAATCCGCGCGCCCAGCGGATTCAATCGCTCCTCGATTTTCTCGTAGCCGCGATCGATCTGATGGATGTTGTGAATGACGCTCTCGCCCTTGGCGCAAAGTGCGGCCAGGAGTAGCGCCATGCCCGCGCGGATGTCGGGACTGGAAATGTCCGCACCGACAAGTCGATTGCCGCCGACGATGATGGCCCGATGCGGATCGCAGAGGATGATTCGCGCTCCCATGGAGATGAGTTTGTCCGTGAAGAAGAGGCGTGACTCGAACATCTTTTCGAAGATCAGCACCGTTCCTTCTGCCTGGGTTGCCATCACGATCATGATCGACAGGAGATCGGCCGGGAACAGCGGCCAGGGACCGTCGTCGATCTTGGGGACGGCGGCTCCGACGTCGTAGTGCACCCGTAGCTCCTGGTCCTTGGGGACACGGATGTTGTTCCCTTCGATCCGCAGCTCCACGCCGACCTTCTCCAGCATCAGCCGGATGGCGTACATGTGCTCCGGGACAGCGTCCTCGATCAGAAGCTCGCTCCGCGTTACGGCCGCCAATCCGATGTACGAGCCGACCTCGATGTGATCGCTGGGGACGTAAAACTCTCCGCCGCGGAGGGAGTCGACGCCGCGGATGGAGAGGGAGTTGGTGGCGATGCCTTCGATTCGCGCACCGATGGAGTTGAGAAAGCGACAGAGATCCTGCACATGCGGCTCGGCTGCGGCGTTGTAGATCAGCGTGTCTCCCTCGGCCAGCGCCGCGGCCATGACCGCGTTCTCCGTCGCCGTCACCGACGCCTCATCGAGGAACATTTTCTTTCCCTTGAGCGTGCGGGCGCTCATGCGGTACTCGTGGGCGGAGACTTCGATCTGCGCGCCGAGGTTTTCCAGGGCCAGCAGATGAGTGTCGATGCGCCGGCGGCCGATGACGTCACCGCCCGGTTTGGTGATGTTCGCTGCGCCACAGCGAGCGAGCAGCGGGCCGGCCAGAAGGATCGACGCCCGGATCTTGCGCGAGAGCTGCGGATCGGGCGTGGGCAAGCACTCGCCCTTGGTCCGGATGCGCACCACATTCTTCTCCAGGCGCTCGACGCTCGCTCCGAGGCCTTCCAGGATCTCGAGCATGACGCGGACATCCCGGATGTCGGGCATATTCTGCAGAACGACCGGCTCGTCCGTGAGAAGGCAGGCGGCGAGGATCGGCAGCGCGGCGTTTTTGTTGCCGCCCGGCCGGATCGTCCCCTCCAATCGCCGTCCCCCTTCCACAACAAAACGCTCCATTGCCATGCGCGGCGGATTGTACTGTGCGCTACCATGTTTCCATGCTTGTCGCTCCTCTCGGATCGGGTAGTGCGGGGAATGCGTATTACTTCGAGAGCGACGGGACGAGCATCCTTGTCGATTGCGGATTCGGTCCGCGTGAGACGGCGAGGCGGCTGGAGCAGATCGGGCGCGAGCTCGGCGCGCTCCAGGCGATCGTTCTCACCCACGAGCACTACGATCACATCCGCGGCGCCGACGCGATCGCCAGAAAGCTGCAGATCCCGATCTATCTCAGCCGGGGAACGCTGAACGCCAGCAACATCGATCCGACCGGCACGCCGACGATCCTCTTCGACAACAACTCGACGTTTCGAGTGGGCGAGCTGAACGTGCACGCCTGCCGCACGATTCACGACGCGGCCGATCCGTCATGCTTCGTGATCGAGGCGCGCGACGGCACCCGCGTCGGCATCGCCAGCGACCTCGGATATGTCGACGACACCGTGCTGCGCCATCTGCGCGGCTGCGACGGCCTGCTCTTCGAGTCGAATCATGATCTCGACATGCTGCGGATGGGGACCTATCCGTGGTCGCTGAAGCGCCGGATCATGTCGCGCGTCGGACATCTGTCCAACGACGATTCGATGCTGGCTGTGCAGCGCATGATGGGCCCCGAGCTGAGCACGCTCTGCATGATCCACCTGTCGCAGAAGAACAATCACGAGTCGATCGTGCGCGACATGGCCGCCCGGCTCCTGGCCAGGACCGGCGTGCAGCTCGAGCTGGGAATCGCCAGCCAGTTCGAACCGACCGGCGTGTTCGAGGTAGCCCGCCGTCGCGCGCCGCGGCCGATGATTCCGCCGCGGTTCACGCAGATGCAGTTGTTCAGCGTGTAGCGATTAGGTTGTGGCACAGACTTCTTGTCTGTGCCGCACAGGCAGGAGTGCCTGTGCCACACACTACTCGCGACGCCCTACGCGCCCGATCCGCTGGTCGCCTTCCGCCCTGATCGGCGTGCGATCGACCGGTTGGCGGCGGCCTTTTTCTGCCTCTCGGGCGGCGCGTTTCTCTTTGGGTTCGACCCGCGACATGGCCCGCAAGCATAGTGCCGTTCAGCCT
>QHVS01000064.1 GCA_003223635.1 Acidobacteriota bacterium | reverse complement strand
TGGGGGGTGACGCGCTGGTGACGTCGCTCGCAAATTGCTGCATCAAGAAAACCGACTCAAGTTGTTGGTGCAGCGTTGGTAGCGCATACGGGATTCGAACCCGTGTTACCGCCGTGAGAGGGCGGCGTCCTGGACCCCTAGACGAATGCGCCACACTCGGTTGGGGGGAGGGGAAGACTAGCCACTTAACTTCCGGCTGGTCAAGATTATTCTTCCGATTCGCGAGGCCGAACCGCATCGAGTAGCCGCTGCAGTTCCGTCGTGCGGCTGACCGTAAGCAGCAGCGGCGCGGCGAGGCGCATTCTTGGATGATAGACGTCGAGCTCGTGCAGATCGCCGGTGCGCCGGAAGCGCACCAGACGTTCGCGCACCAGGCTGCGCAGCGGCTCGTCTGATTCGAACAGCTCCAGCGCCTCCTCGGCCGTGCTCTCGGCGATCGGCTCCTCCGCGACGAGAAGCAATTCGAACAACGCTCGCGCAGCGGAAGAGACGTTGTTCAGGTGGAGATCGATGGCATCTGCCAGAGGGGCGGCCGCGCTCGGATGGGCCCGCGAGATCATCTCGATCAGCGCCGCGTTCCGGCCTGCGTCGCGGATGATTCGATACGCCGTCCGCTTCGCGATTCCGGGAACGAGCAATTCGATCCAGCGCATCGCGGTCTTCGGCCCGAACTCCGGCAGCGCCAACTCCCTGAAGGGCAGCCCCGTGCCGCGAAGGTACTGCAGGAAGAGGCTGGTGCGCCAGTCTTCGGTCCGATAGGCGAGGACCACCAGCACCGCGCGGCCGGACAACTGCCCAAGTAGGTCGGCGAACACGCGCGCGCTCTCGAAGTCGCCCCACTGCGCATCATCCAGCATGATGACGATCGGACGATCGCCGGCAGCGGCGGTCAGGACGCCGCGCAATTCCGCGGTGGCGCGGACCAGAAGTTTCTCGCCGGTCGGCGGAAGCTGGATCGTCTCGTCGGCAAACGCGATCGCCGCTTCCATGGCCAGCCCGGGGAAAAGCCGCGTGACGGCCACACAGCGGCCGAGCGCTTCATCGACCGCAGGCGGCCGCTCGCGCCGCAGCGATCGGGCCAACGAGTCGACGATGGCGTCGATGGCGTTCAGCGGCACGGACTCCCAGGGATGACAGCGGCCGCCGACGATGAACGGCTGGCCGCTGGCGCGAAGTTGAGTGAGGAAATGATCGGCCACGCTCGTTTTGCCAGATCCTGGCGATCCGTGAAGAAACACGACACGTACTGCGCCGCGCTGCGCGGCACGAAACTCGCCCATTAGAGCCTTCGTCTCCCGAGCGCGATCGATGACGACGTCCGTCCGTTTGCGCGTTCGCTCATCGGCGCGCGTGCCGAAACGATCGACTCCGAGGCGCGTCAGGACCTCGTCGTCGCCTGGGCGGGCGGCCGGAGCCGGATTGAGCAGATCGCGACAGAGCGAATCGAGATCGTCGGAGACTCCCTTGACGATCGCGGCAGGGGAGATCTGATCCGCACGTATCTGGCTCTCCGCGATCTCGATCGGCGTGCGGCCGCTGAAGGGGACGTTGCCGGTCAACGCCTGGTAGAGCAGGACACCGAAGCTGTACCAGTCGCCTGCCGCTGTGGAGGCCGATCCTTGAATCTGTTCGGGGCTGAGATAGCCGGGCGTCCCCACGATGCTGCGCCGGTCGACCGTATCGTCGGCGTTCACGCCGATGGCCAGCCCGAAGTCGAGCAGCACCACGCGCCCTTCGGGCGTGATCATGACGTTGGATGGCTTGAGATCGCGATGCACGACGCCGTGTGCGTGGAGCGCGGCGACGGCGATGGCCAGTTGCCGGAAGCAATCGCGCACGTGAGCCAGATAAATCGAGCTGAGAAAGAGCGACGGGTCGTCGCCTCGCTCGTCGATCAACTCCGCGTCGCGAATGCGGATCGTGGGAGTGAGCGACTCATCGAGAAAGCAATGCTGCAGCTCCGATACCGCCAGGTGCTCGAGCAGATCGGCCCCTCGAACCAGCTCCATGGTGAAGAGCCATCGCTCGTTGACGACCAGGAGCTCATAGAGGCTGGCCAGATTCGGATGGCGCAGCTCGGCTAGCGATCGGAATTCCCGCTTGAAGCGCGCCAGCGTGTCGGGAGCGGCGCGCTCCAGAAGCTTGATGGCCACCTCGCGATTGCGATGGCGATCGAAGGCTTCATAGACAATTCCGAACGAGCCGGCTCCAAGCTGTCCGCGGATCTCGAATCGATCGCCGCCTTCAAATTGCATGGCCAATGGAACGCTGATCATGTCATGTGGAGCGGCGGGCTTTAGCCCGCCGGTCGACGGGCTGAAGCCCGTCGCTCCACGTGTCACGGGAGTGGCACCCGCAAGATCCTCTGTGCCAAACTGAGTTTCGGTGACCGGCTGGCAGTTCGAGCTGCACGGCGATTACGAGCGCTCCCGTTCCCTGGAGTGGCTCGAAACCAACGGCCTCGGTGGATACGCAAGCTCCACGGCGTGCGGCGCGAACAGCAGGCGTTATCACGGCCTGCTCGTTGCGGCCACCCATCCGCCGGTCGGTCGCGTCGTTCTTCTCTCCAAGCTGGACGAGCGGGTGATCGTCGGCGGAGCGTCGTACGATCTGTCGACGAATCAATTCCCGGGCGTCGTTCACCCATCAGGCTTCCAGCATCTCCTCTCCTTCAGGCGCGATCTTTTCCCGGCGTTCGAGTACGAAGCCGGAGGCGCACTGCTGCGCAAGACGATTGCCGCAATTCAGGGCGAGAACACGACGATCGTCCTGTACGAAGTCTTGGCGGGGGAGATGACCCTCGAGCTGCGGCCTTTTCTGGCCGCTCGCGACTACCACGCGCTGGCCAAGGCGAATCAGTTCGCGCGGAGCGAGGGCGCGTTCGAGGGCGAGGTGTACGCGCACACGATGTACGACGGCATGCCCACGCTCTTTCTGTCGATGCCGGGCTTCACGTTCGAAGCGCAGCCTGACTGGTGGCGCAACTTCGAGTATCCGACGGAGCGGGAGCGCGGTCTCGAAGCGCACGAAGATCTCTTTACGCCGGGCGTTTTCCGCCGGCGGGTCGGCGGCGCCGGGCGCGTGGCGATCATCGCATCGACCGAGGCTCCTCGAGGACGCGACGGAATGGAGCTCTTCGATGCGGAGCGGCAGCGACGCCAACAACTGGTGCGGAACGTGGGCATCCGCGGTCAGCTCGGTCGGGCGCTGATCCTCGCCGCCGATCAGTTCATCGTGCCACGCGGCAGCAATCGCTCGGTGATCGCCGGCTATCACTGGTTCACCGACTGGGGCCGCGACACGATGATCTCCCTTCCCGGCCTCTGCCTGGCCACGCAGCGCTTCGAAGACGCGCAGCTGATCCTTCATGCGTACTCGGAAAGCGTCAGCGAGGGGATGCTGCCGAATCGCTTTCCCGATCACGGCGAACCGCCGGAGTACAACACTGTCGATGCGACCCTGTGGTTCTTCGTCGCCGCGCAGAAATATTGGGATCACACCGCCGACGTCACCTTTCTTCGCGAGACGCTTCTGCCAGTCCTGCGCGACATCGTGGCCTGGCACGATCGCGGAACGCGGCACGGCATCCGCGTCGATGCCGATGGTTTGCTCACCGCGGGGCGGCCCGGCGATCAGCTCACCTGGATGGATGCCAAAGTGGGCGGCGAGCCGGTTACGTCGAGACACGGCAAGCCGGTGGAGGTCAACGCGCTCTGGTACAACGCGCTCCGCATCCTGTCGGGGTTCGAGCGGCGGAGCGGATCGCCCGATTCGGCGCGCGATCTGGCTGCGCGAGCGGACGCGGTCGCCGAGCAGTTCCGCCGATTCTTCTGGAATGAGGAGGCCGGCTGTCTCTACGACGTGATCCGGCCCGACGGCCCCGACGCCAGCATCAGGCCCAATCAAATCTTCGCACTCACCCTCCCGTTTCCGCTGCTCGAAGAGCCGCAGGCGTCGTCGGTGTTGAAGGTTGTGGAGGAGCGTCTGCTGACCCCGCGCGGGTTGCGCACGCTTGCCCCGGACGATCCAAAGTTTATCGGCCGTTTCGGCGGGCCGCCGTCGGAACGCGATGGCGCCTATCACCAGGGGATGGTGTGGCCGTTCCTGCTCGGTCCGTACATTTCGGCGCTGGTCCGCCTGCGGGGAGAGCGCGGGCGGGCCGAGGCGCTGCGCCTGGTGGTCGAATTCGAACCGCACCTCGCCGAAGCAGGGGCGGGCACGATCTCCGAGATCTTCGATCCGTTCCCGCCATACACGCCCCGCGGTTGCATCGCTCAAGCCTGGAGCGTCGGCGAGTTGCTCCGGGTGATGAGCGAAGATCTCGGCATCGCCTCCAGGAGACGTCCGCCGGTCAGCGAAAAGAGCGTTCGATGAGATTGAGCCGCGGCTTCGTCGCTGCGCTCATCGGCGTCGGGATCACGATCTTCAGCTGGTACGGTCCGTGGAGCTGGCCGGCCTGGCCGGCGCTGGCGATCATTTCCCTTTCCCACTTCGATCTCAACGAATTGCCGTACGCCGCGCGGGCGGCCTTCATGGTGATTCTCATCGTGGTCAACGTTGGGGCGTGGGCCACCTTCGCCTGGGTCATCATGCGCGTGCTAGTGTATCGGCCGCGCCATGACCGCCACGTTCGGTGACGCGAGCGAAGCCGCCTTCATCACGCGGCTTCGCGCGGGCGAGCCCGATGCCTTCGAGCAGCTCGTCCGCAACTACACGCCTCCACTCCTGCGCGTGGCGCGGCGCCTCCCTGGGCAATGACGATGAGGTGCGCGAGCCGCGGCCGTTTTGCACTGAACAAGCGTCACTTGACACTTACGTAAGCGATGCCTTACAGTTAAGGCGTGGATGCCGCTCTGAAAGCGATCGCTGAGCCTCGCCGGCGTCACATTCTGGTACTCGTCCGTGACGATGAGCTCTCGGCCGGCGAGATCGCCGCGCACTTTGACGTCACTCGTCCAGCGGTCTCGCAGCACTTGACGGTACTCAAACAAGCAGGGCTCGTTAGCGAGCGTCGCGATGGAACCCGCCGTCTGTACCGCGCGCGACCGCAAGCACTGTCCGAGTTGAAGATGTTTCTCGAGGAATTCTGGAACGAGCGGCTCGCGGCGTTAAAGCGAACGGCAGAAAGAAAGGAGAGGACGAGACATGGACGTCGTGACTGACACCAAGTTGTTGGAGCGGGAAATTCTCATCGCCGCCACGCCAGAGACAGTCTGGGAGTTGCTTGTCGACCCCGATCAAATCATTCGCTGGATGGGGCAGGCCGCGACTCTTGATCTGCGCTGCGGCGGCCGTTACCGAGTCGAGGTGATCCCAGGTCACATCGCGAGCGGAGAGTTCGTCGAGATAGACGCACCGCGCCGGCTGGTCTACACATGGGGCTGGGAACGGCCGAACAGCCCGGTACCCTCCGGCTCGACTACCGTCATCTTCGAATTGAAGCCCCACAGCAATGGAACCCTGCTCCGCTTCAGCCATCACGATCTACCGAGTTCCGAGACCGTGGCTTCGCACACGCACGGTTGGAACCATTACCTCGCGCGCCTAACACAAGTAGCGACAGGCGTTGATCCCGGCGACGACCCTTGGGTTACTAACCCGATGCGAGAGTAGGAGGGAGCAATGCGCTGCCGCATTCCTGATCAAGATTGGAAAAGAAACATGCGAACAACACTCCTGGCGCCCCTACTCTCGCTAATCCTCATCACGAGCGTACTGGCCGCTGAGCACGAGCATTCACAGAATGCGGGAGCAAGTATGTCGACCAAGAACACTGTCGAAGGATATTTCATCGCCCTGAAGCAAGGAAAGGGATGGGAAACGTTCTTATCTGATGACGGCATGATGTTTACAAGCTTCACCAGTCCAGTAAAACAAGTCACAGGCAAGGCTGCCTACCTGGAGGCGACCAAGCGCTTTTACACAATGATCATTTCCGTTCAAGTCAGAGATTTGATCGTTGAGGCCGACAAGGCTTGCGCACTGACTAGTTACGAGTTGCAGCCGCCGGCTGGAAATCGTTTCACCAGTGATGTCGCAGAGATCTTCACGGTAAGGAATGGCAAGATTGATTCGCTGGCCATTTACTTTGATCGTTCACCATTTCCAAAATAACCGTACAAGAGAGGTCCGCCGGTCAGCGAAAAGAGCGTTCGATGCGATTGAGCCGCGGACGATCTTCAGCTGGTACGGTCCATGGAGCTGGCCGGCCTGGCCGGCATCATTTCCCTCTCCCACGCCGCGCGGGCGGCCTTCATGGTGATTCTCATCGTGGTCAACGTCGGGGCGTGGGCCGCCTTCGCCTGGGTCATCATGCGCGTGCTAGTGTATCGGCCGCGCCATGACCGCCACGTTCGGTGACGCGAGCGAAGCCGCCTTCGTCACGCGGCTTCGCGCGGGCGAGCCCGATGCCTTCGAGCAGCTCGTCCGCAACTACACGCCTCCACTCCTGCGCGTGGCGCGGCGCCTCCTGGGCAATGACGATGAGGCGCGCGACGCGTTGCAGGACGCCTTCATCTCTGTCTTCCGCTCCATTCGAAACTTCGAAGCCGGCAGCCGCCTCTCCACCTGGCTCCATCGCGTGGTGGTCAATGCCGCGCTGATGAAACTCCGGACGCGCCGCCGGCATCCAGAAGAAGAGATTGAGAAATACTTGCCTCTGTTTCAGGAAGACGGACATCAGATCGTGCCTAGCGTGGAATGGATGGAGTCGGCGGAGACCGCGCTTCAGCGAAAGGAGATGCGCCAACTGGTGCGAACGGCCATCGATCGCCTGCCGGATACATATCGGACCGTGCTCCTGCTTCGCGACATCGAAGAGATGAGCACGGCGGAGACCGCGGAGATCCTGGGCATTTCGACGACCGCGGCGAAGTTACGTCTGCATCGAGCACGGCAGGCGCTGCGCACCCAGCTCGATCCGCAGATGCGAGGATCCCGATGATGCTCGAAGTCAATTGCCGCGAGGTGATCACCTTCCTGATCGATTACCTCAACGACGAGCTGCAGCCCGAACGGCTGGCGGCCTTCGAGGAGCATTTCGGCGAATGCGACTCGTGCAGGGCGTATCTGCGCAGCTATCGAGAAGCGATCCGAATGGCCCGGCAGACTCTGGCAGTGCCGCCAATCCAATCGGCCGAGAGCGAACAGATCGCGAGCGCGATTCTTCTGGCCGTGCGGCGCGAGGGAAAGAAGTGAACCACGGAGGACCCATGAGAAAACAATTGGTTGCTGCCTTGATCGTCGTCGCCTTTGTGCTTCCCCTGCAGGCCGCGCCGCCTGAAAAGGCGATCTTCGCCGGCGGCTGCTTCTGGTGTACTGAATCGGACTTCGAGAAAGTGCCGGGCGTCATCTCGGCCATCTCCGGATACACCGGCGGGAGCGTGGTTCGACCGTCGTACGAACAGGTCTCCGGCGGCGGCACCGGGCATCGCGAATCAGTCGAGGTCTTATTCGATCCGCAGAAAGTCAGCTATGCGAAGCTGCTCGACGTGTTCTGGCACAGCGTCGATCCGACGGACAACGACGGCCAGTTCTGCGACAAGGGAGCGCAGTATCGTTGAACGACGCGCAGCGGCGGCTGGCTGAAGCGTCGAAGCAGGCGCTGGAGCCGCGCTTCGGAGGAAAGATCGCGACGGACGTTCTTCCCGCATCAACTTTCTATACTGCCGAGGATTACCACCAGGACTACTACAAGAAGAATCCGGTTCGATATCACTTCTACCGCTTCAATTGCGGCCGCGATCAGCGGCTGCGAGCGGTGTGGGGCGACGGGGCGGGATCGCACTGAGCACCTTCGGAGTGCGTGCGCCCCTCATCCGCCGCTCCGCGGCACCTTCTCCCCGCAAGCGGGGAGAAGGATCTCGAGAACCCTCTCCCGCTTGCGGGAGAGGGTGGCGCGAAGCGCCGGGTGAGGGCTCAGCGAACGGCGGACTTCGCGCGTTTGCCGTCGCGAGCGACCAGAGCGGTGTTCTCGCGGGCGGCCACCGCGTTGAGATAGGTCACGAATCGACGGAAGAGGCGCTCGCTTTGATTTACCGGAGCGATTTGCTTCGACAGATCGTCCACCGAAGTGTTGGCCACGAGCAGGAGCTGCGAGTCGCGAACCAACATCTGCATCATGATGTCGGAGACTGCGAACTGCGTCGGCGGTTTGATGTGCAGGCTCTTCGCTGAGCTGAGGATCGCCCGCCGCGTTGCCGGGGCGAGCTCGCGGACCGACGCGATCAGCGTGGTCTCGATGTGCGAAGACTCCGGCCGCATGAGGGTCATTACGCTGTGGCTGGGATCGAAATCGCGCGAAGCGTTGATGATTCCGCACGTCGCCGGCAGAAAGAGCTTGTCGCCGTTCCTGGGATCGAGCTCGTTGTAGATGGACGGCCGCATCAGCCGGCCTGAGTTGCAGGCGCTGATCACGACGTAGTAAACCCCGTCCGGCTCCAGCCGCTCCTGCAGCGCACCGACCGAAACGTAGGAGCGCTCCGCGGCCGGGTCGTAACTCTTCTGCAGCTTCAATCCGTTGCCGTTCGTCCCGTGCGTCTCCAGCACCAGCGTGTAGATGCGGCGCTCGGGATAGAGCACGTTGTACCGATGAACGTTCTCCAGCACGCGATTCCAGTCGGCATCCTGGAAACAGGCAAAGCCGAGGGCCTCATAGAATCGGCAGTTTCCCTCGACGCTGAGGTCGGGGCTGAAGACGACGCCAACGCCGCGGCCGATGTCCCCGACCTTTGCCGCCGGCGCGTCCGGCCAGGCGTGGTTAAGGAGACGCAGACTCCGGTACTCCAACGCCCCAGCCGCCCTCACGGTGAGGAGGAGAATCGATGCCGCAAAGAGGAAGGACAGCTTACGGATCATTGGGTTTCCTACGTGCACCGCCGGTGCCACCTGTCCGGGAAGGCCACCCCCAAAGGGCGGGATCAGAGTGTGCATCACCTACGCGGCATTCGGAGGTACGAGACATGCCGGAAGTGATTGGCCGCCTCAGCCCGCAGGCTTTTGCCCTTCTTCGCCTCATCTCGGGAGTCATGTTCTTCTTACACGGATCGCAGAAGTTTTTCGGATGGCCGCCGAGCGAACAGCCTGGCGGAGCGCTTCCGCCTATCCTCGTCGCTGCCTCATGGATTGAAATGGTCGCCGGTCTGATGATCGCTGTCGGCTTCTTCACCGGCATCGCCGCGCTCATCGCCTCCGGCGAGATGGCCGCCGCCTACTTCATGGCCCATGCGAAATGGGCCGGCGCCGGATGGATTCCGCTGGTCAACAAGGGGGAGCTTGCAGTGTTGTATTGCTTTGTCTTCCTCTTCATCGCGGCGCACGGTGCAGGAATCTGGAGCGTCGACAACGTGCTTCGAAGGCGGTCGACCGTCACCGCGTCAACTGCCGCAAGGCCAGCCTGAGCACGGCGGAGAACTCTGCGTCGCGGCCGAGCTCTTTGCGCGCCGTCTCGACAGCGTTCTCCGCGTCCTTGGCGCGGTAGCCGAGGTTGACGAGCGCGGATTGCACGTCATCGTCGACGGAGGGCTTCGGCGCCGCCAGTGTGGCAGCGCGCGCTCCCTCCGGAAGAAGGAGCTTGTCGCGCAGCTCGAGGCAGATCCGATCTGCTGTCTTCTTTCCTACGCCCGGAATCGACGACAACTTTCTCGTATCGGATCGCGCCACCGCCTCGGCAAGGGTGGGAGGATCGATGCCGGAGAGGATCTTCACCGCCAGGGTCGGCCCGATGCCGGAGATCGAGATCAGCTTTTCGAAAGCGAATTTCTCCTCCGCGGTGGCGAAGCCATAGAGCGAGAGCGCATCCTCGCGAACGTGCGTGTAGATCTCCAGCGCCACCTCGCGCTGCCCCTCCAGGCGGTAATAGCTCTGCAGCGAGATGTGCACCTCGTAGCCGACGCCGTTCGTCACGACCAGCGCGCGCGTGGCATCGAGGTGTTTCAGCGTGCCTTGGAGGTAGCCGATCATGGTTAACGGTTAACGGTATAACGGTTAACGGTGCCAGAGGCTTTGCCACCGTTAACCGTTACACCGTTAACCGTTAACCCTTTTTTCGCCATCGCGTTCCCCCCGGCGTGTCTTCGAGAATCACTCCCTGCGCCAGCAGCGCGTCGCGCAATCGATCTGACTCGGCGAAATTGCGCGCTTTGCGGGCGGCGTTGCGTGCCTCGATCAGTTTCTCCACGCTCTCGTCCAGCGCCTCTTCGCGCTGCGGATAGATGTCCAGCACGGGGTCGACCTTCATCATCGCCGTGCGCAGGCTTTCTGCATCGCTTGCGCTGACGCGGCCCGCATCGATCGCCGTGTTGGCATCCCGGATCAGCGTAAAGAGCGCGCCGAAGGCGCCGGCGGTATTCAGATCGTCATCCATCGCCTTCTGAAAATCGCTGAGGAAGGTCGCGATGAGCTGATCAGCGTAGCCATCCGAGCGTCGCCCGTCGTGCGGCGCGGAGCGGGAGATCTCCTCGAGGCGGAGGAGAAATAGCTCGATGCGCTGCAGCGCGTTCCTGGCGTCCTCCAGCGATTGCGTAGTGAAATTGAGCTTCGTGCGGTGCGGGACCGACAGCAGGGCGTAGCGAAGCACCAGCGGCTGGTAGCCCATCTCCTCGATCTCATGGAGCGTGTAGATGTTGCCCACCGATTTCGACATCTTCTGCTGATCGACGTTCAGATGCTCGCCGTGGACCCAGTAACGGACGAATGGTTTGCCGGTCGCTCCTTCGCTTTGGGCGATCTCGTTCTCGTGATGCGGAAAGATCAGATCGACGGCGCCGGTGTGGATGTCGAACGTCTCGCCGAGGAGATCCATCGACATCGCCGAGCACTCCAGGTGCCATCCGGGACGCCCTTCGCCCAGCGCAGTGGGCCAGGAAGGCTCTCCTTCTTTCTTTGCCTTCCATAACGCGAAGTCGCGCGCGCTCTCCTTCTCGTACTCGTCGCTTTCGATGCGGCTGTAGTCGCTGCTGGCGTCCACTTCAATGCGCGACAACTTCCCGTAGCCGGGAAAGGAGGCGACGCGGAAGTACGTAGACGCGTCGGCGACGTAGGTGTGACCGCGCCCGGTGAGCTTCTGAACCAGGCGAACCATCTGCGGGATGTACTGCGTGGCGCGGGGATATGCATCGGCCGGCTTCACCCGAAGCTTCTCGATCGCCTCGTGAAATGAGGTGATGAAAGGCGCCGTGTAGGTGTAGATGTCCTGGCCCGCCGCGTTCGCGTTGCGGATGATCTTGTCCTCGACGTCGGTAATGTTCATGATCTGAGTGACCCGGTAACCACGCCACTCCAGGTAGCGGCGCAGAAGATCGCTCCACAGGAACGTCCGCAGGTTGCCGATGTGGGGCTGGTTGTAGACGGTCGGCCCGCACGAGTACATGCGCACTTGGCCGGCCACGAGCGGGACGAAAGTCTCCTTTTCGCGCGAAAGCGTGTTGAATAACTTCAGCTCGGACATTCGGGCGGGCATTATAGAGTCCGCTGATCGCCAACAACCCATGTTGACGCGCGACACGTTCCTCCAACGCTTCGGTCGGAAGCCGATTTTCGGCATGGTGCACCTCCGCCCCTTGCCGGGAGCGCCGCTGTTCGGCGGATCGCTCGACGCCGTGATCGAAGCGGCGCGCGCCGACGTGCAGGCGCTCGCGACCGGAGGCTGCGACGGATTGCTGTTCGAAAATTTCGGGGATCGTCCGTTTCGCAAGACAGAAGTCGATCCGGAGACGATCGCGGCGATGACGCGGGTGATCGCCGAAGTGCGGCGCGAAACTCCGCTGCCGTTCGGCGTGAACATGCTGCGGAACGATCCGATCGCAGCGCTGGCCGTCGCTGCCGCCACGGGCGCCGCGTTCATTCGCGTGAACGTTCATACGGGCGCCATGGTGACCGATCAGGGCATCATCGAAGGCAACGCTGGGGAGACGCTGCGCCGGCGCGCACGGATCGCACCGGACGTGGCTATCTTCGCCGATCACCTCGTGAAGCACGCCAGCCCGCTGGCGCCGGTGGACGAGGTCCAGTCGGCGAGGGATCTGCGTCTACGTGGGCTGGCCGATGCAGTCGTGATCAGCGGGCGCGAGACCGGCGTGGCTCCTGATTTTGCGCGGCTTGCGATGGTGCGCCAGGCCATCGATGCACCGATTCTGATCGGCAGCGGCCTGACCGCCGAAAACGCTGTGAAGCTCGCCGACGCTGACGGAGCCATCGTCGGCACTGCGCTCAAGCGCGACGGCCGCATGGAGGCGGCCGTCGATGCTCAACGAGTGGAGCGGCTTGCGCGCGCCTTCAAACAGCTCGCCGTCCGGTGACGAGCTGGAAGATCAGGACGATCACCGCGATCACCAACAGCAGGTGAATCAGTCCGCCTCCCACATGCAGCGCGAACCCGCCGAGCCATAGGATCACCAGAATGACGATGATCAGCCAAAGCAAGTTACCCATGTTTGATCTCCCCGGCTCGGAAGTGCCACGATCATGCCAGAGAAGTCCTGAGTCCTGAGGACGCAGGACTCAGGACCGCATAATGTCGGCGTGGGCAAGAGCGAACTACGTACGATCCGCGTCCCTCGCTGGGCGACGTTCCTTTTGCTGCTGATCGTTTCCGCGGCGATGGTCGCAGCGATCCATTTCCTCTCGGGCAAGGCCTATGTGCACGACCGCAATTCGGTCGCGGGGCTGATCTCCATCATCCTTCGCTACGATCGCGGGCAGATGTCGAACGCTGCGCTGCTGGCCACCATCGCACCGGCCGCCGCCGACGCACTCTTTTTCGTCGTGTGGGGCGCGCTGGCTTTCCTTCTCTTCGATCGCGAGGGTCATCGGGCGGCCACCTACGCGGTGACCATGACGGTAGGCGTGGCATTTGCGTTGGCGCTCATTGCGTGGCAGGAAGTCCTGGGGACGAGAGTGACAGGATGGTTCGACGCGGTGTGGTTTACTCTCGGCTGCGCCAGCGGCGCCGCGCTCGGTCACGCCCGTAAACGCGTGCGCATTCGTTTCGAGTAGAGTTCGATCGTGATCTTGATAGTTGAAGACGATCCGCAGGTGGCCCGGTTGATCGCGCTGGTGTTGCAGCGTCATGGGGACCAGTGTGAAATTGTCGCCGACGGGCGGACTGCGCTCAGCCGGGCCAGGGAAATGCAGCCGTCCATCATCTTCGCCGACCTGACTCTGAAGGGGATGGGAGGCGCCGCACTTTGCGCTGCGCTGCGCGCGCAGCCGGAAACGAAGTCCATTCCCTACATCATTGTTTCCGGCGATACCGATCTCGCGGCGACGGCCAAAAGCTGCGGCGCCGATGACTACATGGGCAAACCTTTTGAATTCGAGGACTTGGTTCGTCTGGTCGAAAAGTATGCAGGAGCTGAAAGCAGAAAAGCCGATTGAGTCGCCATCCGACAGCGACCCGGTAACCCGCCTGATGGCTCGTCTGGTCAGTGAGGGATTCACCACCGATCAGCCGGAAGAGGACTGGCGAAAGTTCGGCGAGATCATCTACAGCCGTGAGGAAAAGATCTCAGTCGCCAAAGGCGAAACCGTCTTCATCTTCACCCGGGTGACCGATCTGAACGACCGCATCCTGCGGCAGACCTCCGACAGCATCGTCAATACGTACAAGGCGAAGAAACCGCTGGAGAAGGCGATGTCCGTGCTGCAGTCGATCACCGTCTATCACTGTCTGGTGGCCACCGGCGATCAGCCTCACAACGATCTTCTGACCAACTACGTGACCCGCAGCGGCGGCGCCACCTTCATCCCGGTGGTCTTCGTCCCGGAGATCAACCAGGTGATCTATCCCGACGTGGAAGAGAAGGTGGGGTCGGTGCGCCCTCGCATCGAGTACCTGCAATACCTTCTCGGCGAGCGGCGGGAAACGGCGAACATGCATCGGCAGACCGTGCAGGCGTTTTACATCTCCATTGCCGTTCTCGCGGTGCTCCTCTTCGCCATCGCCTTCTCCTTCATTCATTGACGCGGTAGGGATCGCGCAGCGCGGAACACTCCTCAAGCGAGGTGATTCGATGCGCGCCTTCAAGGAAGAACGTCCGCCGCAAGTCGGCCCCGCGCCCTCGCAGAAGCGCTTCCATGTCGGCGAGACAGCGAATCCTGCCGACTTTCAGCCGGGCGACTTCATCCTGGTGAGCACCGACGGCTGGTCCGCGCGCCTGATCCGCTTTGGACAGACGCTCCGTTTCTACGGGCCGGATCGCAAATACGTGCGCTGGAACCACGCGGCGATCATCGTCTCGACAGACGGCGACATCGTGGAAGCGATGCCGCACGGCGTCGTGCTCGCGCACCTGGCGAAGTACACGCCGAAGGAGTACGCAATCGTCCGCATCGATGCTCTGGTGCGTGGTGCGGATCGTGAGGAAGTGGTGGCGTTTGCCCGATGGTGCATCCGCGAGCGCTACGGATGGCTGACCATCATCAGCATCGCCCTGACGATTCTGACCGGATCGAAATTCGTGTTCGGCGTGGACGGCCAGTCGATCTGCTCGGGCCTGGTGGCGCGTTCGCTCGAGCGGACGACGGCGATCTTCCAGCAATCGTCTTCGCATATTGCTCCGGCCGATCTGGCCAAGACCTTCGATGTCACGGCGCCCCGGTAGCTGCTACGATTGCCGCCCATGACAGCGGTCGACGAGCGGCCGAATCTGGCGACGCCTCAGGATCCGAATCTCGACCTCGGCTTCGGATCGGTCGTCGCGCGCGAGAGCCGCCGGCGACTCCTCAACCGCGACGGCACATTCAATGTCCGGCGCGAGGGGCTGGGATTCTGGGAATCTCTCTACGCCTACCACTATCTGCTCACCATCAGTTGGCCGAAGTTCCTCTCTTACGTGGGCGGGGCCTATGTGGCCACCAACACCCTATTCGCCGTGGCCTACGTCCTGGCCGGAGCACATGCGCTCACCGCGTTCGCCAACGAACCGATAAAGCTGCGGTTCGTCGACGCGTTTTTCTTCAGCGTGCAAACGCTGGCCACGATCGGTTTCGGCAACATCGCTCCGGCGAACCTGGCAGCGAATGTCCTGGTCACGGTCGAGTCGCTCATCGGCCTTCTCGGATTTGCCATCGCCGCAGGAATCGTCTTGGCCCGCTTCAGCCGTCCGATGGCTCAGATCGTCTTCAGCCGCTGGGCAATCATGGCTCCGTACCGCGACATCACGGCCTTCATGTTCCGCCTCGTCAATCAAAGGAAGAATGAGATTGTCGAGTTGCGGGCCAGCGTCCTGCTGACTCGGTGGAAGGGCGGACAGGTTCCCAACATCGATCGCGAGTTCATTCCGCTGAAGCTCGAGCGCGAGAAGGTAGTGTTCTTTCCGCTGACCTGGACCGTGGTGCATCCGATCGATCGATCCAGCCCGCTGTGGGGCGTCACGGAAGCGGAGTTGCGCGCCAGCGGATCGGAGTTTCTGATCCTTCTCAACGGCTTTGATGAGACGTTCTCCCAAAACGTCCACGCCCGCTCGTCCTACAAGGCTGAGGAAGTTGTCTGGGGCGCGAAGTTCCGGAATGTCTTCAAACCTCCCAATCCCGACGGCAGCATCAGCATCGATATCGGGAAGCTCCATGAGATCGAGCGCGTCCCATTGTGAGTGGCGTCACCCTCGTGTAAGCGGAATGGCGGCAGCATCGTCCAAACTGCCATGAAGCACAAGTCATGGGTCGCCCTCCTGGCGGTGGCGCCGGCGATCCTGTTGGGGGAGCAGAAGGCCAGTTGTCCCCTCGGCCCCTTCACATTGCAATCGCCGCGTGCTCTCTACCATCAGCTCTCCGTGACGGCCGAGGCGGTGGCGCCCAGCCGCCATCGTGCCGTGCTGCAGCCGGGGGGCGGCACCGGGTTCCCGCCATCCGTGAACTTCATCGACGACGAGATCTTCGGAAAGATGCAGAAGGACGGCGTCGTGCCGACGGTGCTTGCCGGCGATGAGGAGTTTCTCCGGCGAGTGACGCTCGATCTCACCGGACGCATTCCCGATCCGGCGACCGTTCAGTCCTTTCTGGCCGACTCCTCAGCGGACAAGCGGACGAAGAAAATCGATCAGCTTCTAGCCTCGGATGCGTTCGTCGATCGCTGGACGATGTGGTTCGGCGATCTCGTGCAGAACGTGCAGGTGGCCACGAACACCCGCGAGTATTACCAGGGCCGCAACGCCTACTTCACGTACATTCACGACTCGATCAAGAACGGCAAGCCCTACGACCAGATGGCTCGCGAAATCATCTCCGGCAAAGGAGACAGCTTCGTCATCGGTGCGGCCGATTATTGGGTGCGGCAGATTCAACCAAACGGTCCGATCCAGGATACGTACGACAACCTCGCGTCGCACTCCGGAGACAAGTTGCTGGGCATGCCGCTCCTTTGCCTCTCCTGCCATAGTGGCCTCGGGCATCTGGAGCTGGTCAACAGCTATCTGAAATCGAAGACGCGGTACGACTTCTGGGCCATGGCTGCGTTCTTCTCCCGGACCCGAGCACAGCGGCAGCCGTACACCGATCCGAACAATCCGAACGCCAACTTTTTCAAGTACGACATCCAGGACAACGTCACCGGCTCGTATCAGCTGAACACGACATCGGGGAACAAGTCGCCGCGGCAGCCGGTGAACGGGCAGAGCTTTGTTCCGCCGGCCTTCCTGCTAACAGGTGAAACCCCGCGGACCGGCGAAGCGTGGCGCGACGCATACGGGCGCATTCTCACGGCCAACCCGCAGTTCGCGCGCGCCGGCGTGAACTATCTGTGGAAAGAGATGTTCGGCATGGGCATCGTCGAACCGGTCAACGCGTTCGACCTCTCGCGGCAGGATCCGAACAATCTCCCGGCGGGCACAACGCTCCAGCCGACGCATCCGAATCTGCTGACGTTGCTAGCCAATGAATTCGGTGCCGACAGGTATGACCTGCGTGCGATTCTGCGCACCATGGCCCTCTCCAGCGCGTATCAGCTTTCGACGAAGTACACGCCGGGAGCGTGGAACGAGTCGTGGACGCCGTACTTCGCGCGGCATCTCTCGCATCGATTGGGTGCCGAGGAGGTGCTCGACGCGATCGTGACGGCAACGAACGTTCCGGTCACCTTCACGGTGAACGGGATCGGCACGGTCAACGCGGCCATGAAGCTTCCGGACACAACCGAGTCGGCGCGCAACGTCTACGGCCGTTTCCTCGACGAGTTCGGCCGCGGCGATCGCGATGACACGGCGCGCTCCAGCGATACCTCGATCGCCCAGTCGCTCTCTCTGATGAACGATCAAACGGTCGTCCTCAACCGCATTCACCGCAGCAACGCGGCTTCGACCGTGGCCAAGGTGCTGGCGTCGACGAGTGATCCGACTAGCATCGCCGATCAACTCTTCGTGGCCACGCTTTCGCGTCATCCGACCTCCGGCGAGAGGCAGCAGGCGGTTGCCTACCTCAATAGCGGCACGCTCGCTCAGCGCGCGGAAGATCTGCAGTGGGTGCTGCTGAATTCACTCGAGTTCCTTTTTGACTGAGGAAACCATGCGCAGGCCGAAGCTGCCCAAGAGCACGATCGAATGTCCCACCTGTGAAAAGGGCGGCGGATTTCCGCTGAAAGGGGAGGGCTTCTCCCGCCGGCGTTTCCTGCAGATCGCCGGGACGGGAATCGTTGCCTCCTACTTTGCGGATGTGATCAGCCCGCGGCTGCTGCAGGGCGCCAGCATTGCGCCAAACGTCTATCTGCGCAGCACGGCGAAGAACTGCATCTTCATCTTCCTCGCTGGCGCGCCGAGCAACATCGACACGTGGGATTTGAAAGAAGGAGCATGGACGCCGACGGACTTCGCGCCGACGACCTACAGCGGCGGCAATCTTCGCTTTCCGCAAGGACTCCTGCCGAACACGGCGCAGCATCTCGACAAAATGACGTTCGTGCGCAGCGGACTGGCCTGGGCGGCAGTGCATCCTCTCGGGCAGAGCTGGGCTCAGATCGCCAGGAATCCGGGTGGCGCCACCGGATCGATCGCCCCGCACATCGGCGCGGTGGTGTCGCTCGAGTCGCAGGTCAACCGGCAGATCAGCGACGTGCTTCCCGGCTTCATCGCTCTGAACTCCGCCGGGATTCCGAGCTCCGGCTATCTGCCCGCGACGTACGCGCCGTTCCAGGTCCTGCCCGTTTCGACGGGACTACCGACAATCACTCATCCGGACGGCTCGGCGCGCTTTACCGATCGATGGAACTTCCTCCACCAGCTCGATGCCAATCGCACCTCCGGCGCCCTCGGCAAGAAGACGCTGGACATGAACAATTTCTACGATCAGTCGAAGGCGCTCATGGACGCTCCGGGAATCAATGGCCTGTTCAGCTTCAGCGCCGATGAGCATACGAAGTACGGCAGCTCCACATTTGGCGACTCGCTAGTGATCGCCCGCAATCTTGTCGCCGCGCGCAAGGGAGCAAGATTCATCCAGGCCACATTCAACGGTTGGGATCATCACAGCGGCATCTACGACAAGCCCGCTAACAATGTGAACTCGCTCTATACGCAATGCGCGATGTTCGATCCCGCGTTCGGTGCGCTGATGACGGATCTTCAGGCTATGCCGGGGTCCGTGTCCGGCAAAACGCTGCTCGATGAGACGATCGTAGTCATTCTCGCGGAGTTCGGCCGCACGGTCGGCGTGCTGAACAACCAGGCCGGCCGGGACCACAATCTGCGGATGACCACAGTGTGGGCGGGGGGTGGAGTGCGCGGCGGTCAGATCATCGGGAAGACCGATCCAACCGGCAACAATGTCGTCGATTACGGTTGGAGCGGCGCGCGCGACATCCGTCCGGAAGATGTGACCAGCACGATCTACTCATCCCTCGGCATCGATTACACGACGGTCCGTCATGACGACCCGCTGAATCGCGGATTCGAATACGTTCCCTTCGCCAAGGATGGAACGTACAAGCCGATCGACGAGATGTTTTGAAGTGTGCGGGCCGGCTTCAGCCGGCCGCGACCGGCTAAAGCCGGTCCTCACACTACGTCGCGCGGGTGAACAACTGCCGCTGGCTCACCTGATAGACGTGCGTGCGGATCATTTCGCGGATTCCGCGTGGATCTGCGATTCCGCGCAGCACGTACATCGGCGCGATTTTGTCCGACGAGACGATGGTCACGTTTCCGATGCCCAGAAGGCGCTCCAGGAAGCGCTGTTGAAAGTTTGTATCGTCGATCGTGCGGAGATCGATGTCCTCCACCGATTTGCTGACGATGCCGGTCTCGATGATCACTCGCTGATTGGTCACCGTATAGAGCGTGCTCTTGATACGGGCCAGGGCAATCAGTACCTCGACTCCGAGGATGAGAACGACCACGAGTGTGATCAGCCAGCCGACGCGAAAAATGATGTCGTGCTTCTCTTGGATCGCCGGCGAGTACGCTGCAAGCCAGTCATAGCCGAGGTACAGGATCAGCGGCAGGACGACGGCGGCCAGTGCCGCGCGAAGGATCTTTCCGAAGAGCAGCGCCCACGACGGCGTCCCGCGCCACAATCTTTCTTCGGCGGCTGGCACGGCGGGCACCGGCGGAACGGTCATCGAGGGCGCCATGGGGTGACCGCAGTGCGGACACGCCGGCGCCGCCGACGAGATTTCCCGCTGACATTCAGGACAGGGAACGAGCGCCATTGGCGCCCGATTGTAGCTCTACCCTCCCATCCGACGTCGCGTGACCTGATACTCGGGGTCGTCCACGATGCCCGACGTGCGTCCCATGCGGCTGATCCGTCCGGAAATATCGTCGATGCGATCCTGCGTCCCGGGGTGATCCTGAAAGAAACGCGCTACCGAGCTCGAACCGCTTCGCTCCATCGACAGGAGCTTCTGAAACATCTCCAGCATGCCGTGCGGGTCGTAGCCGGCGCGAGTCATCAGGTCAAGCCCCATGTCGTCGGCCTGCTTTTCGTCGGCCCGGCTGAAACGGGCCATCGCGCCACCGGCGAGGATCTGCGCGGCGATCTGCGCGAGCGCGTTCGGATTCTGTCCGAGAAGAATGCCGCCGATCACGCTGATCGTCTGCTCCTGTTGTATCTGCTTGATGACATGACGGGCCACGACGTGGCTGATCTCGTGCGCCATCACCCCGGCGAGCATGTCGACTTTGTCCGCCTGCACGATCAGGCCGCGGTTGATGTAGATGTGACCGCCGGGCAACGAGAAGGCATTCACATTCGGGTCGTCGACGATCTCGAACTCGAATGGCCGGTTGGCCAGGGGCGTCGAGGCGTGAAGACGTTCGCCAACCATGCGAACGTAGGAGAGCGCCTGCTGGTCGCGCACCAGTGAAACCTGCTGGTTGACCTGCGCGGCCATCTGCTGGCCGAGCTGCCACTCCTCATCGAGCGAGACGCTGCCGCCCAAGCCGCCCGATCCGCAGCCGGTACAGATGAGAGCGAGCACCGCAATCGGAAGAAGAAACCGCTGCACTTTCAACATCGGACTTGATCCTCCGCGGCGCGCT
>QHVS01000063.1 GCA_003223635.1 Acidobacteriota bacterium | reverse complement strand
GTACCACGGCGACTCAGGATTCCGCGGCGCGCTCGGAACGGCCAACGCAAGCATCCGAGATTCCGTATTCGCCCACAACGTGCGCGGCGTGCTCGCCGCCAGCACATCACAGACGCAACCTGCACTGATCGTCGTCGATACGTGCACGATCGCTCACAACACCTCGGGCACGGATGCGGAGACACAGGCACCTGGAATTGCGACCATACGCGTCACGAACTCGACGATCTACCACAATGTGAACGGCATGTTTGTTTTGGGCTCGGGTGCGATCGAGTCGTACGGCAACAATCGGGTGCTGGCAAACACGAACTTTTCAACATTCAGCGGAACCGTCCTTCCTCAGCAATAGTGCGACTCTCATCATCTTTTAGCTCTTAGCTGTTGGCTCTCAGGCCCGCCCCAGTAAACGGAATCGCAAGTCGCGATTTCGCCCCCGAACCTGATACGGTGTGCGCGCCCGTCACAGGTCTACCCAATCAAAAATAGGAGGAGTTCTATGAGACGAGTCTCTATTGTCTTTTGTCTTCTCGTAGCTACGAGCGCTTCGGCGCAGGTGGCGCGCGTCTTTCTCGCCGGAACCGGAAACGACGCGGGCGACTGTACAAATCAGGCCACGCCCTGTCGCAGTCTCCAGGGGGCGGTCACAGCCTGCCCGATCAACGGCGAGATCATCATCCTGGACAACGGCGGTTACGGAGGGGCGACGATCACGAAGTCGCTGACGGTGAACGCGTCCGCGGGCGTGGTGGCCTTTATCGCCCGGACCATTACCGTGAACATCAGCGCGAACGACAAGGTCGTTCTGCGGGGGTTGTCCATGAACGGCAAAGTGTTCGGCGACGGGTTCGGAATCGAGTTCAGCGGAGGCGGCACTCTTGTGGTCGAGAACTCGACCATCGCCGGCTTCGCCACGGGCGCAGGCATCGACCAGACCGCGGGTGGATCGAATCTGATCGTGAACAACTGTGAATTGCGAAACAACATCATTGGTGTCCGGACCGCCACTGGCAGTGACACAAATTCGAATGTGGTGATCGAAAACAGCCGGTTCGAGTACCACAGCCTCTTTGCAGTCGAATCCAACGGGGGGACGACAAATGTAAGCGTTCGGAATTCTCTGCTGGCCAACGGTTCCGGCGGCGTCTTCGCATATGGCCAATCGCAGTCACAACCTGCGCTGATCGTCGTTGATACGTGCACGATCGCCCACAATCTGGAGGGGTTGCATGCGGAGATAGCCGGGACTGGAAGCGCGACCATACGCGTGACGAACTCGACGATCTACCACAATGGGTCCGGTATGGTTCTCACCGGCGCCGGTGCCGCGATTGAGTCATACGGTAATAATCGTGTAACAGCAAACACGAACAATTCGACGTTCAGCGGTACCGTCCTCGCTCTGCAATAGCTCGAGCTCCGCATACGCCCGAGTGGCCCAAGAAGTCATCGCGGCCTCGCCACGATCTGATACGGTGTGCTCGCCCAAACCCAAAAAAGGAGGAGTCATATGAGACGAGTCTCTCTGCATCTCGTAATCGGAATTGTTTTCTGTCTTCTCATTGCCACGAGCGCTTCAGCGCAGGTGGCGCGCGTCTTTCTCGCCGGAACTGGAAACGACGCCGGCGACTGTACGAATCAGGCCACGCCGTGTCGCAGTCTCCAGGGGGCGGTCACCGCGTGCCCGGTCAACGGCGAGATCATCATCCTGGATAACGGCGGCTACGGAGGGGCCACGATCACGAAGTCGCTGACGGTGAACGCGTCGGCGGGCATAGTGGCTTTCATCGCCCGGACGATTACTGTCAACATTGCCTCGGCTGACAAGGTCGTTCTGCGAGGGCTTTCCATGAACGGAGTTGTGTTCGCCGACACGATCGGAATTGCGTTTACCGGGGGCGGCACTCTGATTGTCGAGAACTCGGTCATTGCCGGCTTCCTGTCACACTTCACCATCGGCGCAGGCATCGATCAGTCCGCAGCCGGGTCAAATCTGATCGTGAACAACTGCGAGTTCCGCAACAACGCTATCGGTGTCCGGAGCGACTACGGTGCGAGTGCAAATACGACCCTCGAAAACAGCCGGTTTGAGTCCAATTTCGATGGGGTAGCTGGTGCTAGCGGGTCCAACATAAGCATTCGCAATTCTGTCTTCAGCAATAACACGGGCACCGGCGTAATTGGAGAAAGCTATACAGCAACTTTGCCCACGCTGATCGTCGTTGACACATGCACGATCGCCCACAACGCTACAGGTATCCTTGCGAACGTACTACCGTCTGGAAGCGCGGTTGTGCGCGTGACGAACTCGACCATCTACCACAACGCGAACGGCATGGGCACTGGCGGCAGCGCGGCTGCTGTGATTGAGTCGTATGGCAACAACCGAGTGCTGGCAAACACAAGCAATTCAACGTTCAGCGGTACGGTCCTTCCAATGCAATAGCTCCGCGTACGGCGACATCACCGGTGCGGGCACACTCGGCGCAGGATTTTTGGATCGCCGTCGTATCGCAGGCCGGCGGCACGCGCCGCGGCGCGCGGTCGCGGCGATTGGATCGGGAGGGGAGACGATGGCGGCAAGAGCAAATGCGGCCGCCCAGGTGAACTCGTTCGTAAGCGTGTGAGCGGTGACCGCAACGGTGGCGATGGAGACACCGACGAGGATGACTCCCAACCGTGCGATCGGCCAGATCTGCGCCTTGAACTCGCGCAGCGACCTCGTCGTCGCGGCGCGATAGAGAAGCGGCGGACGAAGACGACGAACACGAGCTCGGAGTTCAACGCGATGCGCGGCAGCTGAGGGATCGCCGCGAGCGCTGCTCCACCCAACACCAGCAACACCCGATGCGGAACCCCCCACCGGCGCGCAGCGACCTGCAGCACTCAGGCAACGGCCGAGAAGGATCAGGATCAACTCGAGGGCCTGCACGAACGGCGTGACATTACCGCAGCGTTCGCCAAGGGGCCTTTCTTTCTGATGAATGCTGGATCGGTGACGCGCGTCACGGGCCGCTCGACGCGATTTGCTATCATCGCCGCGGTCGTCCAAGACCGAACCCCACATGAAGCGATTGCTCTTCGCGGCGGCAGCCGTGCTATTTGGCGCGCTCGATCTGTTTGGATCGTGCGGCGCGGCTCCGTCGGAATCGCTCATCTTGTCGCTTCTGCGGCAAGCTCCGGGACTCCATGCCGAGGCGCTGAGTCTGGCGCTCGATTCGGTGGGGTGCGCCGCTCAGCGCGGACTGGTGACCCGGCGCGACCTGATCACGGTCATCGATTACTCGATTTCCTCATCGCAGCCGCGGCTCTTCGTCTTCGACCTCGCCGCGCGCAAGCTCCTCTTCCGCGAGCTCGTCGCGCACGGCAAGAACTCCGGCGGCGACACCACTAATTACTTCTCCAACGAACCCGGCAGTGAAGCCAGCAGCCTCGGACTCTTCGCTACTCAGGACACATACTTCGGCCACAACGGCTACTCGCTGCGCCTTCGCGGATTGGAAGAAGGCATCAATGACATGGCGTCAGAGCGGGCGATCGTCCTTCACGGAGCGTACTACGTGAGCAGCGAAGCGATCCGCGTTCTCGGCCGCCTGGGCCGGAGTTGGGGATGCCCGGCCGTGCGATCGGAGATCGCGCACAAGCTGATCGACACCATCCGCGGCGGCAGTGCGATCTTCGCCTACTACCCCGAGAAGAGCTGGCTCGAGAATTCACTCTTCCTGACTCACGACGCGCCGCCGCGCGCGAGCGCATTGTCCGCCTCGCGGTGAGGATCATCCGAGTGCGCTGATTGCGCTCTGCACCGCTTCCGCAAGCGTAGGATGGATGAACACCGCGTCGCGGATCACTCGATGCGGCGCGCCGGCATTCATCAGGTCGATGTAGATGTGCACCAGCTCCGCGGCGTCGTGGCAGAGCAGCGCCGCCCCGAGCAATTGCCCCGTCGTGGCATCGGCGACAACTTTGATGAAGCCGTCCGGCTCGCCTTCTTCGAGCGCTTTGGAATTCCTTCGGACTTCGAAACGCGCGACCCGCACGCTCTTCCCCTCTTTTCGAGCTTCCGATTCGGTCATACCGACCCGGCCGACTTCCGGATCGGTGAAGATCGCATAGGGCACGATGCGCCGCGTCGTTCGTGAGCGATCGCCGGCGATTTGCGAACTCAGCACACGGTAGTCGTCCCACGCCGTATGTGTGAACATCGGTCCGCCGCGGATATCGCCCGCGGCCCACACCCCGCGGACATCAGTGGCCAGCGTTTCATCGACGCGGACAATTCCGCGGTCGACTGTCACGCTGATGCTTTCGAGGCCCAGGTCATCCGTGTTCGGCTTTCTTCCGGTGGCCACGAAGAGGTGACTGCCGGCGATCTCGCCTTTTCCTTTCACCTGGACGCAGACGGCGTTTCCCCGCGCCTCGACGCGCTCGATGTTCGACTCGAGATGAAACTCGATTCCTTCGCGCTCCAGAAGATCCTGCAGAGCGTCGGCGACGTCGACGTCTTCCGTCTGGGCAATCCGTGATTGCGCCTCGATCACGCATACGGCGCTCCCCATTCGACTGTAGAACTGGGCCATTTCAAGAGCGATGACTCCGCCGCCGACGACGATCAATCGCGCCGGGAGCTCTGAATGATCGAGCCAGTTTCCAGCGTGAAGGATGCCGACGGCGTCGATTCCTTCGATCGGCGGGATCAGGGAGCGCGTGCCGGTGTCGAGAACGACCTGATCGGCGAGAACGATCTGGTCGCCGGCCCGAATGCGAAAGCGATCGCCATCGCGGCCCTCCAGTCGGCCCTGAGCGCGAATGAGCGTGGCATTCTTTTTTCCTTCGAAGTTCCGTTCGAGGCTGCTGCGCTGGCTGTCTACGATGCCGCGCGCACGGGCGATCACCGCCGAGAAATCCACTTCCACGGTAGGAATGCGCAGACCGAATTCGCTAGCCCGACGCGCGAGGTGAGCCAACCTGGCGGATGTGATCGCCGCCTTGGTCGGCGTGCAACCGAAGTTCACGCAGGAGCCGCCCAGGTATTTGCGTTCGATGAGCGCCGTCTTCCTGCCCGCCTCTGCCAGGGCCAAGGCGAGCGGAACTCCGGCCTGACCGGCTCCGATGATCACAACGTCATAGCGGTCCATCTGTTCAGCTCCATCGCGGACAAGCGATTTTCACTGCGCGAGATCCAATGCAAACCGCACGATACGCTGCTCGACATCGGCTTCGGTAGCGGCGCTCTGCTCCCACAAACTGTGGGCATCGTGACTGTAACCGCGCTCAGCACGTGAGACCGGTATGATCAGCGGTCATCACCGAAAGGAGCTCAGTTTGAAGACAGCCATTCTCACCCTCGCACTCTCGATCGTCGTTGCCGGTTCGGCATTCGCGCAGGAACATCCGGAACACCCGAAGCCGAAATCGGACGCAAAACAGGAACATCCCAGTCATTCCTACACCATGGATGAGTTGGAAAAGGCGATTACCTCTGAAATCGAGACGGCGCAAGCCAGCAACGGCGGCTGGTACAAGATGGAGGACAAGGAAGATCAGAAGACGTGGTCGATGAAGCTCGATCACGTGCACCGCGAGCGACTGGCGAAGCTCGATCCAAAGACGTATTTCGCGTGCACCGACTTCAAATCGGACGATGGGCACACGGTCGACGTCGATTTCTTCATGAAAGACGACGGTGAGAAGCTGGTCCTGAGCGACGCCACCATCCACAAAGTGGACGGCAAAGCGCGCTACAACTGGAAGGAAAAGGACGGCTACTGGGTGCGGGTGCCCGTGGAGAACTGACGCGTTTCCTTCAGCGCCCTCGCCGCTCCAGCGCGGCGCGATCCCACTTTCCCAGATCTGCGGCGGCGGTGTAGGTCGTTTCGCAGAAATCGAGCAGCGTCTTCTCGGGATCAGAGGAGCGGCGCACTTCGTCGTAATGAAGGTAGAAGCCGCTGAGCGATGAGTGGTAATACGCCGCCGCAGGCGAGACGCCGGCGCTGCGAAAGCCTGGAGGCTCCGGCGCGGCGTAGCTGTAGTACGTAGGCAGCTCGAGGCGGCTGTCGCCCGCCCACCACCCGACGCTGCTCACTTCGTGAGAGTAGGCCTCCCGATTGATGACGTCCTCCGGACGCTGCGGATTGCGCCGCCCGGAAAAGCGTGTCACGGCGAGATCGAAGCTTCCCCAGAAGAAATGGATCGGACTGCACTTCCCGATGAAGCGCGCCCGGAAGCTCGTGAACACCTTTTCCGTCAGCGCCACGATCCGCCAGAAGCGGAGAGCGTAGTCCCGATCGTACGAACGATGCGTGACGTCCTTGTCGAATGGAATCGGATCCTGCACCTCGACCGGCATCGTCCAGATTCTTACGTCGATGCCGAGCGCTTTCAGCGCGGCCATCGTTTCGTCGTAGAAATCAGCGACCGTTCGCGGCGCCAGGGCGACGGTCCGATCGTCGCCAGTGCTCGTTCGAATGCGCAGCACATCGCCGACAAAGTCGAACTCGACGTCGAACCAGCGATCGCCGTAATCGATGGCCGATGTGGTCAGGCCGCTCGCGCTCACGTAAAGCGGTACGTTCCACCAGTGATTGATCGTCGGTGTGAGTGCCAGACGGACCTTGCCGATGATCTGCGTCCACATGTGAAGCGTGTCGCAGGTGTCACGCCACTCATCGAGCGGCAGAGCCGGCCAGCTCACCGTCGTCGTTTTCAACATCGGTACAATATGCGCGTCGAGATTCGGTCGGTGAGAAAAAACGCGAATACCTTGCTTGCGGTGGTCATTACAGCGTCAGTTCTGCTGCCGTGTCGCGCGTCCTCGGCGCCGATTGCGCTCGCGTCGTACCGCCTCAATGATCTTCGCGCGGAATTCAATCGCGCGAGCGAGAAGGTGCGCATCGTAGCCCTGCTTTCGCCAACGTGTGGCGGATGCCAGCGCGGACAGCGTGTCGTGCAGTCGGTCTTCTCGAAGTATCCGGATGATCCGCGGATCCGCGGCTTCGTGGTGTGGCTGCCCATGCTGCGCAGCGACAGCGAGCAAGCCGCTGAGATGCAGGCCGGCGCGTTCGTCGACGGCCGTCTGCTTCAGCGATGGGACGGCGATCGAGCCGCCGGCAACCTCATCGCAAAACGCCTCGGTCTGAACCGCACCGCGTGGGACGTTTATCTCCTGTATGCACCCGGCGTGAAGTGGATCGGCGATCAGCCTCCGATGCCGACGTTCTGGATGCATCAACTCTATCCGGACACCGGTGCGGATCAGCGTTTCTGCCTCAATCCCACCGTCCTGCTCGGCAAAGTCGCTGACCTGCTTCGGTAGCGCCGCCAACTTGGCGGCGCAGGCTGGGAGCCGGCGGTCCTTGTTCCTAGCAGACGTCGATCTCGTCAGGGCCGCGATGGTTCCGGGCTGGAACGTGCACGCCGCGATTGCGGGCCATGGCCGTGGCTGTCTCGGTGACCAGGGACATGAGCATATTCAGATCAAAGGGCTTGCGAACGATGGAGGTGACGAGTTCCGGGTCGAGCTCGTGAACGTATCGGGTATTCGCCGTAATCACGATGACAGCCGGCCGGCGCTTGAAGCCGCGAAGGGCGGCGACCACCTCCCAGCCATTGACGCGCGGCAGTGTCAGATCGAGCAGCAGAAGGTCGTACTCCTGCTCGGAGAGCAGTCGCAGAGCGTCGGCACCGTCCGTGGCGGAGTCGACAGCAAATCCGCCGCGGGTGACGACAAGCTCGAGAAAGCGGGCGATGCCGGGATCGTCTTCAGCAACAAGAATCCGCGGCGTATTTGAGCCAGGCCGCAACGCGCGCTCTGCCCTGCAACACGCGTGCGCATCAGCGAGCCGCTCGTTTTTCCTCCACCACTTCCATAGCGTACGCGATGAGCGCCTTGACGTTGATCGGCTTGAAGAGGATCGCCCGGACCAGCGAGCGATCGATGGCCTTCACCGCGCTGGAATCGGCCCCGGTGATGATGATGATCTCCGGCCGCGGAGGGGAGAGCGTCCTCACTTTGTCCACCACGTAGACTCCGCTCTCGATCGGCAGCATGAGATCGACCACCAGAACGTCGTAAGCGCGCTCGCTCAACCGGTCGATGGCGACGTGAGCGAATTCCGCCTCGTCCACCAGGAAGCCGCGCAGGCGAAACGCGGCGACATAGAGCGCCCGAATCGCCTCATCGTCTTCCACGATCAGGGCGACCGGTGGCTCCGCTGTCATGCACGAGAGTCTACAGGTGGCGGGGTCAAACGCATTTGGTGATGGCGTTGACGGCAGCCTGAAGAAACGCCAGATCGTGCCCCGTCAATGGCCGTGCGGCATTCGCGCAAATCGCCTCAGCGTCGCGGGCGATGATGCTGATGCCGGCGTGGCCGGTGCTATCGCCGAGCGCGGCCAGCGTTTGAAACTGCTCCTGGAGAACCGTGAGATCGGTGAAGGAAATGAGCGTCATGCCCTCTCTCTAGCGCAAGGGTCAGACCATTCGCGACCCGCGACGTAACCCGCTGATTCAGTGTAGATTCGGTTTGCCTCGAGGATCGTCGGGCGTGTATGGCTCCCGATCTCTTGTGCAGATTTCGGACGCTTTGCGTCACTGCGTGGCGAAGCCGAGGTCGGGCAAGCCAAAGTGCAGACGCTCTTCGTCGCCGCCCAGAAGACTTCGGGCCGTTCCGGCGATGATGTCGGCCAGGAACTCCACGTCGAAGGGCTTGCGGATGATGGCCTTAACGACGTCGCAGTCCAGCAGCACGGTCTGCGAACTCGGTAGCGCGGTCAGCACCAGAATCACCGGACGAGGACGCTTGGACCGTAAGCGCTCCACGACATCGAATCCGTTCACCAGCGGCATCTGCAGATCGAGGAGAACCAGAGCGTAGTTCCCCTCCTCGATCATCATCAGCGCTTCCTCGCCGTTGGTTGCCGTGGCCACCTCCAATCCCGTGCGCTGCACGATGAGTTTCAGCAGCGTGCGGATGGCCGGATCGTCGTCGGCGATGAGGATGGGAGGGCTCATGGCGGTCGATCTCTCGTAAGTCATTGGTTCTGCATGCAAAATCGGTGCACCCTTCCGTCGGGATCGGGCGATCGCTCGAGAACCATGGCCGGAGACTCTCGCTAAGCGAAGGGCAGGATTCCGTCGACAAGCTCCGGAGCGATGGCTGAACGAAAACGAACGCGAGTGATCGTCCCGTCGTCTTGTTCGACCGAAATCGACTTGTCGACTCCTCCGTCTGATTCCACCAGCACGCGTTGAGGGCGGCGAACGACGAAACGATGATGCTCATCCCCTTCGCCGACGGTGATGACAATCTCGCGCGGCGCATCCTGCACTGTCACTCCTTCGAGGGCGAGATCGCTCGCTTTCACCTCGCATCTGTCGTCGCGGACCGATTCCACGCTGACCAGCCAGCCATCGTGCTGCAAGGAGAACGACTGGAGAAACGATGGCCACTCCTTCTTCGGCAGTTCGCGGATCATGTTCAGATCGCCGTTGGATACGTCTCCGGGGCTTCGCCAGTATGTACAAGCTCCCAGCGTTCCAGAGGTTCGACGGCGCGGCTGACATCGACGTGGATCACTCCATCGAATTGGTGCGGCAGCGAGGCGAAGAAGTAATGGCTGACTCGTTCGCTCTGTGGCAGGTAGATGACGCCGATGGCGCGTTCCAGCCGCTGCTTTTCCAGCAATCCTGCCGCTGGATTGCCTCGAAAGGGTAGCCAGAATTGCGGCACCCCGACATTGTGGAAGAGCGCCTCGTAGCTTCCGGCCAGCGCAGGACGCACCTGTTTGCGTTCCGCCGGACCGTCCCAGTCGGACGCGGCGGTCACGGTTCCCGACGACGATGTGAAGCCGATCGATCGAACATCCTCACCGTGGCGTTCCCGCATGAGTTGTCCGACGTTCCATTCACCGCGGCTGTGCATCTCCGTGGCCCGCGCATCGCCGAGGTGCGAGTTGTGCTCCCAGACGACGATCTTCGGATCGACGCCGCGTCGCCGCATATGCTGGGCCAGGGCATCGATCGTGTCGGCCATATGTTCGTCGCGGAGGTTCCATGACGAGACACGGCCGGTGAACATGGAGCGGTAATAGCGCTCGGCGTTGGCCACGAGCCGCGCATTCTGCTCGGCAAAGAACGCCTCATCCGGCGGGATGTGGCCATCGCGTGTCGCGTACTCCGCGGCTTTGCGCTGAAAGTCGACGAGCTGGGCAACCACTGCATCTTCACACGACGGCGACATGCCGAAGCTGGCCGCGTAGCCGTATGCCTGCGAGTCTTCTCCGTAGTGCTCGAAGCAGGAGTAGCGATAGCGGGCCCGGCGCGCCGCGACAGGATCGACCTGATCGAGATAGCGAATGACCGCTTCGATCGAAGTGAACAGACTATAGAGGTCGACGCCATAGAAGCCGACGCGCTGATCGTTCGACATGATCTGATCGTTGAATTCGCGGAGCCATCCGACGAAGTCGAGCACGTCGGCGTTGCGCCACATCCACGTGGGGAATCGCTTGAAGTCCCCCAGCGCCTCGGCCGCCTCCGCGTCGTTTCCGATGCCGCGGACGTATCGATTCACGCGATACGCATCGGGCCAGTCCGCCTCCACGGCCACGGCCCGGAAGCCCTTTTCAGCGATCAGGCGTTTCGTGATCTCCGCCCGTTCGCGGTAGAACTCGTGTGTGCCGTGGGAGGCCTCGCCAAGAAGGACAAGATGCGCTCCTTCGATCAGGCCGAGCAGCGAGTCGTAATCTCGCGTCGAGCCCGTCAACTCCCGCACCGCGGGGCGCAATGCCACGGCCGTCGGCCGCTCCTCGTCCATGTTCTCTGAACTTGCAACTCACATTCCCCCGTTTGTGGCAGGCGCGATTCCTGAATTACTCCGGCGCAGGGAGCTGACCATGGCCAACAACAGACGAAAGAAGCGCGGCGACGATAAGCAGGACCCGCCGGTGTTCGAAGAGCAGCCCGGAGATAACAAGCGCGGCCGCGGCGACGAGCGGGAGGGGCACGAGGGCGGGCGAACGGACGAGAATCCGAACTGGTGGCGGAACGAGGGCGGAGGTTCGGGAGAAGTGCACTAGCTGGCTTTTGATATCTTGCAAGGGTGATCAATAAGGTCGTTGCATCGGCAGACGACGCGGTGCACGACATCCGCGACGGCGCGCTGCTGGTCGTCGGCGGCTTCGGCCTCTGTGGCATCCCCGAAAATCTGATCAACTCTCTCGTGCGCCGCGGCGTGCGCGATCTGACCTGCGTTTCGAACAATGCGGGCGTCGACGACTGGGGACTGGGACTGCTGCTGAAGACGAAGCAGATCCGCAAGATGGTGTCGTCGTACGTCGGCGAGAACGCGGAATTCGAGCGGCAGTTCCTGGCCGGCGAGCTGGAGGTCGAATTCGTGCCGCAGGGAACGCTGGCCGAGAGAATGCGCGCCGGCGGCGCGGGCATCCCCGCGTTTTTCACTCCCGCCGGCTACGGAACCGTGGTGGCGGAGGGGAAGGAGACGCGCGAGTTCGATGGGAAGCCGTTCGTGATGGAGCGCGGCATCGTCGGCGATTTCTCACTCGTCGCCGCGTGGCGCGGCGACCGACTGGGCAATCTCATCTATCGCAAGACCGCCCGCAATTTCAATCCGATGGCCGCCACCGCAGGAAAAATCTGCATCGCCGAAGTGGAAGAACTGGTCGAGCCCGGCCAGCTCGATCCGGACTGCATCCACACGCCTGGCATCTTCGTGCATCGCCTGGTCGTGGCGCCGCGGCAGAAGCGGATCGAACAACGAACAGTGCGAAAGGGCTGACCGATGCCGCTGACTCGCGATCAGATCGTCCGCCGAGCCGCGCAGGAGTTACGCGACGGCAATTACGTGAACCTCGGCATCGGAATGCCGACGCTGGTGGCCAACAACATTCCCTCCGGTGTGGAAGTCATCCTGCAGTCGGAGAACGGCATTCTGGGCCTCGGCCCTTTTCCTCGCGAGGATGAAGTCGATCCCGATCTGATCAACGCCGGCAAGCAGACGGTGACCGTCCTCCCCGGCGCCTCGTTCTTTTCATCTGCCGATTCGTTCGGAATGATCCGCGGAGGAAAGATCGACATCTCCATCCTGGGAGCCATGCAGGTGTCGGAGAAGGGCGACATCGCCAACTGGATGGTGCCCGGCGCGATGGTCAAGGGAATGGGCGGCGCGATGGACCTGGTCGCCTCGGCTAAGCGCTTGATCGTGACCATGGAGCACGTCACGAAAAAAGGGGAGAAGAAGATCCTCCGCAAGTGCGCCCTGCCGCTCACCGGCGTGAGGTGTGTCGATCGCATCATCACCGATTACTGCGTGATCGATGTCTCCGATCGCGGGTTGAAGCTGATCGAAGTGGCGCCGGGCGTGACGCCCGAGCAGGTACAGCAGATGACCGAGCCGACGCTGATCGTGGAGGGCAAGGTCAGGGAGATCGCGGTCTGAAGTGGCAGCGCGTACTGGCGCTGGCGGCCTTCCTGCTGATCGCGGCAGGCGCGTTCGAGCCGTTCTATTTCCGAATCTTCGCCATCGATCGGTTCCGACTCCGTGCCTCGCTGACGGAGCTTCCGTATCAGAAACTGCCGGGCCTCAGACGTTTTCTTAATGATGTCGCCGCGCGAACGCGGGACGGCGAGGTCGTCGCCATCTATGCGCCCTTCG
>QHVS01000062.1 GCA_003223635.1 Acidobacteriota bacterium | reverse complement strand
CGACCTGTTCGCTGGAGCGAGAGGAAAACGACGACGTCGTGGATTCGGTGCTCTCTTCGCGCGATGATTTCGAGCGCGCCGACGCCGCGCGATTCCTGAATGAGGATGTCAGCCGCTGGGTCGAGAACGGCGTACTTCGCCTGACGCCGGAATCAGGCGCGGACGGGTTCACGGCGTTCGTACTGCAGAGGCGACGCTAGATCACTTAGACTACCGCTCCTCCCATGCCACGCGATCTGCTGATCAGCAACGGCTCGCTCGTCGCGTCGTTCGATTCGAAATACCGGCTGGCCGACATGTACTACCCGCACGTCGGGCTGGAGAATCATGCCGGCGCGCGCTTTCGCTTCGGCGTGTGGGTGGACGGCGCGATGAGCTGGGTGGAAGACGACGCCTGGCAGCGCACGCTCATCTATCTTCGCGACACGCTGGTCACCGACGTCCTCTGCCAGAACGAGTCGATCGGAATCCGGCTGCGCTGCTACGACGCCATCGATTCCGATGCCAACGTCTATCTGCGCAAGGTCGTGGTGCGGAATCTCCGCGCCGACAAGCGCGACATCAAGCTCTTCTTCCACCACGACTTCAATCTCTACGGCAGCGCGACGTCCGACACGGCGATGTTCGATCCCGACTCCCGCAGCGTCATCCACTACAAGTCGAAGCGATATTTCCTGGTCAACGTGGCCACGGACAAGGAAAGCGGTGTGCCGGAATACGCCTGCGGGCGCAGCGGCATCGGCGGAAGCGAAGGGACATGGCGCGACGCCGAGGACGGCGTGCTGTCCATGAACGCGATCCAGCAGGGGACGGTCGACTCGACCATCGGCGTTCCGATCGCTCTCGATCCGAACGGCAGCGTCACGGCGTTCTACTGGATTTGCGCCGGCATTCGCTACGGCGAAGTGCTCGACCTCGACCGCTACGTCCTGGAGCAAACGCCGGCCCGGCTGATCGCCCGCACGGCATCGCTCTGGTACACGTGGGTGAACAAGTCGGGCGAGGACCTCAGCGATCTCCCGGAGGAGATCATCGAGCTGTATCGGCGCTCGCTGCTTCTGATTCGCGCGCACTGTGATCGCGACGGCGGCATTGTCGCCGCCTGTGATTCCGACATCGAGTGGGGGCACAACGATCACTACTCCTACGTCTGGCCGCGCGATGCCAGCTTCGTGGCCGACGCGATGGATCGCGCCGGCTTTCCCGACGTGACCCGGCGATTCCTGACGTTCGCCCACGACACGATCAGCAGCAGCGGTTACTTCCTGCACAAGTACTCGCCGGACGGGGCGCTGGCCTCGTCATGGCACGCGTGGGTGCGCAACGGCAAGAAGCAGTTGCCCATCCAAGAGGATGAAACGGCGCTGGTGCTGTGGCTCCTGGGGCGGCATTACGAGCGAACCCGCGATCTCGACTTCGTTCGCTCCGTCTACCGGCGGCTGGTTATCCAGCCCGCGGAGTTCATGATCGCTTTTCGCGATCCGGCCACCGGGCTGCCGCTGCCCTCCTTCGACATGTGGGAAGAGCGGCAGGGTGTGTTCACCTTCACCTGCTCCGCGGTATGCGCCGCGCTCAACGCAGCGGCCGATCTGGCCAATCTGTTCAACGAGCAGGAGCGCCGCTCGCACTATCTCCGCGTGGCGGTCGAGATCCGCGATGCGATGGTTCGCCATCTCTGGCTGGAGGGTGAAACGCGCTTCGCCCGCGGCCTGGTTCTGCGGGACGAGGCGCTGGAGCTCGACCGCACCGTCGATTCGTCGACCTTCGCGCCTTTCTACCTCGGCGTGTTCGGCGCAGCCACTGCGATGGTCGAAGGCACCATGCACGCCATCCGCGAAAAGCTTTGGGTGCAGACCGAGGTGGGCGGCGTCGCTCGATACGAGAATGACACCTATCAGCGCGTGGCCGGCGAAGGACCGTCCATCGCCGGCAATCCGTGGATCATCTGCAGTCTCTGGCTCGCTGAGCACGCCATAGCACGAGCAGGTTCGGTTGCAGAGTTACAGTCGGCGCTCGATCTCGTCCGCTGGGCGCGGTCCAAGGCGCGGCCCTCACTCATTCTTCCGGAGCAGATTCATCCCCTGACCGGCGCGCCGCTCTCTGTCGCTCCGTTTTCATGGAGTCATGGACAGTTGGTTTCCGTGATCCGCGGATACCTCGATGCGCTGCGCCATTTGCGCCGCAGTGGAACGGAAAAATCAGCGAGGCTGCTGGAAAAAAATGCGCGCGATCATCCCGTTGACAAACCCACATCCTTCACCTAGATTGTCGCGCGAACCTCACAAGCATCAGCGGGTTTTCCGTCGAAGCACAATAGGAGGAAGTTTCTTATGGCAGGAAAGGGCGACGTCATCAACGCCATCGCCGAGCAGGCCGGCATTTCCAAGAAGGAGGCCTCGGCTGCGTTTGATGCGTTCGTAGGCTACATTTCCGACTCGGCTACGCGCGGCGAACGCTGCGCCATTCCCGGGCTGGGCAGCTTCAGCATCAGCCAGCGCCGGGCCCGCGAAGGTCGGAACCCGCGCACGAACGAGAAGATCACCATCCCGGCGTCCAAGAACGTCCGGTTCAAGGCCGGCAAGGATCTTCGCGAAGCCGTGAACTCAGCCCGGCGCGCCGGGAAGAGCGGGCGCAGATAAACCTTCCCCTCCAGCCATTGATTGACGCTCCGGTGTACGGAGCGTTTTTCATTTGGGGCGACGACTACACCCACGCGCGGGGGACGAACAACTTCTCGTAGAGGTTGATCGCGTAGCGATCGGTCATCCCGGCGATGAAGTCGATGGCCAGCCGCTCGATCGGTTCGCCCGACTGGCCGTCGAAGAATTCCTGCGGATGCGCGGTGACGTACTGGAAAAGCGCGGTGAGAGTCTTCTGCGCTTTCTCGAACTCGCTGCGCACGGTCGGGATCAGATACATGTTCTGGAACATGAACGTGCGCAGCTCCTCGAGCGCTTGCAGCACTTCCGGAGACATGGAGATGGCCTCGTAGTCGCAGGCCAGCGTCGAGGCGATCACGTCGCGCACCATGCGGTCGATGCGCGCGCTGCCGGTGCGGCCGAGCGTGGTGCGGATATCTTTGGGGATGTCGTTCTCCGTCAGCAGCCCGGCCCGGATGCCGTCGTCGATGTCGTGATTCACGTAGGCGATGATGTCGGAGATGCGAACGATGTCGCCCTCCAGCGTGAGCGCGCGCGACCGCGGCCGTTTGCGCAGCAACTCCCCCTTCTCGCCCTTGGAGTGCTTCAGGATGCCGTCGCGCACTTCGATAGTCAGATTCAGTCCCTTGCCGTCGTTCTCCAGCACTTCCACCACGCGCACCGATTGTCGGTAGTGATCGAAACCGCCTTTGACCAGTTTGTTGAGGGCTGACTCTCCGGCGTGGCCGAACGCCGAGTGCCCCAGGTCGTGGCCGAGGCCGATGGCCTCGGTGAGGACCTCGTTGAGGCGAAGCGACTTGGCGATGGTGCGCCCGATCTGCGTCACCTCCAGCACGTGCGTGAGCCGGGTGCGATAGTGATCGCCTTCAGGGGCCAGGAACACCTGCGTCTTGTGCTTCAGCCGGCGGAAGGCCTTGCAGTGAATGATGCGGTCGCGATCGCGCTGATACGAGGGGCGAAGATCGTCCTCCGGCTCGCGGTGATCGCGTCCCCGTGTCTCGGCGCTTTTCGCTGCCCGCGGCGCGAGCGTGTCGTACTCGATCTTCTCGAGCATCTCGCGGATGTGCATGGGGAGATTCTATTGCGGCGGGAAGGGACACACCTCGACCTACCGCGTCGCGCGCCCTTTGGTCCCCTGGTAGGTCGAGGTGTGCCGGTCACTCTACTGCTAGAGGAGACGGCGGATTGTGACGGATGTCACTTTAGCTAAGAGCCAGTTCCATGAATTTCGATCCCGCGATCGGATTGAAGCGATACGGGGGAATCTCCACGAATCCAAGAGCCTGGTAGAGGGGGATGGCCTCATGCATGGTGGGCAGCGTGTCGAGGCGCATCCTCTGAAAATCACGGGTTCGGGCCTCGATGATGATTCGCTCGGCCAGCGTGCGTCCGATCCGGTGGCCGCGAAACTGAGGTCGGACGTACAGGCGCTTCATCTCGCACACCCCCCGTTCTACGGCGTGCAGAGCCACGCAGCCTGCCAATTCGCTGTTCCAATGCGCGGTGAGGATCGGGTCGTAGTCGCCGGGCAGCGTGGCGATCTCGCGCTCGAAGTTCTGGAAGGAGAGGTCGACCTCGAGCGAGCGGGCGTATTCGAGGAAGAGTTCGCGCACCGCAGCGACGTCGATCGCGGGATGGATGTGAAGCACTAGACGGTGAGCTCGCCGCGTAACACGGTCACCGCGCGGCCGCCGAGCTTCACGCGGTCGCCGTCGAGGCGCACGCGCAGAGTGCCGCCGCGCGCCGATGCCTGATACGCGACGAACTCGCTCTTGCCCAGCCGTTCCGCCCAGAACGGAGCGAGGCAGCAGTGCGCGGAGCCGGTCACCTGATCTTCGTCGATGCCCGAACCGGGCGCGAAGAAGCGGGAGACGAAATCGTATTTGCCGTTGGACGCTCGGCTGGTGACGATGACGCCGCGCACGGGAATGTGCCGCAACTGCGAGTGATCGGGGCGCAGCGCGCGCACTTCGTCTTCTGAAGTCAGCTCCACGAGGTAATCGAACTTGTTGCGGCCGACGTAGCGCGGCGCCTTCACTCCGAGGGATTCCAGAAGGGCCGGTGGTGGATGGGCCGGTTGCTCGTGCGTCGCGGGAAAATCGAGCTCGATCAGATCGCCGGTGCGCGCCGCGGTGAGCAGGCCGCTCCGGGTATGGAACCGCGCCGTTTCACCCGGTGAAATCAGCTTCTCTTCCCACAGCGCATGCGCGCTCGCCAGCGTGGCGTGACCGCAGAGGTCGACCTCCACGATCGGTGTGAACCAGCGAAGCGACCATCCGTCGGCGCGCGGCAGCAGGAAAGCCGTCTCCGCCAGATTCATCTCAGCGCCGACGCTCTGCATCCACTCCGCACTCCGCTCGCGATCGAGAAGGCAGACCGCCGCAGGATTGCCGCGGAATGGCTGGTCGGCGAAGGCGTCGATCTGAAGGAGACGCATAAAGGTTGCTGGGTTGCTGGATTGCTAGGTTGCTGAGTTGCTGAGTTGCAACCGAACAACCCAGTAACCCAGCAACCGAGTAACCATCAGAAGCCCGGCACTTTTGCCGCCTTCCCGTAAATTAAACGGGTGGTGATGAAACCGACTGCGATGATTGCCGCCAGGATCAGATCGCGGCACCAGGGCACCTGCCCGTACACCGTCGGGTAGTGATTGCTGATCATCGTGAAGATGAGGGGAACGGACATGAAGGTGTTGTGCCGCGAGCGCAGGCCGGCCGTGGCCACCTCCTTCGCATCGGGCGCCGTCCCCGTCTTCACCGCGGTGATGATCCGCTTCTGATACGGCCAGATGACCATCCAGACGTTGAGCGCCATGATCGTGCCGAAGATCGCGCCGGCGTGGATGTACAGCGCACGTCCGCTGAATTTCCCGACGTACTCCAGGAAAAGGTACACGGCGGCGAAGATCACGAGATTGATCGCTGCTGCGGCGACCTTGTTGGGCACGGCCTTCATGATCGCGTTGTAGATCACGAATCCGACTGCCAGCAGGACGAGAACGATGGCCAGCCAGAGCCACGAATTGCTTCCCGGCGAGGTCGGATCTTCGAACACCACGCGTCCGTGGTAGTAGACCAATGCTGCCAGGAGGATTCCCGTGATCCAGGTCCAAGCGGCGCCCCAGCGGAACCAGAACAGCGCGCGCGGCATCAGCTCGGGATTGACGATCTTCTTGGTGCCGCCGTCGAGCTTCGCCTGGAACGGCCCGTTGACCCAGTTGAAGAAGTAGAGGTGACCGATCCAGATGATTCCCGCTACGGCGTGCGCCCAGCGAAGGATCAATTGCAACCAGGTGTTGATCTCCGGATTCATACGCTCTCCTCAAAAAGACCAGCGTTGCGGTAGTCTGCGCGCGATTATATGACCGGCTCTTCTGAATTCGCCGGCCGCGTGGCCATCGTCACCGGTGCGTCGAGCGGAATCGGTCAGGCCACGGCGGAAATGCTCGTCGATCGCGGCGCGAGGGTCACCATCTTTGCGCGTTCGGCGGAGAAACTGAAGACCATCGCCGGGCGCAGCAAGAACCTTCTTGACGTGGGCGGCGACATCGGCGATCCCGCCGCGGTCGATCGTCTCTTCGCCGAAACGGAGTCGCGCTTCGGCTCGTGCGACATCCTGATCAACAACGCGGGCACGTACGTCGCAAGACGGCTGGAGAAGATGTCGGTCGGGGATTGGGACTCCGTCTTCCAGGTCAATCTGCGCGGCGCGTTTCTGGCGTCGCGGCGGGCCATGCCGTCGATGATCGCGAGGCGGAGCGGGACGATCGTGAACGTCGCATCGATCAGCGGAGTCCTCGGGCCGGAGAAATTTCCCGGATTCACGGCCTACAACACCAGCAAGGCGGCGCTGATCGGGTTCACCGAGGCTCTGGCCGTGGAGGCGAAGGAATTCGGAATTCGCGTCAACTGCGTCAGCCCCGGATCGGTTGACACGAAGATGTGGAAGGACGTGAGCGGCGGCGCTCCGGCGGACATGACCTCACAGGAAGTGGCCGAGGTGATTCTGTTTCTCGCGTCGGAACGATCGCGGCCCATCAACGGCCAGAATCTTCATGTCTACAGTGCGTGATCTCCGCCCCACCTGGGCCGAGATCGATCTCGGCGCGTTCACGCGCAACGTCGACGCGGTGATGCGGCGGCTCCCGCAAGGTTCAAAGCTGATCGCCGTCTTGAAAGCTGACGCCTACGGTCACGGCGCGGTGGAGCTGGCCCGGCGCTGCTCGCCCGATCGCGTGGCCATGATCGCCACCGCGCTGCTCGAAGAGGCGCTCGAGCTGCGGGCCGCGCGGATCGCGCTGCCTCTCCTGGTGCTCGGCCCGTTGACGGAGGCGCAGATTTCCAACGCGCTCGACCACGACGTCACCATCGGTGTCGTTGGCCCGGAAGAGTTGGAGAGCGTCTGCCGCATCGCACGAAAGCGTGACGTGGTGATTCACTTGAAGCTGGATTCCGGAATGGGGCGGATGGGAATCGTGGAAACCGAGCTGCCTCGGGCCATTGAGCTGATTCACGCCGCTCCACGGCTGCGCATCGAAGCGATCTATACCCACTTCGCCAACGCCGGCGATCCGGACGATCCATACACCGCGCAGCAGACGCAGACGTTCGATCGACTGCTGAAGATGTTGCGAAGCGCCGGCATCGAGAGCGCGAAACATCACCTGGCCAACAGCGCGGCGACAATGCGGGGCCTGGTTTCCGCGGGCGACTTCGTCCGCATCGGTCTTTCTCTGTACGGTGGCGAGCCGCTTGACCGCGGATCGTCGAGGCTCGAGCCCGTGATGCGCTGGCGGACCGAGATCGCCCGGCTGAAGGACCTGCCCTCCGGCAGCGCGGTCGGTTACGGGATGACCTTCCACACGTCGCGCCCCAGCCGCATCGCCACGCTGCCGGTTGGATACGCTGACGGCTACAGCCGTCTGCACTCGAACAACGGAGAAGTTCTGGTGCGGGGAAAGCGCGCGCCGGTCGTGGGGCGCGTGTCGATGGATCTGGTCACGATCGACGTGACCGATCTGGACGCGCGTTTCGGCGATGAGGTCGTCCTGCTAGGTTCTCAGGGGAAGGAGCGCATCACTCCGGAAGAGCTTGCGACGCGCACGAATACAATCTCCCACGAAGTATTCTGCCGGGTCAGCCGGCGCGTGCCACGTCTCTATCGATGATCATCTTCGAGAAAATCGGCCTCGCTTTTCTTCGCGTCTTCGAACAGACGGGCCTCTGGTTCCGCATGCTGTGGCGCACGATGTCCTGGTCCGTGCAGCCGCCGTTCGAGGTCGGCGAGTGGCTGCGGCAAATGGTCCGCGTCGGCGTCGACTCGGTCCCGGTGGTCTTCCTCACCACCATGTTCACGGGCATGGTCATGGCCCTGCAGATGTACAACGGGTTTCACCGCGTTCACGCCGAGAACTTCGTCGGCAGCGCGGTGGCCCTGGCCATGCTGCGCGAGCTCTCACCCGTGTTGGTCGGACTGATGGTCACCGGTCGCGTCGGCTCATCGATGGCCGCGGAGATCGGCACGATGCGCGTCACCGAGCAGATCGATGCTCTCAAGGCGCTGGCCACCGATCCGGTCCAGTATCTCTTCGTTCCCCGCGTGATCTCCGGCATCGTCATGCTGCCGCTGCTGGTCATTCTTGGCAATGCCCTGGGAATCGGCGGTGGCTATCTGGTGGCTGTGAAGCTCCTCGGCGCCAATCCGGTCATCTACGAACAGAACACCTATCAATTCGTCGATCTCAACGATCTGTGGAGCGGTGTCATCAAGGCCGCTGTCTTCGGATTGATTCTCACCCTCACCGGATGCGTGCGGGGCTACTACACATTGGGCGGAGCGGAAGGGGTCGGCCGCTCCACGACGCAGGCCGTGGTCAGCGCCTCGCTGACGATATTGTTGACTGACTTCTTTCTCACGAAGCTGTTGTTCTAGGCAACTGAGCAACCCAGCAACCATGAATTCCAACGGCACCCCGATGATCTCGGTGCAGCACGTCGACAAGTCGTTCGGCGGCAAGCAAGTGCTTCGTGATCTGTCGATCGAGGTGGAGCGCGGCGAGTCGGTCGTGATCGTCGGCGGCTCGGGCACGGGCAAGAGCGTCACGCTGAAACATATGATCGGATTGCTTCGCCCCGATGCAGGTCGAATTCTGGTCGACGGCCACGACATTTGCGTCATGACCGGCATGGAGCTGAATCGTTTCCGCCGGATGTTCGGGATGTCCTTTCAGGAAGGCGCCCTCTTCGACTCCATGTCCGTGTTCGAGAACATCGCCTTTCCCCTTCGGCGCCAAACCAAGATGACGGAAGGGGATATTCGAGAGCGGGTGGAGGAGTGCCTGAAGCTGGTGCATCTGCACGGCGTGGAGAGCAAGCGGCCCTCGGAGTTGTCCGGCGGGATGCGGCGAAGGGTGGGATTCGCCCGCGCCATCTCACACGGGCCGCAGATTCTCCTGTTCGATGAGCCGACCACCGGACTCGATCCGGTCATCAGCGATGTCATCGCCGAACTGATTCGCGAGATGGACAACACGCTGAACACCACCACGGTCACGATCACTCACGACATGAAGGTGGCGTTCAAGATCGCCGATCGCGTGGCCATGCTCTTCAAGGGATCGATCATCGAGGAGGGGACGCCGCAGCAATTCCAGCAATCCACCAATCCGATCGTGCAGCAGTTCATCGAGGGGAGGGCCGAGGGCCCGCTGACCGAGCAGGACCCGGAATTGCGCGGAGAGCTGCCTGCCCCGGACTAGAATTCGCGCGGCAACAGGGAGGTCATTCAATGCGTCGTCTCATGCTGTTCGCTTTTTGCGTTGCGTTCCTTGTCGTTCCGCTTTTCGGCGCTCCCATCACCGTGCGAGTCGATGCCACCGACGCGCCGTCGAATGTCTTTCACTCGCATCTGACCATTCCGGCGAGCGCCGGCCCGCTCACGCTCTACTACCCGAAGTGGATTCCCGGCGAGCATTCGCCGAGCGGCCCGATCATCGGCCTGGCCGGCATGAGAGTGACGGCGAACGGCAACGTCATTCCGTGGACTCGCGATCGGGTGGAGATGTTCGCTTTTCACGTGGACGTCCCATCAGGGGCGAGCGCGATCGACATCGATCTCGACTACCTCGCGCCGGCCGGGGGTGCACTCTTCACTGCTGGGGCCACCACCTCTCCGCGGCTGGCGGTTCTGAGCTGGAACACCGTCCTTCTCTATCCGCAGACGGCCAACACCGACACGTTGCAGTACGAAGCGACGCTGCGGATTCCGCGCGGCTGGAAGTACGCCAGCCCGCTGGAAACGCGATCGGCAGGAGAGGAGATCCGATTCGAGACCGTGTCGCTCACCACGTTGATCGATTCCCCCGTGCAGATGGCGGCGGAGCTGCGGAGCATCAACATCCCGAATGACACCGGCTACCGCCACACTATCAACCTGGCCTCCGAGAGCAGCTATGCGTTGGAGACACCCGCCGATTTCGCCGATCGGTACGGACGCCTCGTCGCCGAAACGACCGCGCTGTTCGGAGCGAATCACTATCGTCACTACGACTGGCTGCTGACGCTGAGCAATCAGGTTGCCCACTTCGGACTGGAGCATCACGAATCGAGCGACGATCGCACAGCGGAGAACGCCATCCGCGATGAAGAAGCGCGGAAGTGGCTCTCCGGTTTGATGGCCCACGAGTTCGTTCACTCGTGGAACGGGAAGTATCGCCGTCCGGCCGGACTGGCCACCGGCAACTATCACGATCCGATGACCGGCGAGATGCTGTGGGTTTACGAAGGGCTGACGAATTTTCTCGGCGAGCTGCTGCCCTACCGCTCAGGCTTGATCAACGCCGAGGAGTACCGGGATGAGCTGGCAGCAACAGCGGCCGGAATGTCGCAGCACGTGGGTCGCACCTGGCGTCCGCTTCTCGACACGGCGGTGGCGGCGCAGGTTCTGTACGGCAGTCCCGGGGCCGGAATGGCGTGGCGTCGCAGCGTCGACTTCTACCCGGAGGGGAGCCTCGTCTGGCTCGATGTCGACATGACCATACGCTCGCTGACGGGCGGGAAGCGGTCGCTCAATGACTTCTGCCGCGCGTTCTTCGGCGGCAGCAGCGGACGGCCGGAGGTTCGGCCGTATACCTTTGACGATCTGGTCGCGGCGCTCAACAGCGTCGCGCCCTCCGATTGGAGAGCCTTCCTCAATCACCGTCTGACTACCACGGATCCGACGCCGCCGCTCGGCGGAATTGAAGCGAGCGGATGGCGCCTCATCTACAACGACAAGCCGAATCTGGACATCTCCTTCCAGGAGCACAGATCGAAAGGGGCGAATGTCAGCTCATCGCTCGGCTTCAACGTCGGCGAGAACGGGAGAATCGAGGATGTCATCCCCAACTCTCCCGCAGCGCGAGTCGGCGTGACCGCGGGATCGCGCGTCATCGCAGTCAACGGCCGCCGCTTCTCCACCGACCAGATGCACGACGTGGTGAAAGCGTCGGCGAAGGCCACCGCGCCCATCGAGTTGATCCTGGAGGGCGACGAGTACTACTCGACAGCGCGCATCGACTATCACGGCGGCGAGCGCTACCCGCATCTGGAGCGCATCAGCGGCAAGCCCGATCTCCTCGATGTCATCGGAAAGCCGCTGGCGAAGAAATGAAAAGGGGCGCGCCGAGCGCGCCCTGATTTCATAGCTGCCAGAGAAAAAAACTAGTCCTTGCGCAACCGACGATGCGTGGTCGTCGTGGTGGTCTCCGTGGTCGTCGATGAGATCATCGGCGGCGCGGGCGCCGGCGTTTCGACAACGACCGGAGCGGGTGGCGGAGCTGGGGTCTCAACGACTACGACCGGTGGAGCAGGCGGCGGCGTGGTCTCGACGATTGTCGTCTCAACCGGGGCCGGCGACTCAGTGATCGTCACCGTCGATTTCGGCTTCTCCGGAACGATGTTGACGTTGGTGTTCAGACCAGTCCCCGATGCATTGCCGGTGGAGCCGACCGAGCTGCTGGTGTAGACGCGGCCGCTGTTGTCTACTTTGGCCGGACCAGAAATGATGGCCGGAGTCTGCGTGACGGTCGCTCCCTGCGTGTTCGCCGGAGCGGGAGCCTCAGCAATGGTGTTCCCGGAGGTCGACTGTTGCTGCGCGGCCTGTTCGGTGCGGATTTCGCCCGCATCAGTTCCCGTGGCGAGTTTCGTGTGCGACGAGCACGCGCTCAAAGCGAGCGCCAGCGCGACCGTCGAAAGGCCGGCCGCTGCCTTCGTGAAAAGCGTGTCTGCTTTCATCTCTTCAACTCCTTCTATCTATGCCATTTTTCGGCAATAAAGCTCATGAGCAATCAGCGCGCCTGAATTCATTGCTAGACTCTCGAAATGGAACAGGCCGTCTGGAAGGTCAGCGAGCTGATCCGTCAAATTAACCTCGATCTGTTCCGCTACAACGACATCGCCGTGGAGGGTGAGGTGACGAACTTCATCCGCTCCTCCGCGGGTCATCTCTATTTTTCGATCAAGGATGGCCGTGCGCAGATGCGCGTGGTGCTCTTTGCCGGCAACGCGCGATTCCTGCGCTTCCGAATCGAGAACGGCCTGCAACTGATCGTGCGCGGCAGGCTCTCGATCTACGACCAGAAGAGCGAGTTGCAGCTCAATGCCGTGGCCGCGGAGCCCGCCGGCCTCGGCGCACTGCAGCTGGCCTTCGAGCAGCTCAAGCAACGCCTGGCTGAGGAGGGGCTCTTCGATGCGGCGCGCAAGAAGGCCATTCCGATGCTGCCGCAGCGCATCGCGGTGGTGACCAGTCCGGCCGGCGCCGCGATCCGCGACATCCTGAATGTCATCTCCCGCCGATTCGACGGACTGTCGCTGCAGATTTATCCGGTGCGGGTTCAGGGTCCTACCGCCGGGCGCGAGATCGCCACAGCGATCCGCCATCTCTCCAGGTGGGAGATTCACGACGTGATTCTCATCTGCCGCGGCGGAGGCTCGCTGGAGGATCTGTGGCCGTTCAACGAGGAGATCGTGGCACGGGCGATCGCGGCATGCCCCATTCCCACGATTTCGGGAGTGGGACACGAGACGGACTTCACCATCTGCGACCTGGTCGCCGATGTCCGCGCGCCAACTCCGTCGGCCGCGGCGGAGATCGTGATTATCCGCCACGTACTCGACAGCCGGGTGCGCAATTTCCGTCATGAGGTTCGCCACCTCGCGTCATCGGACCGACTCGGCCTGCTGCCGCGGCGCATCGCGGTGCAGCGCGAGCGGCTGAACCGCCGGCGCGTCTCGCTCTACCGCCTGGTCGAATCGCGCACCCGTTCGCTTCGCACGCGCCTGAGCGCCGCGCGCGATCCGCTGGCACGCTTTCCGGCGCGCGTCGTCCGTGAGCGCCATCAGCTCGAAGCGACGGTGGCCACGCTCAATGCCGTGTCGCCGCTCTCGGTGCTCTCCCGCGGCTATGCCATCGCATTCTCCCGCAGCCGGAATCGCCGCAAGCCGATTCTCGACTCGGCGGTCGTCAAGGTCGGCGATCCCATCGAGGTCCAACTGAAGAAGGGCCGCCTGGAGTGTACGGTTGACGCCAAGACGATGGGGTTAGAGACTGTGTGGCCGAATGGCGGGGCGAGCGAAAGCAAACGAGTTCGAGAGAGCCTTCCAGCAGCTGGAGAAGATCGTCCAGCGTCTGGAAAGTGAAGAGCTGCCGCTCGACGAGTCGCTGCAGCTCTTCGAGGAAGGCATCCGCCTCTCGCGTTTCTGCAATCAGAAGCTGGAAGAGGTGGAGAAGAAAATCGAATTGATCCTCGCCGACGCGAAGGGTCAGCCGGTCACCGAGCCATTCGAGATGGAGGAAGAGCCGGCGCCGAGCGAGGAGCGTGATGAGTGACAACGGCGGAATACCTCGCTGAGCGTCGCCGGATCATCGACCGGGTTCTGGAAGAGAATCTTCCGGCTGCGGAGACGCAGCCGACGTCGATTCACGAAGCGATGCGATATGCCGTGCTCGGCGGCGGCAAGCGTATCCGTCCGATTCTGGCGATCGCCGCGGCCGAAGCTTGCGGTGCCGATTACGAGCCGCTGCTCAAGTATTTCGCGGCCCTCGAGCTGATTCACACCTACTCACTGGTCCATGACGACCTTCCCGCGCTCGACAACGATGACTACCGCCGCGGCCGCAAGACGACGCACGTCGTCTTCGGCGAAGCGCTGGCCATCCTCACCGGCGACGCGTTGCTGACGGAGGCGTTCTCCTGGCTGTCCCGTCCAACCGGAGATCCGGGCCGGCAGTTGCGGGCGATTGTCGAAGTGGCGACGGCCATCGATTCGACAGGCATGATCGGAGGACAGGTCGCGGATCTGGAGGGGAGTGGAGCGGCGGGCTTTAGCCCGCCGGCCGGCGGCCTGAAGGCCGCCGCTCCATTGGAACGCCTCGAATTCATTCACCGCAACAAGACCGGCAAGCTTCTGACCGCCAGCGTCATTCTCGGCGGTCTCCTCGGAAACGCCACAGATGCGCAGCTCGATGCGCTCCGCCGTTTCGGCCGGGCGATCGGCCTGGCCTTCCAAATCGTCGATGATCTGCTCGATCAGGAGCAGACGTCGGAGCAGCTCGGGAAAACGGCGGGCAAAGATGCTGCACAAGGGAAGCTGACGTATCCCGGTCTGATCGGCACGGCCGCGGCGCGCACGCGCGTCGATGAGCTGTTGGCCGAGGCGAGCGAAAACGCTGCTATCATCGGCGGTCCGGTGAACTATCTGGCACCGATCGGGCGTTACGTTTGCGAACGCCGATCGTAAGAACGCCATGACACGACTGCTGGACAGCATCAACTCTCCTCCCGATCTGCGCAAACTGGACCGCCAGCAACTCCCGCAACTGGCGCAGGAGATTCGAGAACGTATCATCGAAGTGGTCTCTTCGATCGGCGGCCACTTCGGCGGCAATCTGGGCATCGTCGAGCTGACCCTGGCTCTGCATTACGTATTCGACACGCCGCGCGACCAGCTCGTTCTCGACACGGGACATCAGAGCTATCCGCACAAATTGATTACCGGACGCCGCGATCGCTTCCACACCATCCGCCAGCACGATGGCATCTCCGGATTCTGCAAGCGCGAGGAGTCGGAGTACGACGTCTTCAACGCCGGCCACGCCTCCACCTCCATCTCCGCGGCACTCGGTATCGCCGTGGCCCGCGATTTCCGCAAGGAGGACTATCGCGTCGTGGCCGTGGTCGGAGACGGAGCGCTCTCCGGCGGTTTGGCCTTCGAGGGCCTGAATCAGGCCGGCCATCTCAAACGCAAACTCTTCCTCGTCCTCAACGACAACGACATGTCGATCTCCACGAATGTCGGAGCCATCAGCGGCTACTTGAACCAGATCATCAAAGGCCAGCGCTACAACCAGGCCAAAGATCTGGCCAAGGGCGTGATGGATCGCATTCCGCTCATCGGCGTCAAGCTCCACGAGTTCGCCTCCGACATGGAGCAGTTGCTGAAGCACATGGTGGTCCCCGGCACTCTCTTCGAGGAGCTCGGCTTCAAATACCTCGGCCCCTACGACGGTCACGATCTGGAGACGCTCATCGATGTCTTCCAGGAGAACAAGGACTACGACGGCCCGATCCTCGTTCACGTCATCACGAAGAAGGGGAAGGGCTACACGCCGGCGGAGAACAAGCCGATCTGGTCGCATGGCGTGACGCCGTTCGACATCGTTTCCGGAGAAGTGAAGAAATCGGACAAGCCTGCGCCGCCGACGTACACCGCGGTCTTCGCGGAGACGCTCATCGAGCTGGCCAAACGCGATCCGAAGATCGTCGCTGTTACGGCAGCGATGCCGGAAGGAACGGGCCTCGACAAATTCGGAAAGGTGTTCCCCGAGCGGATGTTCGACGTCGGCATCGCTGAAGAGCATGCCGTGACGTTCTCGGGAGGCATGGCCACGCAGGGAATGAAGCCGGTGGCAGCGATCTACTCGACGTTCCTGCAGCGCGCCTTCGACCAGGTCTTCCACGATGTGACGATCATGGATCTGCCCGTCGTCTTCGCTCTGGATCGCGGCGGCATCGCCGGGGCGGACGGTCCGACGCATCACGGGATCTACGACATGGCCTACCTGCGGATCTTTCCCAACATGATCTGCATGGCGCCGAAAGACGAAAACGAGCTGCGGCACATGTTGAAGACCGCTCTGGAGACTGGTCATCCCACATCTCTGCGCTATCCGCGCGGCAACGGCATCGGCGCGGTGATGGATCCCGAGCTGAAGTCGCTGCCCATCGGCAAGGCGGAAGTGATGCGCGAGGGAAGCGATGCTGCGATCTTCGCCATCGGCAACGAAGTTTGGCCGGCGGTGCAGGCGGCGGAGATCTTGTCGAAGGAAGGGATGAACGTCGCCGTGATCAACGGTCGATTCATCAAGCCGCTCGACGAAGCGGCGATCGCCCGATACTGCCAGCCCGGTGCTTCCATCGTCACCGTGGAGGAAGGTTCGCTGGCGGGCGGCTTTGGGTCCGCGATCATGGAGTCCGTTCAGCAGCTCGGAGTGGAGAACGTCCGCTTCCACCGCATCGGCATTCCGGACGAATACGTCCACCACGGCACTCAGGACGTGCTGCGGGCCCGATACGACCTTCACGCCGAGGGGATCGCGCGGCGGGTGCGCGAGTTTGTGCGCGAGCGCGTCGCCGAGCAACCGCGTCTGGCCACGATCCGCTGATGTTCGCCGCGGTGCTTCTTCTCAGTGTGGCGCAGGCAATCCTTCCCGCGCGGTTCGTCGACGCGGAGTTGAGTCGTCACCTCACGTCGGCCGCCGAGGAGTTGCTGCGGATCGAGAAAAAGGCCGCGGCCGAACAGCAGGGGCTCGACGCTCTGCTTTACGAAGACGTCCTGTCGCTTCTCGACATGGCGCTGCGCGCGGATCCGCAAAATCTGCACGCCCATGCCCTGGCTGCCGGCGCTCTCCTCTTGAAGTCGTACGATGGCGACTCCTACGACATCTGCACGCTTCTCGATGCGAGGGCTGAGGCGGAGTTCGTGACCGGACACGCGTCGCGCGCGAAGGGCGACGATCTTGCCGGCGCCCGCGCGGTGTTGCACGAGATCGCGCTCATTCCGCCCGATGAGATTCCCGATCCCCTCTCCAGCTGCGATGAAGAAGACGAGCGACACTTCGGGTCCCGCTCCTCCCCGGCGAAGACGCGGTAAGTCGCGCCTCGACGTCGCCCTGGTCGACCGCGGCCTGGTGGAGACGC
>QHVS01000061.1 GCA_003223635.1 Acidobacteriota bacterium | reverse complement strand
CATCAGCTCGACCGGCCTCAATCCCAACAAGGCTCGGATCCTCAACAAGTACGAGTCGCGTGAGCCGTGGTCGCGCGAGCTCGATTTCCACTACGCGCTGGAGCTGCCGGTGCGCTTCGTGCGAACAGAGATCGATGCGGACGTGCTGAACCTGCTCCATCTCATCAGCAAGGATTACGGCAACGTGTATTTCGTGTCGAACCAGAACACCAGTCCGGTGGCGTACGTGGGGCAGGATGCGGCCAGCGGCAAGCCAATCTATCGTGAGGGTTCCACGACATTCGATTCGTCAGGCAACCGCACGCTCGGCTCTCTCACGCCGAACCGTCAGTTCAGCGTCGCGGACCTCCGCTCGCGCTGGCAGGCACGCGTCGGACTGCGCTTGTCCTTCTAATCTCTCCCTGAACGTTTCATGAAGGGCCACTCCTCCGAGTGGCCCTTTTCTTTGAATGCAGAATGCAGAATGATGAATGCAGAATGAAAAAACGTCTTGCATTTGTCCTTTCTGCATTCTGCATTCTGCATTCTGCATTCGCGGCGGCCGCCACTCGTCCCGACCTGATCGTAGTCGTCTCCATCGATCAGTTCCGCTACGACTATCTGGATCGATTCGGACCATGGTTTTCCGAGCGTGGCTTCAATCGGTTCCTGAAGAACGGTGCGAACTTTTCGAACGCCTACTATCGCCACGCCAACACCTTCACAGGGCCCGGACACGCGTCGATAGGAACGGGACGCACGCCGGGCGAGACAGGCATTGTCGGCAATACCTGGTTCGAGCGGACATCGCGTGACGAGAAATCGTGGCAAAACTTCTTCGAAGACAGCGGCGGCTACGCTGCACCCAATCCGCCGCAAGTGCAGGGGCCAGCCTGGTACGAGACCATCACCGGCGCGCCGCGCTACTGCGTGCAGGATCCCCGCGTGGTAATCAGCGCCGGAACGACCGGTGGCATGTCTCCGGTCGCGCTGGCAGAAGATGCGCTGGGCGATCGGCTGCGCGAAACGTTTCCTCAGTCCAGGGTGATGTCTGTAGCCATCAAGGACCGCGCGGCGATCCTGATGGGCGGGCGGAAGGCCGATGCCGTCTACTGGTTCGACCCCGACCTTCCCGGCTTCATATCCTCTAATTACTACCGTTACGACCCGGCGCTCTTCGCATTCAATCAGACCGCCACGCGATATTTACCCTCCTCCGGTCAATGGACGCTGTCGGGAACCATTGCTGCCGAGGCCATGAAGAGAGTGACGTTCGATCCTCCAGATGCGTGGCCCTTCAAAAACTCGCGTTACGGGACACACTTCGACCATCCCGTGGCGAGCATGCGCGCTCTTACCTACACACCGTTTGCGAACGACATGCTGCTCGACTTTGCCGCGCGCATCGTGGATGTCGAAGGCCTGGGGACGCGCGGCACGCCCGATCTCTTGTTCGTCGGGATTTCCTCTCCGGATTATCTGGGCCACTACTACGGTCCCGACTCCATGGAAGTGGCCGAAGACGCCGTGCTGCTCGATCGCTCGTTGCAGCGATTCGTCGACGGCCTGGATGCGAAGTTTCACGATCGACTTCTGGTGGCTATCACCGCCGATCACGGCGTGCAGTCGACGCCGGAGATCGCACGCCTGAAGGATCCGACGATCGACGCCGGACGGCTCGACTTCCGCAATCCGCGCAAAGAAGCGCATCTCATCTCCGAGCTTCCACCGCAGCGCATCGAGATCGAGCGCGCGCTCGCCAACCGCCTGCAAGCCCCCTTTGCTGTCGACGCCCCTCTTTCGCAGGCCCTGGTGGCGTTCTTCGAAGAGCCCTCGCTTTATCTCAACTGGGATCGCGTGGCGGTGTTGAAGCTGGACGGCGAACAGGTGAAACGCGCTCTCCGTGATGTGGCCCTGTCGATTCGCGGCGTCAACAGCGTCTTCACCAACAGCGAGCTGATGACCGCGAAGACCAACCCTTCGGACGTCGAACGCGCCGTGCGTGCTTCATTCCGCGCCGATCGCTCCGGCGATGTCCTCGTCGAGCTGAAGAAAAATTGGATCTGGAGCTACGGCAACCCGAACACGACGCACGGACAGCCACTGCCGGATGATCAGCACGTGCCACTCATGCTCTGGGGGGCGGCGGTCAGGCCGGCGCGATATGAGCAGCGCGTCTCTCCCATCGACATCGCGCGTACGCTCGGCGCACTCTTCGGATTCGACGCCGGCGGCCCTGACGCGCAGGTTCTGCCGTGCATTGACGAGCGACAGGTCGTACTGGCGACAGCGCTCGCCCAATTGGAGCATGGGCAGCAGTTGACTCTCGTCGTCCCCGACGGCGCACCGGCCGACGTGCGATCGGCCGCAGCGGCCCTGCGCAATGTCGTGTCGGACGCTCCCGAGTTGCCGGCGGGTTACGCCCGACTCGATGCTCTCGAGGTCAACGGCAATAAAGGCACGGTGCGGTTGTGGACCGGACCGATCCCCAAGCCGCAGCCCGGCGTCCTCAGCATGAACTGCGGCACGGGTCACACGTTCAACCTGGTGCGCGACGCGAATGGCGTGTGGAGGATTACGTCGCGGGGTGTAGTGCAGTGCTGACGGCTGCCCCCACGAGATCGTAGGGATGAGCGTCGCTGATCTCCACGCGAGCGAAGGCGGGAAGTTCGCGCGGCAGGCGATCGATGCCATCGTTGATCAGAAGGCGCCCGTCAATCTCCGGCGCCTGGCCGACGATCCGCCCTTCCAAGAGATGCTCGCTCTCCTCGCACACTCCGCTGATGAGCGCATCGAACGTCTGACCGATGCGCGCGCGATTGCGCCTGAGGGAGATCGCCTGCTGCAGCTCCATCAATTTCGCTCTGCGGCGTTCCGCGGTCTTCCGCGTCGGCAGATCGTCCATCTTCGAAGCGGGCGTGAACTCTTCCGATGAGTAGACGAACGCCCCCATCTGATCGAACTGCGCCCACTCCACGAAGTCGTACAGCTCTCCGAAGTCCGCCGGCTTCTCGCCGGGATGGCCGGTGATGAATGTCGTGCGCAGGGAGATGTCGGGGACGACCTCCCGCATGCGGGTGATCATGGTTCGATACTCGCCCGGCGACCCTGGACGGCGCATGGCCTTCAGCACGTTCGCGGAAACATGCTGCAGCGGGATGTCGCAATACGAAACGAAGCGCTTCTCCTCGCCCATCAGCTCGAACAACGACCAGTCCAGTGAGCCAGGATAGGCGTAGAGAAAACGGATCCATTGGAACTCCGTTTCTGCGAGCAGCGTCTTCACCAGCTCAGTGAGGCCGCGCTCCATCCCCAGGTCCTGGCCATAGCGCGTCGTGTCCTGCGCCACGAGGCAGAGCTCCTTGACTCCCTGCTGTTGCAGCGCCTGCGCCTCGCGCACGAGCGAGGCAACGCTGCGCGAGCGGAACTTTCCGCGCATCTGCGGAATCGCGCAGAACGTGCACGCGTTCGAGCATCCTTCGGACACTTTCAGATAGGCATGCGCGGTCCCCTGGGCCAGAACGCGCGGAAGATCTTCGTAAAGGCGGACGGACATCTTTCGCTTCACCGGCGCGGCATCGACGTCACCGCTCACCGCTTGCGCGATCGCTTCCAGGTGATCGAGGCCGACGAAGGCGTCGATCTCCGGGATCGCCTGCTGCAGCTCACCGCGGTACTTCTGAACCATGCATCCGGTGACGACGAGCCGTTCGACCCCTCTTCCCTTCCGCCCGGCGATCTCCAGGATGGTATCGATCGATTCCTGCTTCGCCGCGTCAATGAATCCGCAGGTGTTGACGATGACCACGTCGGCCTGCTGGAGATCGTTGACGATCGTGACGTCCGTCCCCTGCCCGAGTTGTCCGAGCATGACCTCAGCGTCGACGAGGTTCTTCGGGCAGCCGAGGGAGATCATCCCGACGCGTTTGCTCATGGAGACGTCGACAACAGCGCGGTCCGGCCCGCTATTCTGCGCGCCAGATTGCGGACGAGGCCCCATGCCGCGTCACGTGCTGGTACAGCCCGGTGTTCATCACGCTGCTGTCCAGAAGGAGCTGCTCGTCGTCGCGCGTGGCATCCACGACCTGCAGGCTGAGGCCCTTGATCACGTTCTGCACCGTGCGATTGTGCAGATCGACAATCGCCTGGCTCAACGGCTTGGCCGGGTTCACTTCGTGCGTGGCCGCCAGCGCTTTTCCCTGCACGATGTAGACGCGGAACTTGCGCGCGCGAAGCCAATCCATCGCCGCGACCAGGGTGATGATGTGCCAGTTGCGATGGCGGCGATAGACCTTGGCGATGGCTCGGTTCCGCTCCCCCGCCGGCTTGAACACGTTGGGCTGGATTTCCCAGATGAGAGCGAGGGAGCGTTCGGCATCGATCGATCCGCTGGTCGCGCCGACCGATCCCGGCAACGTGTGCTGCTGCCCTTGTGCCTGTCCGATGGCGATGGCATCCCCGAGATCATCGGCCACGAAGTCGAAGGAGATTGTCTCCTGCCTCCCATTGGAGTGCGCGTTGCGACCCTGCATGAGGATCCCTGCGGGGACCGGCTGATCGTCGCCCAGCACTCTTTCGGCGTGAGAGTGAATTGATCCGAGGGGAATGGCCAAACCAGAGGCGCGTCCCTGCAAGGCGCGCGGTCGATAGAGGCTGCCGGTCGGCTGACCGCTCCGCCACAGAGGATGGTTGCGGGTCAGATATCGCTCCACCAGACGCGTTCGCACCCCCACAGTGTGCTCGGGCCTCAGGTTGGTCGGCGAGTCGATGCCTTCGGCGATGTCGCCGAACACTTCCAGTGCTTCCTCTCCCATGGCCACGTAGAGATCGTAGAGCGCTGCTTTCGTGTCCGCCGGGACGGCGAACGCTTCCAGAACCTGAGCGATGTGCGGGGGAAAAGGCATGCGTGCCTATGCCGCGATTCGCTCCCGCGCTTCATCGAGAAGCCGTTGCACATCCGCGACCGCGGTGATGTCGGCCAGCCCGCTGCGGATGTCCTTCCCGTGGGCGATTCCCTTCGAGAACCAGCCGATCACGGTGCGCGCCTTATGCAGCTTCCACTTCTCGGGTTGCGGAGCACTGTCGATCTTTTCCAGATAACGCTGCATGGCGTCGATGCGCCGTTCCAACTCGTCGGGGATGGAATGCCCCGAGATGATGTCGCGAAAGATGAAGGGATTGTGCAGGGCGCCGCGGCCGATCATCACGCCATCGACTCCTGTCTGCTCGAACATGCGCAACGCATCGGCCGGCGTCTTCACGTCCCCGTTTCCCCACACCGGGATGCGCAGCTCGCTCTTCACGTGGGCGATGTAAGCCCAATCGCTGGCGCCGGCGTACGCTTCGTTGCGCGTGCGGCCGTGGATAGCGATCGCCGCGACACCGATCTCCTCGAATCGTTTGAGCAGCGGAAGCACGTCGTCGCTCTCCCATCCTTTCCGCACTTTCACCGTCACCGGGATCTTGACGCGTCGCCGGATTTTTTCCACCACGTGTGCCGCGCGATCGAAGTCTTTCAACAGCGCCGAGCCCGCGCCGCTGTTCACCACCTTCTTCACAGGACAGCCCATGTTGATGTCGACGATGTCGACGCCTTCCGACTCCACGATCGCCGCGGCGTCATCCATCCGGTCCGGATCGCCGCCGTAGATCTGAATGGCCACCGGCCGTTCGCTCTCCGAGTACGCCAGCATCTGCTTCGTGCGCGCGTTGTCGCGGGTGAGCCCCTCGGCCGAGATGAATTCGGACACCACCAGTCCCGCCCCGCCCAGCTCTTTGACCAGAGAGCGGTAGTAGGTGTCAGTCACCTCCGCCATCGGGGCCAGGGCCAGCGGCGGGTCGATGAGGACGTCGCCAATTCGAAACGATCGTTGAAGGCAATTCATCGTCGGGACAGAGTTTAACCCCGCTCCCCGGCGGCTTGTTCCGGGCGACAGACGAAGAGCAGCTTCACGCGGCGCCCCTCCTTATAGGGATCGAAGTCAACCACGTCGACGGGGGCGAGCGATGCTCCTGCCAGAGCGCGGATGATTTCCGCGCGGCTCCAGGCGCGCTGCTGATGCGTCTCGTCGATCGGTATTCGCTTTCCGCCCACCCGGGCCCACCCTCGCACGCGCGCGTGCCCGAGGCGCGTGCGAGGACGAAAACGGGTTGCAATCTCGAGGTGGAAGTCCTCCCCTTCCGCGACGAACGGTTCGTCCATCCCCCACACCTTCGGATAAATCGCTTCGTCGTTCACGTCGAAGATGAAAAGCGAATCGCTCGACATGAGCTCCGCTACCGCGGCAAAGGCGGCGCGTAAATCGTCCAGCTCCTGCAGATGATTCAGACTGTCGTACAGGCAGGTGATCCGTGTAAACGTTGCCCGAAATGGAAGTGAGCGGAGGTCGGCGGCAACGACACGCGGCGTGCGACGCCGCGCCACTTGCAGCATCGGAAGAGAGAGGTCGATGGCCGTGGAGCGAAACCCGCGCTCCTCGAAGAAGCGCGACATCAGTCCGGTGCCGCAGGCGAGATCGAGATGCGTCCCCGTCTTCGCCGGGTAGCGATTCAGGATCGCCGAGAGCAGCTTGCGCGCCGACCGGAAAAAGCGCTGGCCCAGCGCGTAGTCATACGCGTATGCGAATGACCCGTACGCCTCGTCGAGAGATGAGGGATGAGGGCGGAGGGATGACTTGCGCTGATCATCCCTCATCCCTCAGCCCTCATCCCTCCATCGGTAAAAACCCACGCCAGTTTTCTTTCCCAGCTTTCCCTCGGCAACCATCCGCCTCAGCAGTTCGGGCGGTTCGAAGCGCGGGCCCAGCGTCGAGGCGAGATACTCGGCGATGCCCAGGCGGACGTCGAGGCCGATGATGTCGGTCAGGCGCAGCGGTCCCACCGGATGGTTGTAGCCGAGCTCCATGGCTCGATCGATATCCTCGGCGGTGGCCACCGAGTCCTGCAGCATGCGAATCGCCTCCAACCCGATGGCCACGCCCAGCCGGGATGTGGCGAAACCGGGGCTGTCGGCGACCACGATCGGCTGCTTGCCCATCTTCTCCGCCACTGCGCGCACCTCGGCGATGGTCTGATCGGACGTCCGCTCGCCGCGCACGATCTCGATCAGCTTCATCGCATGCGGCGGATTGAAAAAATGCATTCCCACGAAGCGATCGCGGCGCTCCACCGCGCCGGCCAGCGCGGTGATCGAGATCGATGATGTATTCGAGGCCAGAACCGTTTCGTCGCCGCAGAACAGATCGGCCTGGGAGAAGAGGTCCTTCTTCAGCTGGATGTCTTCCGGAATGGCCTCGATGATCAGATCGGCGGCGCGCACCGCGGGCTCCAGGTCGGCGGCCACGTGAAGGCGCTGCATCGCCGCGCGGGCGTCGGCGTCAGTGACTTTCGCCTTCTCCACCCCCTTGCGCAGTGTCGACTCCACCGATGCCCTGGCCGCGTCGAGCGCCGCGGGATCGGAGTCGTGCACGACGGTCTCGTAACCGGCCAACGCCGCCAGATGGGCAATGCCGCGACCCATCGTTCCGGTGCCGATGATGGCGATCTGGCGGATCATCTGGGCCCGGAGTGTATCGCCGGTTATGATCACCGGCCAAAAGGAGGTAGGCACATGGGCATGGTGAAAGAATTCAAGGAATTCGCGCTCAAGGGCAACGTCATCGATCTGGCGGTCGCGGTGGTCATCGCAGCTGCATTCGGCAAAGTGCTCACCTCACTCGTCGACAACATCCTCATGCCTCCCCTGGGCGTGCTGATCGGCAAGCACGACTTCTCCGACTACTTCATCACTCTCTCCGGGGGCCACTATGAAACGCTGGCCCAGGCCAAGGCGGCCGGAGCGGCGACGCTCAGCTACGGACTCTTCGTCAACGCGGTCATCTATTTTCTGATCGTGGCCCTGGCCATTTTCCTGGTGATCCGGCAGTTGAATCGGATGTCCAGGAAGCCGCCGCCTTCGATGCGCGATTGCCCGCAGTGCTTGTCGCCGATTCCGCTGAAGGCGACGCGATGTAAGTTCTGCACGCAGCCGGTGTAGGCCTACACCGAGCGCATGGCCAGCTTCAGAATCTCGCGATGGGTGAAGTAATTCACCGCGGGATCGTCGAGGTGGAAGCTGTAAGTGAACTTATCGTCGTTGTCGGCCACGAAGGTGAAGCGGTAGTAGCGATTCTCGCCGCCTTCAAATTCCTTGATTGACGATGAGAAGCCGTCGTCAGGCGCCACCTTCAGCACGCGATACAGACGGTGCGCGCTGATCGGGAGATCGTCCGGCGGATAGTGGATGAACTGGATGGCATAGATCGATTTCGGATCGATCTCCCGTTCGGGAAACGAATCCTGCAGCCCGTCCGCGGCGGCGCCGGTGAACCACGTCTCCTCTTCCTTGAAGAGAACCAGGTTCGCCGAGTTCTCCGTCATGGGCAGAACGGCTCGATCGAGATGAATGTGCTGTTCCGGATCGCCGGCGTCGCGGAGCTGGCTCAGAAGATCGATGAGGTACTGGATTCCTTCGCGCGTTCCGGTGAGCGCGACTTCGTCGTCCTCGTCGGAGATCCAGACGTCCAGCCAGGCGTTTTTCGGAAGTTTGACCCGGCTCTCCAGCGTGTCGAAGCTGATGGCAGCGAAGCCGAGACGCTGAGCAGCGGCCTTCAGGAAGTCATTGCAGTGAGGGTCCTCGACGAGCTGCTGGCGCGCGTATTCGATGGCCGCTTCGTACGCGCGTTTACGTCCGAAGTCGTGAGTCAGATCGAACGGACGAATAATCTGATCGAGCAGCTGGGCGTACCGTTCGGCTGGCTTGGACATGGCGTTCGCAACTCACAGCACTCATCGGGAGACTATCATATTTCTGACGCGCGCCCGGCGCGTTCAGCGATCGTTTGCGTTCACCGGAATGATCGTGTGCACGATTTTTTCCGTGTGACGAATGAACGTGATCGGCGAGGCCACGCCGACCTGCTCTTCAGTGAGCAAGCGATGCAGATCGTCGACGCCGGAGATCGGCCGTTCGCCGTACGCGACGATCAAATCTCCCTCGCGCAGATCGGCCGCTTCAGCCGGACTGCCTTTTTCCACCGACATGACCAGCACCGCCTGCTCCACCGGCAGATCGTAGAAACGGACGACGCGCCGGTGGACAGGAACGTTCTGTCCAGCCACGCCGATGTAGCTGCGAGTGATCTGTCCGTCGCGGATGAGGCGGGAGGCGACGAACTTCGCAGTGTTGATGCCGATGGAGAAGCAGATTCCCTGGGCCATGGCGATGACTGCAGTGTTGACGCCGATCACCTCACCGCGGGAATTGACGAGCGGACCGCCGGAATTGCCGGGATTCAACGCGGCATCGGTCTGGATCACGTTGTCGATGAGGCGTCCGCTGCGCGCGCGCATCGTGCGGCCCAGGGCGCTGACCACTCCGGCCGTGACAGTGCACTGAAACCCGTACGGATTGCCGACGGCCACGACGAGCTGTCCGGGGCGGATGTCGTCGGAGTCGCCCAGTCGCGCGGCCACCTGATTCGGCGCCGAGATGCGAACCACCGCCAGATCGGTGTGCGGATCGTCGCCCACGATCGTGGCCGGGAAGCGCGTGCCGTCGGCCAGTGCGACCTCGATGCTCGACGCGCCGCTGACCACGTGGCTATTGGTGAGGATGAATCCGTCGGGAGTGAAGAAGAATCCGGATCCTCCGCCGTGCGCTTCGCCGCGCCCGCTCTTCTGATGCACCTCCACGTTCACGACGGACGGCGTGATCCGTGCGGCCGCAGAGGTCACGGCGCGGGAGTAGGCGTCGAGGAGCTCGTCGTTGGTCGCGGGTAGCGAGTCAGGGGTCGGAACCGCGGAGTCGTTTAGATCCAACATGCCATCAACTACAACACAGGCCTATTCCACCCTGCCAGCCGCCACTAGCCGCTCGTTCGCTCCCGCGTCTTCCAGTCCTTGTCCATATCCGCGAGGAAGCTGGCCAGATCCTCGGCGTGCTCCTCTTCCACGGCCAGAATGCTCTCCAGCATCCGGCGAGTGGTGATGTCGTTCTCGCCGATGTAGCGGATCATCTCGGTGTACGAATCGATGGCCACGCGCTCGGCCACCAGATCCTCTTTGATCATATCGATGAGGGTATGTCCCTCGACATATTCCGAGTGCGAGCGCATGAGCAGACCGTCCGGATTGAAATTAGGCGCGCCCCCGAGTTGGATGATGCGCTCGGCGATCTGGTCGGCATGCCCCTGTTCCTCGTTGGCGTGCTGCAGAAACTCCGCAGCGATCGGCTCGGCGTGAATCCCCTGAGCCATGAAATAGTGACGCTTGTAGCGGAGCACGCAGACGATCTCCGTGGCCAGCGCCTCGTTGAGCAGCTTGATCACCGTCTCGCGGTCTCCGCGATAACTCTCGGTCACCGCTCCTGCTTCGATGTGCCGCCGGGCCCGGCGGCGCAGCTCCTGAACGTCGCTGAGAAAAGGCTTATCCGTGGTGGCCATACGTCTCTCCTGCCGGGCCTTATATCACCGCTCCGCGCCGAAGCGCGTCTGAGTCGCGTCGTAAGTGCGACCGCGCCAGACGAGCTGGCGCCGGATGCCGGTCATCCACACCGAGCGTAGAAAGATAGTTGCCCAGAAAACAATCATCACCGGATGGAGAAAGATGGCGTTGGCCAGCGGATAGCGCAGCGAGCGGAAGAGGACAACGCGAATCAGAGTGATCACGATGACGGTGGCGATGCTGATCGGATCGCCCGTCACGGCTAACCCGTAGGGCAGAAGGTGCAGCGCGAACCCGAACACCATCATCGCCACGGCCGCAGTGAAGCTTCGGCCCAGGGCGATAAAGATGTTCTTGCAGAATCCATCGACGATCTCTCGAGCTCCGCGATACATGCGGACGGAGATCATGTCGTCCGCGAGCACGGCCCGCGTCGCCACGCCGTGCTGGCGAGCCAGCCGCCCTAAAGCGACATCGTCGACGACCGCTCCCTTGAGCCGCTCGAATTGACCGACCACGTCGAAGGCCTCCCTGCGAATCAGATTCCCCGAACCGCCTCCCAGCGCCAAACCGACATGCTTCGACCGGTTCGACCACCAGAGCGGCAATACCGTGAACGCAAAAAAGCCGAGCATCGGCATCGCCGCGTTCTCGGCGAAGCCGTGCATCTCGAAATGCGGGAAGAGGGTCATCATCGCCGCGCCGCTCGACTCCAGTTGAGCGACCGCAGCGGGCAGCGTCCGCGGCGCGTAGACGACATCGGCATCGACGAACAGCAGCAGCTCGCCACGAGCATGAAGAGTTCCCTGCTGGAGCGCCCACGGTTTGCCCAGCCAGGAAGGCGGCGTCTCTTCTCCATCGACGACACGAAGACGCGAGTCGCTGATCGCACGAACGATCGCTCCGGTTTCATCGGTGGAGCGATCGTCAACGACGATGATTTCGAATGCGCTGTAGCTTTGGGCCAGCATGGCCCGGACGGTCCTCTCGATGACCCGCGCCTCGTTTCGAGCGGGAATGATGACCGAGACCATCCATTCCTGAGTGGGCCGGGCAGCGGGGTTCAATCGCGGAATCGTGGCGAGATTCAGAATGGTCGTCACGAACGCGACGACCCACAGCAGAAGAATGACGGTGGCGACGAGATGCATCGTCGCACTCAGGCTCTAGGCCGATCCGGCGCGGCGCTGTGCCTCGAGCGCGTATGGAGAGTCAGGAAACTCGGTGATGATGCGGCGGTACGTCTCCTTCGACTTGTCGAGTTTCCCTTGTGTGTCGTACGCGTGGGCCAGCAGGATGAGGAGCGTGTCCGTCGGCAGGGCCGGATCGGGCTTGGCGATTTCCGCCGTCAACTCGTTCACCACCTGCGCCGCTTCGCCATTCTCGATCCGCAGCTGATACAGGCTGAAGCGCGCCGAACCCACCAGCATGTGTCTTGGATGATCGCGGATGAAGTCGCTCAGCAGCCTGCGAGCGTTGCTGACGTCGCCCCGCGCAGCGCTGATCCGGGCCAGATAGAGCTTGGCCACATCGGCGGCGTCCGTGCCACCAAACTTGTTCGCCACTTCCTTGAACTGCTTCTCAGCCGCCGCGTTGCGCTCCGCCTCGGTCTTGAACTTCGCGCCGGGGGTCGCTTGCCCCCCTGCCGCCGGCATCAGCGGCGAGTCGATGGTCTCAATAGCCGTGGAGAGAGCCTCTTGCGCTCTCTGCTCGCGCGTGGAACGGTAAAAAAGCGTGCCGTACGCTGCGATGGCCAGGGCCACCACGGCCACGGCGACCAGGAGCAGAAGGCGCTGGTTGTCTCGCGCCCTGGATGACCAGGTCCCGACCTCGTCGACGAACCTGTCGTGTTTGAGTTCTCTGCGGTGTTCCCGACGCATGGAAAAAACTGCCTCCGGAGGTGAAGTGTGAGACTGGAAGTGGACAGTAGCTCAGGCGCCCGCAACCGTCAACGCGCCCAGGCGATTCCGCGGCCCGGAACTGGTAGAATTCTCCCCTGGCAGCGGGGCATCTAGATTGCAGATGCTCTCGCGCCATTTTTCGGATCACAACGGAATCCACATGACCGTGCGGGCGCTCTGGGCGATAATCTCCGCCCTCTTCCTGTCCATCGTTCCTCTCACTGCAGCGGAAGGAGAGACGGACAGCGGCCGCGGCGCCACAATCCTCTGCTACCACATCGTCGAGTCTCCTCAGGATCCGCGGATGGAGATCAGCCGCGAGACCTTCCGACAGCAGATGCGCTACCTGGAGATGACCGGTTACACGATCGTCCCGCTGCGCGATGTCTACGACTACGCGTCGGGAGC
>QHVS01000297.1 GCA_003223635.1 Acidobacteriota bacterium | reverse complement strand
CACGGCCTGGTGGAGCGCGGCAACACGGTGGTGGTCATCGAACACAATCTGGATGTCGTCAAGACCGCGGATTGGGTGATCGACCTCGGTCCCGAGGGAGGCGACGCCGGCGGGCACGCCATCGGCACGGGCACGCCGGAGGAGATCGCCGAGCTTTCAACGGCGACGGGCCAGTTCCTGCGCAAGGTGCTCGGCAAAAGCAGTGTGCGGACCGGCTTCAGCCGGTCATCGGCGGGCTAAAGCCGGCCCTCACACTACAATTTGCGCATGAAGAAGCTTCTTGCGTGCCTGGCCCTGCTCGCAGTTCCCGTGGCGGCCGTCGAAGTCGATAACTGCCGTGCCACCCTCGCTCATCTCACCGCGCTGTATGAGATCCGCAGCCTGATGATGAAGCGCTACACGTCCTCGTACGACGTCGATAAAGCCATCGATCGCCGGCTGGACGATCTTCGTGAGCCGCTGGGTGGCGGCGGATACCGATGGGTGCGATGGGTGCGGCGCGATTCCGACGCGCCGACCGACAAGAAGGTGCACAAACTGCGCGGCGCGGTGACGCAAGATCGCTTCGAATCCGCCGCCGATCACGCCTTCGCAGTCCGCGTGGTCGTGCCCAGCAAGCGATCGTTATTCAACGCCAATAGCACCGTCTCGGTGGGCGGCGTGGAGATCCGGTACACGATGGGCGGGCGGACGCGAACGCGCAACGAGCGAATCGACGCTCCGATGAACCCGGACACGTCCCGCACCTTCGACCTGGGCGGGATTGCCGATCACGTGGAAGTGGCGGTCGACGTCTCCTCGAAATCTGAGGCCGTCGTAGAAACGCATTTCCGGCAGGCGGTGGCCGAAGACGATCCGGCCAATCCTTCGTACTCGACGATCCAAGCTCTCAAGCGCATCCGCGGCACGGACGATCCGCGCGTGATTGACGCCGAGATCGCATCCATCGAACGCGGACTCTTCCCCGGCGCCGATCCACTGCCGGTTCTGACGATCATCGCCGACCTTCGCCGCGCCGATGAGCTGATGCGCAGCAAGAAGCAGGAAGATCAGGACAAGGGCGACAAACTGCTGAAAGAGACGCTGCGGCGTTTGCGTTAGAGTAGCGCCGCCAACTTGGCGGCGGGTGCGCGGGCTACTAGCCCGCGCCGGCAAGTTGCCGGCGCACCCGCCGGCTGGTAGCCGGCGCTACATGTCCCAAACGACCTTCCTCCTCTCTCCGGCCAATGTCTCTGGACTGCGCGCGCGGCAGTTGACGTCGCCGCGGGCGAGCTTCGAAGCCGCGCGCCTGTACCAGTCGCCGGAGGGCGTTCCCATCGCCCTGGCCTTTGCCTTCATGAGCGCGCTCTACTTTCGAGGAAAGATCGCCTACGCGCTGCACTTCGCGCCGCTCGAAGACATCTTCGTCATCGCGCCCGGCTTCGGCCTCGTTCCTCCTGACTGGCGCATCACGCCGGAGCGAATGAAGATCCTCGCGCGCACTGAGGTCGATGCGCGGAACCGAAACTACCGGAAGCCGCTGGAGCGCGACGCTGTGTCGCTGGCGAAGAAGCTCGACTCGGATGCGCAAGTAGTGCTGTTGGGAAGCGTCGCATCCGGCAAGTACGTCGACATTCTGCTGCCCGCGTTCGGCGATCGCCTCCGCTTTCCCGCCATGTTCGCCGGACTGGGAGACATGTCGCGCGGCGGCTTGCTTCTTCGAGCCGCACGCGCTAATCGTGAGCTGGAGTACACATCGCTCACCGCGCCGCGGCACAAGACCGAAACCTGCGATCCTGTGGAAGTCGCCCGCGAGTGGGCCCGCAGCGTCTCGGACCCGATGAAAACGAAGAGGTAGGTATGAGGACCGGGTTTAGCCGGTCGTGTGAGGGCCGGCTTTGGGCCGGCTGAAGCCGGCCCGCACACTCAGCTCCGGCGTCACCAGCCAGGCTAGCCGCCAATTCTCATCTTTGCGAAGCAGACAGGCTATCGCGCCCGTCGGAAAATCGATCAGCTCGCGATCGGCGTCGTTCAGCAGCAGCAGCGAGATGAGCCGGGAGAGAAACGGCAGATGGCCGACCAGCATCAGCGTTCGTTGCTCGCTCTCCAGGGTCTCGGCCACGAGCCGCACATCATCGTTGGGCGACAGACCCACACCGACCACCACCCCTTCGTCCGCCGACAGACGATCCTGCAGGATGGTCGCGGTCTGCTCGGCGCGCCGTTTTCCGCTATGGCGAATCTGCGTCGGCTCCACGCCCGCCCCGGCCGCCCAGCGCGCGATCGTCTCGATCTCGTCCTGACCTTGATCCGTCAGCGTGCGGTCGGCATCATCTCCCTGCGTGCGCGCCTGGCCGTGGCGGACGAGATAGAGCAGATGCGAATTGCGCTCGTCTGCCATTGCGCCGATGATAAACGGCTTGCGCGCGCTCTGGCTCGAGAACCGGCAGCTTCGCCTGCGCGACGATGTGCCTCGCCCCATGCCATCGCCCGCGGAGGCGCTCGTGCGCGTTATCGTCGCCGGCATCTGCAACACCGACATCGAGCTGACACGCGGCTACTATCCGTTCACCGGCATTCCGGGTCACGAGTTTGTCGGCGAATGGGAAGGGAAGCGCGTGGTCGGCGAGATCAACGCAGCCTGCCACGCGTGCGACGCCTGCAGCGCCGGACGGCCGACGCACTGCGAGCGACGCACGGTGCTGGGGATCAAGGATCGAAACGGCGCATTCGCCGAGTATCTGACGCTCCCCGCGGAAAATCTGCACATCGTTCCCGACGAGATCGAGACCGAGGATGCGCTCTTCACCGAACCGCTGGCCGCCGCGCTGGAAATTCAGGAACAGGTGTCGATCGATCGAAATGACCGCGTCCTCGTCGTCGGCGATGGAAAGCTCGGCCAGCTCGTTGCGCAGACCCTGGCCCTCACCCGATGCCATCTGATGGTGGTCGGGCGGCATCGAGAGAAGCTCGATCTGCTGAAACGGCGCGGCATCAAGACTGCGGATGCCCCGACGGGGAAATTCGACATCGCCGTCGACTGCAGCGGAAACCAGAGCGGCTTCGCGATCGCCCGCGCCGCGCTGCGACCTCGAGGAACGCTGGTGATGAAGAGCACCTACGCGGGGAATCTCACCTTCAACGCGTCGTCGGTTGTCGTCGATGAGATCACGCTCATCGGATCGCGTTGCGGCCCGTTTGCGCCGGCGCTTCGTCTTCTCGCGGAAAAGGCGATCGATGTGCGACCGCTGCTGCAGGCCACCTATCCTCTGCAGGAAGCTTTGACGGCGTTTGATCACGCCCAGCGTCCCGGCGCCTTGAAAATCGCCGTCCGCCCGTAACTATCTGTCGCTTCCGGGAACTATCTTTCCCACGGGGGTTCTATGCGCTACGTAACGTCCATACTGCTTTTTCTGTCATTCAACCTCCCTCTGATTGCCGATCAGAA